>DXCN01000058.1 GCA_019115985.1 Candidatus Rothia avicola | reverse complement strand
ATTCTTCTCTCTCTCTCTTGATGAGAAAAATAATAAACTAGTTTTTGTGGATCCAGGTTGCTTATATAAGTGGAATGGTAGGCTCTATCTTGCTGAACGGTCTGTCTTGGGGTATAAAGCCTACTTTGATTACATTTCTCATAAATCTTCTAATACTGATGTTCAAATGGTTTCCCATCAAGGGGTTATACCTGCTGAAGAGCATGTTGTAAAAAACTTAATGGAAATTCCTGATGAAATTCTTGGAAAAATTAGTGAAAAAAACCTGAAGGAATTTTACGCTGAAAACCAGGGGGCTTTATTTTATGCTTTGTGCAATCGGGAGATTTCATCCGTACTAGGTTTCAATGATAAGGTCTTTTATCTCATTGAGAACCCAAGAAGTGTTAAAACTGATCTAGCACTTACGGATTTTCAAGGTTCTCTGATATCGAAGATGAAAATTATTATTGGTTCTTACAAGGAAGATTTGGCTCTCAAGGCTAATCTTCGTAGAGTTGCTGGTTTTCAGGCAAATGGTGATGCTGCTTACGAGAGCTATAGAAAGTTCAACTCTAATTCTATAGTTTTCTATGATCATAGGGTCTCTGAGGTTCCTGAAAAATATCAGGATGAAAACAAGAACCTAGACTCTTCTCTTCGGGTGGCATTTTCTGGGCGCATTATTAAAATTAAGGGCTCTGAATATTTAGCAGAAGTTTCACATTTGCTTTATGAATCTAACCCTGCCATCCGGATTTATTTGCTTGGCGATGGTGAAGACCGGGAAAAAATTCTTCGGGGTGCTGCACCCAATCTTGAGTACAAGGGTTTTATGTCCTATAAAGAAGAGTGGGAACCATTTGTACGACAGAATGTGGATTTGATGTTACTGCCTCATGTTCAGGGGGATCCTTCGATGACATACTTTGAGGCTCTAGGCGCTGGGGTTCCTATTATTGGTTTCAAGAACCAGACTCTAAATCACCTGGTGGATAAAGGATTAGGATGGGCCTATCCTCAGGGGGATTCTGAGGCCATAGTCAAAAAGATTCTTGAGCTTGGTCAGCATCCTAAAGAGCTGAGCGAAAAATCTCAAAATGCTCTAGAGTTTATGCGCGAAAATCTTTATCCTACTGTAGTTAAAAGGCGCATGGATCATCTACTGGCTAGCCTTAAGCAGTAGACCATGAAAAAATTTTCTCCAATAAAGAATCTGGAACAGCCTCCTAGGGGCGGATTACCTAGATCGATAGCGTACATGGTCTTTACTGGAATTCCTGGGGCGTCCAATGGAATAATAAGGATTACAAAGGGAAAATGCTCAGCTCTCTTATGGGCTACCCAAATACCTGTGGCCGATAGTTGAGCGTGAGGGAGCATGTATTGTTCTTACGTTCCTTGCTTAAGCCCCCGCGTATCGGGCATACTTAAACAGTTGCCCGCTTGGCGGGTAGCAAGCCAAGGCAGTGGAATGCCGGTGGGAAACCCCGGTAGGTCCGGAACTGACGGTGGCTGGTTAGAAAGCGATTTCTGGCGCCAGTTCACTACACCACTTGGCGCATCGACAACTAACCACAGAAAGGATGGCCCTCATGTCAGAGACCATCAAGATTTCCGCAACTGTCCGCACCGACTTCGGTAAGGGCTACGCCCGCCGCATCCGTATGGCAGGTGACATCCCCGCCGTCATCTACGGCCACGGTGAAGAGCCCAAGCACGTCGTACTGCCCGGTCACGCAACCACCCTGGCAGCCCGCGTCCCCAACGCAATCCTCGAACTGGACATCGAAGGTGACTCACACCTGGCCATGATCAAGGACATCCAGCGCCACCCCATCCGCCCCGAACTGCAGCACATCGACCTGCTGACCGTTAAGCGTGGCGAGCGCGTTGAAATCGAGGTCCCCGTACACGTTGAAGGCGAGCCCGCCGTTGGCGCCGTTGCAAACCAGGAAGAAACCGTCCTGCTCGTTGAAGCAGACGCCCTGAAGGCACCCGAAGCTCTCGTTGTTAACATCGAAGGCCGCGAAGCAGGCGCTCACGTTCACGCTTCCGACGTTGAACTGCCCGCCGGCGTTACCCTCGTAGCAGACGTAGAACTGCTGGTTGTCAACATCTCAGAGCCCGAGGAACTCGACGTACCCGAGACCGGCGAAGAAGGCGAAAACGCTCCCGAGGGCGCAGAAGCTGACGCTCAGGTAGACGAAGCTAAGTAAGCTCTATAGCTATCTCATCCCTTTATAAGGCCCGTACCGTAGTCAATGACGGTGCGGGCCTTCTTGACTCGCTACACTTTTTGTATGCTTACCGCATTCTTGCGCCGTAGGAAAGGCGAAAATATGTCAGATGCATGGCTGATCGTAGGTCTGGGTAACCCCGGCCCCGAGTACGCAGCAACCCGTCACAACATCGGGCAGATGGTGCTCGATGAATTGGCGAACACCGTTGGCGGCAACTTCAAGAAGCACGGCAAGGCCCGTGCCCAGGTTCTCGAAGGACGCCTCGGTGTGGGGGGCGCGAAAGTCGTGTTAGCTAAGCCCCTGACCTACATGAACGTATCGGGCGGTCCTGTATCTGCGCTGGCTCAGTTCTACGGTATTGCCCCTGAAAAGATCATTGTGGTGCACGATGAGCTCGATATTCCTTTTGACTCCATCAAACTAAAGATTGGTGGGGGAGAGGGAGGCCACAACGGGCTGCGCGATATCACCAAGGCTCTGGGGACCAAGAACTACTACCGGGTGCGCACGGGTATTGGCCGCCCGCCGGGGCAGATGCAGACCGCTGATTTTGTGCTGAAGCCTTTTACAACCGCAGAGAAGAAGGATCTGCCCTTCCTCATTTCTAATGCAGCAGACGCCACCGAAATGCTAATTAAAGAGGGGCTGCTGGCTGCCCAACAGCGCTACCATGCAGCTTCCTAAGACGGGCGGCGGGGTTTCTGGCTGGTAGGAAAGCTGTATAGCGTACCCTAACTACCAATTCCGCCCGGCAGGGAATAGGCTAGAAAAACATGCCGTTATACCAGGCGTACCCAACGGAAAGGCAAAGACAGTGGCCAGCAGCTACCGCACCCCCGCCGGAGCAGAGCTCACCAACGAACTCGTCACCGACCTGCGCAAGGACTACCCCATCCTCAGCCGCCAGGTCAACGGGCACCCCCTGGCCTACCTCGACACCGGAGCCACCAGCCAAAACCCCCTCCAGGTCCTCGACGCCGAACGCAACTACTACCTCGGCGCGAACTCAGCCGTCCACCGCGGCGCCCACACCCTCGCCGTCGACGCCACCGACGCCTTCGAGGATGCCCGCCGCACCGTCGCCTCCTTCGTCGGTGCCGCCGAGAACGAGCTGGTCTGGACCTCCAACGCCACCGAAGCCCTCAACCTGCTCACCTACTCCTTCGGCAACGCATCCGCCGGAATCGGTGGGGACGCCGCCGCCCGCTTTGCGCTGGGGGAGGGCGATGAAATCGTCACCACCGAGCAGGAACACCACGCCAACGTCATTCCCTGGCAGATTCTGGCGGCCCGTACCGGCGCCACCCTACGCTACATCCCCGTCACCGATGAGGGCCTCATCGACTACGAAGCTGCCGAGTCTATCGTCACCGACCGCACCCGTGTGCTAGCCTTTACCCACGTCTCGAACGTGGCAGGCTCTATTACTGACGTTGACTTCATGGTCTCACTCGCCCAAAAGGTCGGGGCTCTCACCGTCCTGGATGCCTGCCAGTCAGTGCCCCACATGCCCGTTGACGTGAAAAAACTCGGCGTGGACTTCGCAGCCTTCTCTGCCCACAAGATGCTCGCTCCCACCGGTATCGGAGCCCTCTACGGCCGAAATGAGCTGCTTGAAGCTATGCCCCCCTTCCTCACCGGCGGCTCCATGATTACCAAGGTCACCATGACCGAAGCCGAATGGATGCCCGCCCCCATCAAATTCGAGGCAGGAACCCAGCGGGTCTCCCAGGCCGTAGCCTGGGCCGAAGCCGTACGCTACCTCCAGCACCTGGGTATGGAGCAGGTCCACGCCTGGGAATCCAAGCTCGGCCAGCTCCTTGCCGACGGCGTAAGCTCAATCCCCGGCGTCCGCCTCATCGGCCCGGCAGCAGGCCAGCCCCGAGCCGGACTCACCTCGGTACACGTCGAAGGCGTGCACCCCCACGACGTCGGCCAGCTTCTCGACGAAAAAGGCATCGCCGTGCGCGTGGGCCACCACTGCGCCCAGCCCCTACACCGGGCTCTTGGCATCACCGCCTCAACCCGCGCCAGCGCCTACATCTACAACACCACCGACGATGTAGAACGCTTCATCGAAGAACTCGCTAAGGTGCGCCGCTACTTCGGCTACGCCGACTAAAGATAAGCGCAACTAGCCACCACACCGTGAAAGAAGGATACCGACTATGAGCGGCCTTGAACAGCTCTACCAGCAAATCATTCTGGAACACTCCAAGCAGCGCTCCGGCGAGGGCCTTATCGACCCTGCGGACGGAACCCGCGCCGCAACCAACCACCAGTACAACCCCACCTGCGGCGACGAAATCAACCTACGGGTCATCCTCAACGACGATGGGAACACCATCGACTCCATCTCCTGGGAGGGCGACGGCTGCTCCATCTCTATGGCCGCAGCCTCCGTACTCTCAGAAATGGCCCCCGGCATGAGCACCCAGGAATTCCAGCAGCTCGTCGACGACTTCCGCGAAATGCTCCGCTCCCGCGGCCAAATCGAGCCCGACGAAGAGGTCCTCGGCGATGCCGCCGCCTTCGCCGGCGTCTCCAAGTTCGTAGCCCGCGTGAAATGCGCCATGCTCTCCTGGGTAGCAGCCGAAGAAGCCACCAAAGAAGCAGCTGCCTAACCCGGCATAAAATCCCAGCTCAGTGCGCAGAACCCACCTCCAGCGTCCGCCCGCTGGGTACAAGGGGGTGGGTTTCCTGTTACCCCCAACCACGCTCTGACCTGGGGTGTCCCCCAAAGTGCCCCCGGCTGCGTCCTTACCCTGCCCCGAACCTTAACGTAGGGTTAAAAGACAAACACACCCGTACTAGCGCGCTCGCACCGCGCCCACACACACCTGGGGGACCCATGAACATCGGCTATGCCGCCGGCGCCTTCGACCTTTTCCACGTCGGCCACCTCAATATTCTGCGCCAGGCCAAGAGGAACTGTGACTATCTCATCGCCGGAGTGGTCTCCGACGAAATGTTAGAACTCACCAAGGGCCGTAAGCCCATCGTGCCCCTGGCTGAACGTATGGAAATCGTCTCCCACATCGATTTTGTCGACGAAGTCCGGGCTGAAACCGTGGTCGACAAGCTCGAAACCTGGGAGCAGGTGCGCTTCAATACTTTCTTCAAGGGCGACGACTGGAAGGGCACCCCGCGCGGTATCGACCTAGAAAACCGCTTCGCTGAGGTCGGCGTGAAGGTAGTCTACTTCCCCTACACCGCCCATACCTCCAGCACCAAGCTGCGGGCGGCCCTCGAAGCGCTCAACACCCCGGTAGTAGCTGCTGCATAACTGCTTCCTGCCCTAGGGCGAAGCTCAGACATAACGAAGGACGCCCCGCCCTCCTTCCCCTTGAAAGGGGAGCGGAGGGCGGGGCGTCCTGGGTATCTAGAGACTCTTAGTAGTTAGCCTTAATGTACTCTTCGGCGCTGGTACCCAGGGCGGAGAAAACACGGCCAATCTGGGGCTCAGCGGCAGCAGCAATCTTCTTACCAACCAGGGGGATGGAGCACTTGACCTCGCCGTCGACCTTAACCTCGGTGGTCTCGCCAGCGGGAGTTAGGGTCTGGGTCGCATTACCGGTAACGGGGATACCCTTAACGGTCACCTCAGAAACTACGGTGCGGGAGCCGTCTGCTGCGGGAGCTGAGACACGGTCAACCTGAGAAACAGTCACACCGTTGGATACGCCGGGGAGCTTCTTCGCCATATCGGGAATGCGGTCTGCGGGGATAGCGCGCACGGTGGTGGCGGTGAAAGCGCCGGCGGGGTCGCCATCAACAGAGAAGGACTCGAAGGAGATACGGACCTTTTCGCTGGCGAAGCGAGCGAAGTTCTCATCGGCAAAGGCACGGATGACGTTGTCGACAGAAGCGTTGATAGTGGTTGAACTCTGAACAGCCATGGGCTCTCTCTTTCAGGGGCGGTGATAAAGGTATCGTGCCCTATTCTACGGGGTGTGCTTGAGGGGCGCGAAAGCGCGGAGCAGCCTTGCTTACTGAGAACGCAATCCGGCAATAATCTGGGCGGTCCGGCGGATGAAACCGCTGTTATAGGCTGTGCCCAGCGCCTCTAGTTCGGCTGAGAGGTTATCTGAGGCCTGGTCGCTACCGGGCACCCGGTAGGTGCCCCGGAGCGAACCGGGGTCGGCAAAGGCCGCGTCCAGCTTGTTTCTCAGGTCTTCGGGGCTGGTAACAACGATAGCCTCACCGTGGGTCTCCATGACCCGGGAGAACTCGACCTGGTGGTTATCAACGACCTCATCGAACTCAGCCACACGCGGCACAGCCAGGGGAATAGCCCCGACCTCACGGGCATCGAGAATTGAGCCCGGGCCACCTTGAACCAGCACCACCTTGGCAGTCCGGTAAAGGTCGAGCAGGTCGGCCCGGGGCATGCGCTCGACGGCGTCCGCATGCTGGGGAGGAGCGGTGAAACCATGCTGTACCAGGGCAGTAACCTCTGGCCGATCTGCCAGGTAAGCATCAACCCACTGAATCAGCCGGCCAAAGTGGTGATGGTCGGTGCCCAGAGACACCACCAGATCGTAGGCCTTAGCCGGGGCGACATCGGGGCGAGGTATTTCTATCATGGCAGCCTCCTAAAGGATATGGCCGATATTGACGGCTTCGGGGAAGGTCTTTTTCTGCTCATCCCACTGCACCACAAAGAGGTCGCTCATGGGGTAGCACATGCGGCCGCTGAGGGTGGGCATGGTAATGCGGTCGTAGGCCTCGATAAAAACGGTCTTGATACCCAGCAGCTTAGCGATGATAAAGAAGGGCACAGCAACCGCGGCTCCGGTGGAGACCACCGCATCAGGCCGCTCCTTGCGGAGCACCCGCCAGGCTACCCCGATATTGCGAATAGCGTTGGGAATGTTGCGGGTGGTGGGGAAGTGCACCCAGTAGGTGCGCTCGCCCTCTAGAGCAGCTTTAACTTCGGGCAGCTCGAAGGTGGCCCAGGCACGGTCGTGTTCTTTCCAGAATTTATCGAGGGCAATGAGCTGGGCCAGGTGGCCGCCAGCGCTTGCGGTGAGGAGTACTTTCATGGCTGCTTATTTCTGGGTGGGTGCGTCGAAGTAGACGGGGATGACCTGGGTGGAGCTGGACGGGGTGAGCTCGTCGAAGAGTCGCTGGGCGCTCTTGACGGTGCTCTTTGAGGTAAAGGGCAGCAGCAACACACGGGTATGGTCGGCGGCAAGCAGGACCTTTGAGGGTGAGGCAGACGCGGGGGCATCGATGATGACGGGGGAGTTCTGCTTGATATGGTCCTTGAGGTTCTCTAGGCCCAGGGCATTGAAGGTAGCGGCGTCGGCGATGCTGTAGTTGCTGTCGGTGAGGACGCCGGTGAGCAGGGAGGTCAGCGAGGCTGCTGTGCGGGGGGTGGGGGAGAAGATAGTGATACCGCGCAGATCGGCGTTCTTGAGGCGGCCGTCTGCTACGCCGATACGGCGCAACAGCTGGGTTGCTGATTCCTTTTCGTTGCCGCGGGCAATGATGGAGACGGGGGCCCCTGAGATTTCTGAGAGGCGCTCTGAGTAGCCCAGGGTGCGGTGAGTGCGGTCTACAACGTAAGCTGCGAAGATGCCGATGA
This sequence comes from Candidatus Rothia avicola, assembly GCA_019115985.1. Classification (GTDB taxonomy): domain Bacteria; phylum Actinomycetota; class Actinomycetes; order Actinomycetales; family Micrococcaceae; genus Rothia; species Rothia avicola. The sequence continues at coordinate 26,112 of DXCN01000058.1, read as the reverse complement.
GCAGGCCCATAGCGCCACCGATGAAGATGGTCTGTGCCAGGCTAAAGTTTGAGGGGGCGTCGGGTACCTGGGCCTCTGAAATGATGGTACCGCTGTCGGTAGAGGCTGCTTCTAGGGCCAGAATTGCCTGGTCAACGAGGGCCTTATCCATGCCGTTAGAGACAGTGTCGATGTTCTTTCGGGTCTCTTCTCGGCTGGCACGCAGGGTGTCTGAGCGGTGGGCCAGGTAGGCGCGGGCAACGGTGTTGGCGATATCTGCTGCCTCCTTGGGGTCCTTGGCATTGACGATGATATCGAGGATAGTGCTATTGGAGTGCCCCGCTGCGGTGACCTGGTCTTTGAGGTCGGCTACGTCCATACCCAGCTCGTCAGCTGCGGCCTGCAGAACCACCCTGGAAGAGGCGATGGCTTCTTCGGTGTCCATGTCGATGGAGTTGAGGGCAGCACGCAGGCCACCGGCGCTGGCGCTGGGCTGGGTGACATTGATGACGGCCTTGGACTCATAAGAGTGGGGCAGGGCTAGGCCGGCGACTGCACCCAGGGCAGCGAAGACGAGGGAGCTGATGAGCACAACGTTTTTGTGGCGCAGGATGCGGCGGACGGCGGCCCCCAGCGAAATGGGGGTAGCTTGCTGGTCGTTGGCTCTGGCTCGTGAGGAGCGTTCCATGTGTGTTCCTTCCCTAGGAGTGTATGGGCCTAGCGGCGAAGTTTGCGAGTGATCGATGCGACGAGAGCTTCAAGACCGACTGCTCGGCGGAAGCGGTAAATCAGGGCTAAGTAGAGGGGGACAAGGAGTAGCGCGTAGACGGCTAGAGCTACGAAGCTCTGCCCCCAGAGGGTAATAATCGCGGCTGCCCCCGCACCCGGTGTAAGGGCTGCAAGAGCCATAATTGGCAGGACCTCGGTGAGACGGGGGCGGATGCCCAGCTTGCCATAGACCTGGGCCGTAGCCAGGCCGCAGTCGGTGAGGACGGCTGCAGCCCAGGCTGTTGCTGCCCCGGCAAGCCCCCAGAGGGGGATGAGGGCCAGGTTCAGCACAAGCGCCACCAGCAAAGCCGCAAGCTTGTTGTAGAGCTGCCAGCGGGCGCGTCCGCTCATCAGCAGAACCGACTGCACACCACCGGCCGCCATCTGCACCAGCATCGCCGCCCCAATGATAAAGAAGAGCGGGGCACCGGCGGTAAAGCCCTCACCGAAGAAACCCAAGAGAACCGGCCCAAAGGCGGCAAGCGTAATGAAGAAAGGCCAGCCGACAGCAATCAGAATACGGGTAGCTGAGACAAAAATCTGGCGGGCCCGGGGCTGGTCGCCGGTAGCGATAGCCGCTGAGATATCGGGGCCGGTAACCACCCGAGCGGTGTGCTCAACCATAGCACCCACCCGCACACAGCGATTGACAGCACCGTAGATACCGCTAGCAGCGGGCCCCAAGAAGAGACCGATGAGCAGCACATCAACCCACTCCAGCACCGCTTCGACCATAGCCGATACGCCACGAGCCGAGCTAAAAGCCCAGAAAGAACGGGCCGACTCGGGAGCCGCCACAGCGGTAGGGGGTACCTGCTCAACCGCAAGGTGACGAGCCGGGTAGCTGGGCACGTCCTCCTGCTGGGGCATATATTTTCGTACCCAGAGCGCTGCCACCACAAAAACCACCAGAAGGGGCACAGCCCAGGCAAGTGCCAGGTAGGCAATAGCTCCCGAGAAGGCCACCGCCAGTAAGACCGCACCGATGCGCAAGGTCGGCAACAGGGCTGACTGCAAGAAGGTGAACTCAACCGTGTGCCCCAGCCCGCGCAGGGCACCAAAACACAGGGTCATCCAGGCCGCCACCACCACAAAGGGGGCTGACACGAGAACTGCGGCGCGGACGTCCGCCCCCAGCTTCGGGGTCACAGCCGGTAGCGCCCAGAGCAGGGCGGCTACAGCCAGCACCAGGGCAATGACGGTGGCCGGCCCGAAAGCAAAACGCATCAGCTGCGGCAGGCTAGAGTAGCGCCCCACAGCGCGCTGGGCACTCATGGTACGCACCAGGCCGGTGTCGGCACCGAATACGCAGAGAGACGTGGCAATCGCGAAGAAAGCCATGACCTGGAAGAAGGCCCCGGCCCCAGCCTCGCCCACCCCGTTAGAAACAAGCAGGGTCGCCAGGAAAGCAGCGGCAGAACCGTACATCACATAGAGGGAGGAGAAAGCCCCGCTCCGAGCAAGAGAACGAGCCATCACAAACCCTCCCCGTACATACGAGAGCGCATCATCAGCGCCACCGACAGCATCAGGACGGTCAACTGGATCACGTCAAAAGAGTAGAAGAAAACGACAGCCAGAGCAGACACAGTGACCGAGTGCACCCACATGCCGGTAATCGAGGCGATATTCCAGGTGTTAATCAGAACCGAAACCACATAGAGCAGAAAAAGCCCCAAGCCCACGAAACCAAAGCAGAACATCAGCGCCCAGACCTGGCCCTGGGTACCCATCGACACACCCACGCTATCGGCCATCTTCGAGGTACCGTAGCCCACCAGGGGGGAGCGCAGGGTGTATTCAAAGGTCAGCTCGTAGAGAGAGGCACGGCCGCCGGTGGAATCAGAGTACTCCTGGCGGCCCAAAATATCGCCCACAGCGCCAGAAACCAGCAGGTAGGTCACCACGCCAACGCCCAGTACCGCACCGATACCCAGCGCCCGCCAGTCCCCCTTGAGTAAGAGCCGGAAGAGCACATAGGCAAAAGCTGACCCCAGGCCAATGAACATACCCCGGTTAGAGGTAGCCACAGCAGGCACCAGCGACAGGGCCACCGCAAAACCCAGCCCCAGCTGAATCTTCTTCGAGTGCACACCGGTCATCACCGCAAACACCACCGGGGTCAGCAGGGCATAAGCCAGGCCCCAAGAGTTAGCGTAGGGGAAGGGCGCGGACGGACGGATATAAGCCACCTCAGCCCCCCAGGGCCACTGCACCTCAGCCATGGGCGGAAGCACATAGTCCTTCACCAGCTCGTTATTAAGCAGGGCCCCCGGCAGAATGAAACTCATCGGGGTCGGCAGACGGAAATCGGGGAAAGCCAAGGCCAAGTACCCCAAAATCACCACAGTGAACCAAATCGTCAGCAGCCCACCGAGCATAAGGTGGTTGGGAATGCGCTCGCGGGCATTGAAGAAGTAGAGCGTGTAGATACCCACGTTAAAGATATTCATGTAGCGCTGGAACCAGCCCAGGAACTCTGAAGCGGTATCGACCGAGACGATACAGATGAGCCCCCAGAACATGAGGGCAAACCAGATCCACATGGTGGAGTGCACCAGCACATGACGGTGCATGACCATGAGCACAATCATGGCAGCAGCCAGCAGAGTGGGAGCGAACTGCATCATGCCCATAGCCCACACCAGGGGGAAGCCATAGAGCAGAACCAGAATAGGCCAGGCCGGTAGGGGAGCCCCGGCGGTGGGGGCAACCGCGGTTAAAAACCGGTTGTGGCGGTGAGTGGGGGTAAGAAGGGCCATGGGGTTAGAGGCCTCGGCCGGTCTTGTTGACAGCAGCCAGCAGGGCAGAAGGGCTCACTAGCCCCAGGGCAACAGGCAGCGCAGCCCAGGCACGTAGCTGGGCCGGGTCACGGCGCAGGGTAGCGCGCGCGTAGTCCAAGGCCAGCTTCTTGTTCCCCAGTGCAGCGTGAATAAAAGCAATCTGCCCTGAGATACGGGCTAGACCCTTGGGGGCGCTTTCAAACTCGGGGAACTTGCGGAGCAGATAGGTGAGACCCGCAGCCATGTTCTCCCACTTACCGGCAAAGAAGGAGGGACGATCCCAGAGAATCAGGACCAGCGGCTTTTCGACCGAGTAGATATCCCCGAACTTAGTGGCGCGCAGGAGCAGGTCGTAGTCCTCACCGTAGGCAGCCGGAAGGTCCTCGTCAACGAGCCCCACGCGTCCTAGCAAATCTGAGCGGCGGTAGAGCATAGCCGAAGGATGAATCTCGGTAATGCGGGAGCGGAGAAAATCAGCGAAGGTGGCTCGGGTAGGAGCTAAACGGTCAATATCTTTACCGCCGGAACGCACCCGGATACCCGAAGAAATCGCAACTGCCTGCGGGGCGCGCCGCCAGAGCTCTAACTGGTCGGCCAGCTTGGTCGGCAGCCAATAGTCGTCGTCATCGCAGAACCCCAGTATCTCGCCCGCAGCGGCCTCAATACCGGTGTTACGGCCACCGGCTAGACCCTGGGGGCGGGTATTGAGGATAGTGCGCAGGGAGCGATTTTCCGGGACGGGGACGTCGGTGAGCGGGTCAATCTCAACGTAGTCAAAGACCACCAGCACCTCAACCGGGCCGGTGTAGGTCTGCTCGAAAATTGAAGCTACCGCGGTGCGCAGCAACTCGGGGCGCTTACCGTTGGTCGCGATAATGACGGATACACTCTGCATTAGGCACCTGCCGGCTGAGCGAGAGTAAGGAACTTACGACGCATAGAGAGCAAGACAGTGGCCGCATTGGCTGCAAAGAGCAGGCCGTAGACCAGCACAAAGCCAAGCCCGGTACCCCAGAAAATAAAAATCCAGCAGAAGGTACCGGCGTCCATATGCAGATTCACGAAAGAACGGAGGGTTCCTCCGGTAGCCGGGGCAGCGGTACCCCGATTATTGCGCAGCTGTTCAGCCAGAATCTGGCTCATAAAATGCCCAGTAACCAGCACAGTAAAAGCAAGAGGGAGCCACCAGAGCTGCCAACCGGTCAAGGGGAAAGCCCACGGGTACTTGATAAAGCCCACCAGAATCGTAAGATGCATGGCAGGGGTGCGCATAGCATCAACCACATGGTCAAGCCACTCACCGGCAGGGGAGGACGCCCCGGTCACACGAGCAACCTGGCCGTCCGCCGAATCCAGGGCATAGCCCAAGGCAAAGAGCAGAGCCCCTCCCAGGCCGAGCAAGGGCGTAGGCGGAAAGAAAATTATCAAGAGCATACCCAGCACAGAAACACTGGCGCTCAGCGCTGTAACCCCGTTGGGGCCAAGGCCAACCTTGACCGCAGCCGCAGCGAAAATGCGGGCAACACGGCGGTTGACCCAGCGGGTATAGGCGGGCACTCCAGCCCCAGACTTTTGGGCAGAGTTGAGCTGTTTCAGTGTTTCCCTAAACCCGCGAGGGGCTACAGCGCGCGTGCTCATCATAAACTCTAGCTATTCCTTAACTAAACTATGTGTGTTAAAGTCCGGGTCTTTAATTTTAGGTGAAGGGCCAGGCCTGTAATAGGTGAAAACTAGCCCACAACCCCTCCCTAGCCTTACCTCCAGGCTGGCCTACCGGGGGGCTCTTCTCCAGCTAGGCTTCCTTAAGGCAGCCTAAGAAAGCCTGTGGCCCTGCTTTGGGGGAGCATAGGCCACAGGCTAGCTAGTGATGGAAGGGCTAGATCTTACCCCTGGCGTATTACTGCCTCCATATCGAAGGTTGCGCTTCCATACCTACGGTTGGAATGAACCTCAACAGCAATAACATTCTTGCCCTGGTTGAGCTGGCTGGCAGGAACAACCACAGTGATGGGGCTTGCCTTAGCTAGTGAGTAGGGCATTGATATTTGGGCTGGAGTATTGGCAGCCGCACCTGCCATCAGGTTGGAGCGGCTGACCTCCTGACCATTGACGTAGATAGCCATGCCGTCATCTGCGTAGGTGGTAAGAACTAGCTGCTGGTGATCCTGCGGGCTTAGCTCTAGTTCCTTGCGTAGGAACATAGACATGGGTTGATAGTAGAAGGGGAATCGTAGGCGGGTTGCCAGTGAAGCCTGGCCCCAGCCGATAGAGGTTGGGGCAACATACCACTGGCGGGCGGTGTCATAGGAATAGTCCGTATTTCGCCAGGTGGTATCGTACTGGTTAGTCAGCCAGAAGGCCACATCCCAGGTATCGCCTGAGGCTACAACCTGCTGGTCTGCAGGCTTGACCGGCTCAGCCGGTGCTACGGGCTCAGCCGGGGCCGGGTTCTCTTCAACTACCGGGGGAGCAGGCTCTTCGGTAATTTCCTCAATGGGTTTGACACTCTCGCTAGCCGTAGGCTCAGCAGTGGGTTCTGCCGGAGTCTCAGCGGTGGGCTCAACTGTCGGCTCCGCCGGAGCCTCGGTGGTGGGCTCTGGGGCGGGCTCTGGCTTAGCGGCTACAGCTACCGGGGTAGAGGCAGAGAGGTTACCGGCTGCATCTGCAAGGCGTACAAAGTAGCGGGCATCTTCAGAGGCAGGCACCTTGTAGCTCGTGTCTGAGGTAGAGGCAATGACTCGGTTGTCGCGCAAAATTTGGTAGGTAACGCCGCTCTCTGAGACTCCATCCCAGGTGAGCGTGTCGGTGGTGCCGTCGGTGACTACTGCCAGGTTAGAGGCTGTGGCAGGTGCAACTGAATCGCTAGGTGCGTAGCGGGCAAAACCCACAGTCTGCTGAACCCCGTTGTAGCCCAGGGAGCGGGTGATGTCGCCGCCTACCCAGAGGGTGCCGGTGGAGTCGGTGAAGGAGGCCCAGATGCCGTGGCCGTTTGCACCTCGTAGGTTGGGATTAAACTGGGGCAGGATCTCACCAGTTTGAGCGTCAAAAGCTGCAATGAGCCGGATAGTGTTAACACCTTTATAGGTGGGAGCTGTCCAGGGCTGGTCGAAGGTATTTGCCCCGGAGTAGATCCAGTCACCGCAGTGACAGGCTGCGTACAGCACGTTGTTGCTATCGAGCGATAGGTCCTGGAAGTCGCCACCGCTCTTGGTGATAGCGGTGGTTAGGCGGTTCTTCAGGTTGGCCTTGTCGTACTGGGCTACCAGGTGTTCTGCACCGGCGGTCCAGACGGTCGTACCGGCGTCCTGCACATCAAACTGGAAGCCGTCACGGGGGTTGGGGTTAGAAGCGCGGTGGGACAGGGTCCACTCCCACTGCTGGGCCAGGGCGCCGTCGGTGGTGTTCAGGTAGGCCAGCTTCCAGGCACGCTGGTTATTGACGGTGGAGAAGTAACCAGCCAGAGCAACACCGTCCTCGCTCGCAGAGACGCCATTGACGGTACCGTTGGTGGTAGGGCGCCAGGACCAGTCCACCGACTTATCGTTCAGGCGGAAGCGGGCTACGTTCTTAGAGTAGGCGTAGGTGCTTGAGGTGGCACCTTTGACATGGGTGAAATTACCACCGATGTAGACATAGTTACCCTGAACAGTAATGGACTTGATAAAGGAGACACCGCTGGCATTGCGGTTTACTATATCCCAGCCCAGGGAGGTGTCGGTGGCACCGGTGACAGGGTCAAGGATGACGAAGCCCCGCGAGGGCTGACCATTGACCTGGGTGAACTCCCCGCCTACGGCCAGCTTGCCGTTAGGCAGGGGCTCAATGGCCTTGACCTGGCCGTTGAGCTGAGGGGTAAAGGTGCGGACCAGCTCGCCGGTATTGACCTTGTAGCCCGCAATAAATTTCTGCTCTACCTTCTCCCCCGTGATGGCGTTTTCAACGAAGGCAAAGTCGCCGCCGGTGTAGACGGTATCGCCCAGCTGGTTGATGGCCTGAACTCGGGTGTTGAGCTCGCCGGTATTGCCGGTGCCACTGTGAGCGCTGGTGCGCCAGGTGACGCGGGAAGAGAAGCTAGAAGGTAGGGCAGGCTGGCTTTTAGCTGCGGTACCGCTGTCGGGAATATCGGCCAGGTTCAAATCTGCCTGGGTGATTCGGGGGCGGATAAAGACCTGGGTGAAGGGAATAGCGTACCCGGCCAGACGGGGGGACCAGAGGTAGGAAGTTGCGCTATCACTACCCTGGATGAAGCGGCCGTAGGCAAAGCCAATCTTCCAGGACTGGTCGCTTCGCCCGTAGAAGTTGTTGGCGTGGTAGAAGTCGTTGTGATTGGAAATACGGTTAACAGAGCTGGCGTAGGTACGGTCAAAACCTACTCCCGGGGCATTATCGTAGCGGACCTGTTCCCAGGGGTGGTAGGCCGAGAGCGTCCAGGACCAGTTCTCGGTCTTGGTACGCTTGGCATACATGTTCTGCCAGGTCGTTCCTTGTGTGTTACTTGCCCGGTAGAAGCGCACTCCCTCTTCAAGGTCCTGTACCTTTCTGCCACCTAGTAGGGCATCTACGGTGGTCGAGGGGAGCTGGACGGGAGAGAAAGCATCTGTGCCATCAGGGTTGGCCGCCAGTTCGCGGGCCTCTCCCTTACCGGCATAGTCCTCGCTCCAGCCTTCACGGCCACGGCCAATCAGGACCCAGCCACCGCCATCGGTTTCCTGGTCACAGTAGAACTGGGCTGGGGCATCCATCTGATCTGTCCAAAGCCAGTAGGCCCCGGACTGCGCCTGAGGGTCCTTTTGCTTAATCTCCCAGCAGGAGGCAGCTGCGGTTTCGCTGGTAAGGCCATCGGCTAGGTACTCGTTGGAGGCAGTTGCCCCAGGGGCAAGGGAGACACCGACGCCCAGGGTGAGTACGCCAACAGCAATCTTAGTCAATAGTGAGGGTTTCTTCATGGGTGTTTAGCAATCTGCGTTATTGGGGAAGTCATGGGAGGCAATTTTCCATGCCCCGCCTTCTTCTACCAGGGTAAAAATATTGAGTGAGCGAGTGAACTGCGGGGCGCCAAGGGTATTACCCCTGGCATCGAGCACCTTGACGTGGGAGGAGTCCAGGCATACTTCCAGAATTTTGGCGGCTTGCCCCTTATAGTCTGCATCTGCGATACGGGGGGTGCCGACCACGGTGGAGGTGCCCTCTACATGCCAGCCTGCAAGAGCATACTCGGTGGCTGTGGCGAGGTATTGGTCAAGGGCTGTGCCGGTGGCTGCCGCTTCAAGCTGTGAGGTAGTTTCGGCTGATACGTAGCTTTCGACGGCATTTTCGGTGGCCTGGACGTTTTCGGTGTCGCCGGTTATCTCCTCTGAGGTATCTTCTGCTGTGGTGGATGTGCTTGCCGGCTCGATACCCGCGAGGGCTCCCTGAACATCGCTGTAGAGCTGTTCTGCTGTTTGCACCTCTTCGGTGTCTACGGCAGTTTCGCTGGCTTCGGCTAGAGCTTCGGAGCCTGCAAAGTTTTCGGTGAGGGTTTCACCAGTACTATTAGTGGCTTCGGCGGTTGCTGCACTGCTGGATGCGCTTTCTGAGGCTGCTCCGTTTTCGGTCGACGAGCCACAGGCAGCTAGGGCAAGAGTGGTGCTAGCACACAGAGCAAGGACGCCGACGCGCCGGCTGGGTGCGCGCAGGGCAGAAGAGAGGGGTATCCCTAATCGTTTCATTAAGTCCCTAAAAGTTGTGGTGCGTGGGTTGGGGCCAAGCCTGTTTGGTTCTCCGTGCGAAAGGAGTGGGGTTCTACCAGAGGGCTTTGCCGATCATCTCATATTACTCCTCTGGAGCGCGGGCAGGTGAGTAGCCCTGGGGGAAATTACCGGGTTACTCGGTAGTAACTTATGGGGACAAGAAAAGTTTTATATAAAAATAGTATTGGTGTTTATCACACCTGTATCAGTGGTTATTTTTACGCGTATTATTTCGGCCCCTCACGTTCCTGCCAGCCATGAAGCTACGGGGGTGTAGGGCCTATGGGATAATAGAGCCTGCACCAGTCGGCCTTACCCCAGGGGAGTGAAGATGTCACTGAGCGGCCTTGCCCAAGCCCTCGTCCACGAGCCCAGCTATACCGCAATCATCACCCAGGCAGGTGCAGACCCCAAAGCCCGCCTCGATGAATTTCTGATTGGCTCCCCTGACGGGGCTAGGCCCTTTCTTCTTGCTGGCATAGCCCAGCAGCTTGCCGACCAGAACGAGCCGACCCCGCCCGTCCTGCTGGCGGTAACCGCTACCGACCGCGAAGCCGAGGACACCGTCACCGCCCTAGAGGCGGTGCTAGAGCCTGGGCAGGTCCAGCTCTTCCCAGCCTGGGAGACCCTGCCCCATGAGCGCCTTTCCCCGCGAAGCGATACCGTGGGCCAGCGCCTAGCGGTCTTGCGTGCCCTCGCTGCGGGGGGTGCGTCCGCCCCTCGTATCGTGGTGGTCCCCATCCGCTCGGTGCTGCAGCCCCTGGTTGCTGGGCTGGAAAAAATGCAGCCGGTCACCCTGCGGGTGGGCGAAGAACAGGACTTTGATGCCCTGATTAAATCTCTCGCATCGGCCGCCTATTCCCGCGTTGATTTGGTGTCTAAGCGCGGAGAATTTGCCGTGCGCGGCGGCATTATCGATATTTTCTCACCGACCGCAGCCCACCCCGCCCGTATCGAATTCTTTGGGGACGAAGTCGAGAATATCCGCTGGTTCTCGGTCGCTGACCAGCGCACTCTACCCGGCAAAGACCACCCCGCCGAGCTGCTCGCCCCTCCCTGTCGCGAACTCCTGATTACCCCCAGCGTGATGAGCCGGGCAGCCCGCCTCAAGGGATCCTTCCCGGGCGCTGCCGCCATGCTCGAAAAAATTGCCGGTGGTATCTACGTTGAAGGCATGGAGTCCCTGATTCCCCTGCTGGTTGACGATATGGTGACCCTGCTCGATCACCTGCCTCCGGGGTCCCTGCCGCTTATTATTGAGCCGGAAAAGGTGCGCTCCCGCGCAACCGACCTGGTTGCTACCAACGAGGAGTTCCTGCTGGCTGCCTGGGATTCTGTCACCGACACAACGGACGCCCCCATCGACCTGGGCGCCAACGGCCCCGATGGGCTCAGCGCCGGTAGCTTCCGCACCATTGCCGCCCTGCGAGAAACCGCCCTCGCCAAGGGCTTTGGCTGGTGGGCTATGACAGCCCTGGGCGTCGATGATGCCATTGACGACGGGATTGACTCGGTCCAGCTGGCTGCCCGCGCCCCCCACACCTACTCGGGCAACGTGACCGAGCTGCTGACCGAAGTCGGGAAAAAGGTAAAGGACGGGTGGCGGATTACCGTGGTCACAGACGGGCCCGGCCCGCTCACCCGCCTGCTTGACCTTTTTCAGGAAGCCGAGATACCGGCGTCCCGCGTGGACAGCCTGACGAGTCTACCTGAGCCGGGCATTATCGAGATGACCACCGCCTCCATGGGGCGCGGCTTCATGATGGACGGTGAAAAGCTGGGTCTACTGACCGAGGCAGATATTCTGGGGCGAACCAGCCCCTATGCCACCCGCGACCTGCGCAGCGGCAAGCTACCGGTGCGCCGCCGCAAGAACGCGGTTGACCCCATGAGCCTGTCAGCCGGTGATTACGTGGTGCACGAACAGCACGGTATCGGCCAGTTCGTTGAGTTGATTCAGCGGCCCATTGCCGGGGCCACCGTCATGCCCGGGCAGCCTAAGCCCATGAAGGAATACCTGGTACTGGAATATGCCCCCTCCAAGCGGGGCGGGCCCAAGGACCGCCTCTTCGTGCCCTCTGACCAGCTAGACCAGGTCTCTAACTACGTGGGCGGTGACGCCCCGGTGCTCTCAAAGATGGGTGGCTCCGACTGGGCTAAGAGCAAGTCAAAGGCCCGCAAGGCCGTCAAGGAAATTGCTGCTGACCTGATTAAACTCTACTCAGCCCGCCAGGCCTCCCGTGGCCACGCCTTCGGCCCCGACACCCCCTGGCAGCGGGAACTGGAAGAAGCCTTCCCCTACAACGAAACCCCCGACCAGCTCTCGGCTATCAACGAGGTCAAGGCCGATATGGAGCGCGAAATCCCCATGGACCGCCTGATCTCTGGCGATGTGGGCTATGGCAAGACCGAAATCGCGGTACGTGCTGCCTTCAAAGCTGTGCAGGACGGCAAACAGGTGGCCGTCCTCGTCCCCACCACCCTGCTGGCCCAGCAGCACTACGAGACCTTCACCGAGCGTTTCTCGGGCTTCCCGGTCTCCATCAAGGTGCTCTCCCGCTTCCAGAAGGCCAAGGAATCAGCTGAAATCGCTGAGGGCATTAAGAACGGGTCGGTCGACCTGGTCGTCGGCACCCACCGCATTCTCTCCGAGTCGGTGGACTGGAAGGACCTGGGCCTGGTCATTATCGACGAGGAGCAGCGCTTCGGTGTAGAGCACAAGGAAAAGCTCAAGACCATGCGCACCAACGTGGACGTGCTGGCTATGAGCGCTACCCCCATTCCGCGAACCCTGGAAATGTCGCTGACCGGCATCCGCGAGACGTCCACCCTGTCCACCCCGCCCGAGGAGCGCCACCCCGTCCTCACCTTCGTCGGGCCCCGCACCGACAAGCAGATTACCGCCGCCATCCGCCGCGAACTCATGCGCGAGGGGCAGGTCTTTGTGGTGCACAACCGGGTCTCAACCATCGAAGAGACCGCCAACGAGATTCAAAAACTCGTCCCCGAGGCCCGCATCGCGGTGGCCCACGGGCGCATGAGCGAATCCCGCCTGGAAAAAATCATCGTGGACTTCTGGGAACGCAAGTTCGATGTGCTGGTCTCGACCACTATCGTCGAAACCGGCCTGGATATTTCGAACGCCAACACCCTGATTGTGGACCAGGCCCAGAATTATGGCCTGTCCCAGCTCCACCAGCTGCGCGGACGCGTGGGGCGCGGCCGTGAGCGTGCCTACGCCTACTTCCTCTACCCGGCTGAGAAGGTGCTGACCGAGGTCGCCCACGAACGTCTGAAAGCGGTGGCAACCCACAATGAGCTGGGAGCCGGTATGCGCCTGGCCATGAAGGATTTGGAAATTCGCGGTGCCGGTAACCTGCTGGGTGGCGAACAGTCGGGCCATATCGCCGGGGTTGGCTTTGACCTTTACCTGCGCCTGGTGGGGGAGGCCGTGGCTAACTTCCAGCATGGTGAGAAGGAAGAAGCTCCCGCTGAGATTAAGGTTGATCTGCCGGTCAACGCCCATATGCCGCATGACTACGTGAGTTCAGAGCGCCTGCGCCTGTCTGCCTACCGGCAAATCGCCCAGGCCCAGACCGCTGACGAACTGGCAGAAGCCCGCGAGGAACTGGCTGACCGATACGGCACCCCGCCTGCCCCGGTTGAAAACCTGTTCAAGATCGCTGCCCTTCGCCACCGTGCTCGTGCCGTGGGGCTGAGCGAAATTGTGGCGATGGGCCCCAAGGTGCGCTTTTTCCCGGTCAATAACCTGCCAGAGTCCCGCCAGATGCGACTAGACCGCATGTACCCGGGTGCCCAGTACCGTCAGATTCCGGGTACCGAGAACTGGCAGATTCTGGTGCCCCGCCCCAAGACGTCCGCTGTCGGGGGTAAAGACCTAGTGGATGATGCCATGGTGGAGTGGACTGAACAGTTCATTCACGCCATTTTCGAGGCTGGCGTCGCCGGTTCATAACGCGGTAGGTACCATCTGAGGCAGAAACAAGGGGCGGCCCACCTGAACAGGCGGGCCGCCCCTTGCTATCAACAGCGTGCGTTTCTTTATTTGAGTGAGAGCTCAGTGCCGCTGGTGCGAGCCTTTTCGTTGGTCTTCGAAGGCAGGAACCACAGGGGGATGATGAAGGTGACGCCGTAGAGCAGAACAGCTACGGTCCACCAGCCCCAGCCGCCCTCGGGGTACATGCCTAGGGTGTAGAGGCAGCCCAGTAGGAGCACGAAGCAGAGAACGAAGAGGGCGATGTTTGAGCCCAGCTCCTTGGTGCCTGAGTACTGGGGGGTGCCGTTGCGCTCGGGGGCGCCGCTGGCCTGAGTCTGTGACATAGGGAAGTCCTTTTCGTGTGTGTACTTTATTACCCAGTATAGGTGCTGACTCAGCGGTTCGCACCACATGACAGAGAAGAACCTGGCTTAGTAGCCACCCTCTGCTGCTTCGCCGGCGCCGATGATGGCGATGCCCTTTGAAGCACCGATGCGGGTGGCACCGGCTTCGATCATGGCGAGGGCTTCTTCGCGGGTGCGGACGCCGCCCGAGGCCTTCACGCCCAGGTCAGGGCCGACGGTGGCGCGCATCAGGGCGATGTCTTCGACGGTTGCACCGGAGGACGAGTAGCCGGTGGAGGTCTTGACGAAGTCGGCCCCGGCTTCAACAGAGGCCTGGCAAGCCAGAACCTTCTGGGCATCGGTCAGCTCGGAGGTCTCAATAATGACCTTAAGCAGGGCACCACCGGCGTGGGTAGCATCGGCGACAGCCTTGATATCTGCCACCAGGGCGTCCTTCTTGCCTGCGCGGGCGTCGGCGATGTTAATGACCATATCGACCTCACGGGCACCGGCTTCAACGGCGGTCTTGGCTTCGAAGGCCTTGACCTCGGTAGCGGAAGCACCAAAGGGGAAGCCTACCACCACGCAGGGGACGGACGCAGACCCGGCCAGCTCCTCAGCCAGCACGGGAGCCCAGACGGGGTTGGCGCAGACGGAAGCGAAGCCGTACTGCTTGGCCTCGGCGCAGAGGCGGCGGACGTCAGCCTCTGAGGCGGAGGGAGCCAAGATGGTGTGGTCAATCATGGCAGCCAGTTCGGCTGCTGAAAGTTCGAGAGCCATAGTGTTTCTTCCTTGAAATCTTGGTTTGTTTAGAGGCCCAGGGCCGCGGTCATATCTGCCTTGAGCAGGGCCAGCTTGGTGCTAGCAACCTGACGGGAGTCGGCTACTGAACCGCTGACCGGTACGACCACTTCGAGGTAGCACTTGAGCTTGGGCTCGGTGCCGGAGGGGCGCACAATCACGCGGGTGGAGTCTTCGGTGTAGTAGCGCATACCGTCGGTGGGCGGCAGAGTTTCAGTACCCTCGGTGAGGTCTTCAACCGACGCCACGGGGGATTCGGCGAGCTCTGCGGGCGGGTGAGCGCGCAGGCGCTTCATCATCGCCGGGATCTGGGCGAGGTCGTCGACGCGGACGGAGAGCTGGTCGGTGGCGTAGAGGCCGTGCTCGGTGGCAATCTCGTCGAGGAGAGCGGGGAAGGAGGAACCGGCGTCCTTAAGCTCCTGGGCGTAATCAGCCATGACCAGGGCGGCTGAGATGCCGTCCTTATCGCGCACCTGGGCGTGGTCTACGCAGTAGCCCAGCGCTTCTTCGTAGCCGAAGGTCAGATTATCGACGCGGGCAATCCACTTGAAGCCGGTTAGGGTTTCGTAGTGGGCTACCCCTGCGGACTTGGCGATGGCCCCTGCCAGGCGGGAGGAGACGATCGAGTTAGCGAAGGTGGCGCTTTCAGTGTCGGTGACGGACGCCAGCACCCGGGTAGCTAGGATCGCACCGGTTTCGTCGCCGCGCAGCATCGCCCAGGCACCGTCTCGCTTGACGGCGAAGGCTGCGCGGTCGGCGTCCGGATCGTTGGCGATAATCAGGTCGGCATCAACCTTCTCGGCCAGGGCCATGGCAAGGTCGAGGGCGCCGGGCTCTTCGGGGTTGGGGAAGGCCACGGTGGAGAAGTTCGGGTCGGGCTCTGCCTGCTCGGGCACCAGGGTGACGTTAGTGAAGCCAGCCTGACGCAGCACAGCCTCAGCGGTCTTACCGCCCACCCCGTGCATGGGGGTCAGCACGATCTTGAGGTCTCGCTCCTTCTGCTCGACCAGGGGAGTGACGCGGGCGATGTAGTCAGTGGCTACGCTCTCGGGTAGCACCTTCCAGCCGTCCTCGGCTAGCACCGGGGCTTCAACGGCGGTGATAGCGGCTGCGATTTCCCCGTCGTAGGGAGGAATGATCTGGGCGCCGCGGGCACCGGGCTCAACGGCCGCTCCACCCAGGTAGACCTTGTAGCCGTTGTCGTTGGGCGGGTTGTGGGAGGCGGTAACCATGACGCCAATTTCAGCCCCGTATTCGCGGGTTGCCCAGGCGGTCACAGGAGTGGGCAGGGCGGAGGGCATGAGGTGAACCTCAATGCCGGCGGCGGTGAAGATGGCTGCGGTGTCGAGGGCGAAGACGTCCGAATTCTTGCGGGCGTCAAAACCCACCACGGCAGAAATCTTCTCCCAGCCCTCGGCGGACGCGCGCGCGGTGGCGTAGTCTGCCAGGCCCTGGGCGGCACGCTGAACAACGACGCGGTTCATGCGCATGGGGCCAGCACCCAGTTCGGCGCGCAGACCCGCGGTGCCGAACTGTAAGGTGCCAGAGAAACGGTCTGCCAAATCGGCGGTTGCTGCCTCATCGCCGGCCTCAACCTGGGCAATGATGCCCTCAAGCTGGGCTTTGGTTTCAGCGTCGGGGTCGATAGCGGCCCAGGTGCGGGCCTGCTCAAGAAGCTGCTGAGTATTAAGTGACATGGGATTTCCTTGTGATTAGAGGGCCGCAATAATATCTGCGAGCAGACGGGAAATACGGGGGCCAGCAGCTTCGCCAGCTTCGATGACCTCGGCGTGGGACAGCGGGGTCTCCTGGATACCGGCAGCCAGGTTGGTCACCAGTGAGATGCCGAAGACCTCAAGACCCGCAGCACGCGCGGCAATGGCTTCAAGAGCGGTGGACATGCCAACCAAATCAGCACCCAGCACACCTGCCAACTTGACCTCCGCCGGGGTCTCGTAGTGGGGGCCGGGGAACTGCATGTAGACGCCCTCCTGCAGAGAGGGGTCAATGCCGCGGGCAATCTCGCGGATGCGCGGGGAGTACAGGTCGGTCAGGTCAACGAAGTGGGCACCGGTCAGCGGGGACGCCGAGGTGAAGTTCAGGTGGTCAGAAATCAGGACGGGCTCCCCGGCTGAGTAGGCGGGGTTGAGGCCGCCGCAGCCGTTGGTGAGAATCATGGTGTCAGCGCCGGCTGCAGCTGCGGTGCGCACACCGTGGACGACGGCTTCAACGCCACGGCCTTCGTAGTAGTGGGTGCGGGAGCCAATGACCAGGGCTCGCTTACCGTTTTCAGTCAGAATAGAGGTCAGGGTACCTGGGTGGCCCACGACGGCAGCCTTGTGGAAACCGGGGACCTGGTCGGCAGAGAGCACGTGGGTGGCTTCGCCAATGAGGGAGGCGGCTTCGCCCCAGCCTGAACCCAGCGTCAGCGCCAGGTCGTGCTTCTCGACGCCGGTTTTCTCGGCAATGAACTCCGCGGCCTCACGGGCACGAACCAGTGCCGGGTGGTGAGGGTCAGCGGTGGAAAGAGCGGAAATATTTGAATCATTCAACACCCTTCTACGGTACCAAACCTGCCCAGAGTTGAGCGTGCGTGCGATGTGCGACACAATAAAGGGGTGACTCTCAAAACAGACTACGCATCGCACAAAATTGTCATTCTCGGCGGCGGCCCCGGCGGCTATGAAGCCGCCCTGGTCGCTGCAAGCCACGGCGCCGACGTCACTATCATCGAAGATAAGGGCATGGGCGGCTCGGCCGTCCTCACCGACGTCGTGCCCTCCAAAACCCTGATTGCCAGTGCGGACGCCCGCAACCGCTTCGGCAAGGCCCAGGAGCTCGCTATTTCGGTAGGCGATAATGACGCACCGCCGCCCATTTCGGTTGACCTGGCCAAGGTGAATAAGCGCCTGATTGACCTGGCTTATCAGCAGTCCCACGATATTAAACGCACCCTTGAACGTAGCGGCGTCAAGGTGATTGAGGGCCGTGGCAAGCTGGTGGACCGCCACACCGTGCAGGTGACCGATTCCAGCGGGCTGACCTATGACCTGGCCACCGAGTTCATCATTCTGGCGGTGGGTACCCACCCCCGCGAGCTGCCCACCGCTAAGCCAGACGGTAAGCGCATTCTCAACTGGACCCAGCTCTACTCACTTGAAGAACTCCCCGAAGACCTGATCGTGGTCGGGTCCGGTGTGACCGGTGCGGAGTTCGCCTCGGCCTACAACGGTTTGGGCTCGCGGGTTACCCTGATTTCCTCCCGCGACCGGGTGCTGCCCGGTGAGGACGAGGACGCCGCGACCGTCCTTGAAAATGTTTTTGAACGTAAGGGCGTGCGCGTTATGCCCCGCTCCCGCGCAGAAGCCGCCTGTTACAACGAGGCTGGCGACGGCGTCGTTGTCACCCTGGGGGACGGGCGCAAGGTGGCTGGCTCCCATGTGCTGATTGCTGTTGGTTCGATTCCCAACACCGAAAACCTGGGTCTTGAGGACACTGGGGTTGAGGTCAGCGAATCGGGGCACATTAACGTGGACCGGGTTTCTCGCACTAACATCCCCAACATTTATGCAGCTGGTGACTGTACCGGGGTTTACCCGCTGGCCTCCGTTGCCGCGATGCAGGGGCGCGTTGCCGTTTCGCACATGCTGGGCGACATCGTCAAGCCCCTGCGTACCCACCAGGTTGCCGCTAACATCTTTACGGCCCCTGAAATTGCAACCGTCGGCGTGAGCCAGAGCGAAATCGAGTCGGGGAAGTACCAGGCCGATATGGTCATGCTGCCGCTGGCGACCAACCCGCGTGCCAAGATGATGGCGGTAGAGGACGGCTTCATCAAAATCTTTGCCCGCAAGCACTCGGGAACCGTCATCGGCGGTGTGGTGGTAGGCCCCCGGGCCTCAGAGCTGATCTTTCCGCTATCGCTGGCTGTTGATAAGAAGCTGCACGTCGACGATATCGCTGAGACCTTCACGGTCTACCCCTCGCTGACCGGCTCTATCTCAGAAGCCGCGCGGCAGCTGCACACTATGCAGTAGTAGATGAAAAAGAGGGGAGGGGTAGCGCCCGCTCTTGCCGACTAACCTTCTCGCTGGCTCGCAAGCGATTCATGCCAGCCCCAGCCAGTCGGCTCCGAACGGGCGCTACCCCTCCCTTTGTGTCGTTAAAGCTCTACCCTACTTAGTGCGGGCCATAGTGGTCAGGTCCACGTCGCGGGTTTCATGGGTGATCGCCATGAAGATCAGGGTGAGCAGACCCGCGCCGGCCAGGTAGAGGCCGACTGCGCCCACACCACCGTTGGCGTTCAGCCACACCGCGGCGTAGGGGGTCAGCGCTGCACCCAGGATGGATGCGACGTTGTAGCTGATACCTGAGGCAGTGTAGCGGACGTTGGTGGGGAAGAGCTCTGGCAGGTAGGCGCTCATGGAGCCGAAGGTCAGGCCCATGAGGGTCATGCCGATGGCCATGAAGAGGACGATGCGGCCGGTGTTGGCGTCCTCGCCGGTGCCGACGATAGAGGGGTCCATGAGGAAGCCGAAGGAGAGGCCGAAGATGATGATGACGCCGGTGATGACGAGCTGGGAGGAGCGGCGTCCGTACCTGTCGGCTAGCCAGCCGGAGACCGGGACCATGGCTGCGAAGAAGAGAATGGTGATGAGCTGGATGACCAGGAATTCGCGGTAGGCGATGCCCAGGCCGCCTTTTTCTACCTTGCCGATGCCGAAGGAGAGGATCCAGGCGGTCATGAGGTAGAAGAGCACGTAGGTGGCGAGCATGATGAAGGCGCCCTGGATCATGGGCCACCAGGCTACCTTGAAGGCTTCTGTGAGCGGGGTCTTGACCTTTTCGTCCTTTTCGAGGGCCTGTTTGAAGACGGGGGTTTCTTCGAGCTTGAAGCGCACGTAGAGGCCGACTGCGACCATGACGATAGAGGCGATGAAGGGGATGCGCCAGCCCCAGACAAGGAAGTTGTGGTCGATGGTGTCGCCGGCGGCGAGGGAGGTGAAGCCCATGGCGACGGTGAGCAGGAGCATGAAGCCGTTGGCGAGGATGAAGCCGAACGGGGCGCCGAGCTGGGGCCACATGGCGGCGCGGGCGCGCTTGCCTTCTTCGGCGTATTCGGTGGCTAGCAGGGCTGCGCCTGACCATTCGCCGCCCAGGCCTAGACCCTGGCAGAAGCGCAGGATGGTCAGCATGGCCGGTGCCCACAGGCCGATTTGGTAGTAGGTGGGGAGCAGGCCGATGAGGAAGGTCGCGATGCCCATGGTCAGGAGCGCACCGACCAGGGTTGCCTTGCGGCCTACCTTATCGCCAAAGTGGCCAAAGACGATGGAGCCGATGGGGCGGGCGATGAAGGCTGCGCCGAAGGTTGCCATGGAGGCCAGAAGTTTGGCGGTGTCGTCCTCGCCGGTGAAGAAGAGGGCGGGGAAGACGGCCACGGCGGCGGTGGCGTAGATGTAGAAGTCGTAGAACTCGATGGTGGTGCCGATGAGCGACGCCAGGATGACGCGGCTGCGGGGCACGGTCTGCTCGGTGGCAGAGGATGCTGGGGTGGCGGTTGTGGTGCTCACAGGATCTCTCTGAGGGTGTATGGAATGTGTTGAACAGTTTTACTCTAAAACTGACGTTCTCTATGTGAAACTTCAATTCCACTATGTGAGCTCATGGGTGTTGGGTATAGGTCAGCCCCCCTGCCTGATGGCAAAGGGATCCTGTCCTCGTTCGTGCGCGGTGCTTTTATTTGATGGTTGCGATAATTGCCCCGGCTGAGACGGTGTCGCCCGCCTTGAGTTTGAGTCCGGTGACCTTGCCTGCCTTGTGGGCGGTGATGGGCTGCTCCATCTTCATGGCTTCCAGAACAACGATTAAATCGCCTTCGGCAACCTTGGCGCCGTCCTTGCTGGCAACCTTAACAATGGTGCCCTGCATGGGGCTGGTGAGTTCATTGCTGTTGGTAGAGCCGGACGCGCCCCCGCGGCTTGAGCGGGACTTGCGGGCCTTGGATGCGGCAGCGGGTTTTGCGGAGGTACCGCCCAGAGAAGGCAGGACGACTTCCATGCGCTTACCGTTGACCTCAACGGTAATCTTCTGGCGCTCTTCATCGGCCTCAGCCAGGGTGAGGGCACCATCGTAGGCGGGAAGGGTGTTCTTGAATTCGGTTTCAATCCAGCGGGTGTGAACAGCAAAGTCACCGCCGGGTGCAGGGGCGAAAGCGGGCTCATCGAGGACGGCGCGGTGGAAGTTGGCAACGGTGGGCATACCCTCGATGACCAGCTCGCCCAGGGCGCGGCGAGCCCGCTGCAGGGCCTGCTCGCGGGTAGCGCCGGTGACGATGAGCTTAGCAATCATGGAGTCAAAATTGCCGCTGACGGTATCACCTGCGATCACACCGGAATCCCAGCGGACGCCCGGGCCGGTAGGTACAACCAGCTTCTCGACGGTGCCGGGGGAGGGCATGAAGCTGCGACCGGCGTCCTCACCGTTGATGCGGAATTCGAAGGAGTGGCCGCGTACCTCGGGGTCGGTGGCTTCGATCGTTTCGCCGCGGGCGATGCGGAACTGCTCGCGCACCAGGTCAATGCCAGTGACCTCTTCGGAGACCGGGTGCTCAACCTGTAGGCGGGTGTTGACCTCGAGGAAGGAAATGGTGCCGTCGGTACCCACCAGGAATTCGCAGGTACCGGCGCCCTGGTAGCCTGCCTCACGCAGGATAGCCTTGGATGCCTCGTACAGGCGCTCGTTCTGCTCCTTGGTCAGGTAGGGGGCAGGGGCCTCTTCTACCAGCTTCTGATTGCGGCGCTGCAGGGAGCAGTCGCGGGTCGAAACAACTACAACGTTGCCGTGGGCGTCGGCCAGGCACTGGGTTTCAACGTGGCGGGGGGAGTCAAGAAAGCGCTCAATGAAGCACTCGCCGCGGCCAAAGGCGGCGATAGCCTCGCGGACAGCTGACTCGTAGAGCTCCCCGATACCTTCGCGTTCGCGGGCGACCTTGATACCGCGCCCACCGCCGCCAAAAGCTGCCTTGATAGCAACGGGTAGGCCGTACTCGTCCGCAAATTTTTCAACCTCAGCGGCGTTCTTGACCGGGTCCTTGGTGCCGGGAACCAGCGGGGCACCGACCTTCTCGGCGATATGGCGGGCGGCTACCTTGTCGCCCAGGCGGTTGATGGACTCGGGGGAGGGGCCAATCCAGGTCAGGCCGGCGTCGATGACCTGCTGGGCGAACTGGGCGTTCTCGGAAAGGAAGCCGTAGCCGGGGTGCACGGCGTCGGCGCCAGAGCGCTTGGCAACCTCAAGTAGCTTGTCCATGACCAGGTAGGACTCAGCTGCGGTGGTGCCGCCCAGAGCATAGGACTCGTCGGCTAGCAGCACATGCTGGGCCTCGCGGTCGGGGTCTGCATAGACGGCAACGGTTGAGATGCCTTCGTCCCGGGCAGCTCGGATGACGCGCACGGCAATCTCACCGCGGTTGGCAATCAGTACCTTGCTGACGGGGCCGGTGTGGCGACCCTTCACCGGGGTAAAGGCCTGGGCCAGGTCATTGTATGCAGTCACTGTAAGAGCTCCTCGGGTTGATGCGCCGTGCTGGCGTGCCGTTGCTGGCAAGTACGCATTGCTATGAGACGCCGACTCTCGGCGCCTCATAAAAGTCGTATCTTGAAATTTATCGCGATTTTTTCCAAATGTCGCTGATTGAAACACCAAAGTCGGCCAGCATTGTGCGCAGGGCATGAACGGAGAGCCCCACCACCGTGTGGTATTCACCCTCGATGCCCCGAATGAAGGCAGCGCCGAAACCGTCAATAGTGAAAGAACCAGCCACCCACAGGGGCTCCCCGGTGGCCACATAGCGCTGGGCTTCTTCTTCGGTGAAGGTGTCGAAATGGACGGTGGCCGTGCGCAGCTCGCTAGCCTCGGGGTATGTGTCGCCGCTCTGGTGAGGGGAAGCAGCGCGGGTATCAACCAGCCAGTGGCCCGTGTGGAGCTGCCCGCTGCGTCCGCTCATCGCGGTAATACGGGCCAGGGCTTTCTCTGCGCTGCCGGGCTTGCCGTAGGCAAGGCCATCGAGCTCAAAGACAGAGTCACAGCCCAGCACCAGGGCGCCTGCTGCCTCGGGGAGGGCGGCAACCGCCTGCGCCTTTGCTTTAGCCAGTAGCTGGGCGGTTTGTGCCGGGGTGATGTCACCCAGCCCTGCTTCATAGGCGGCCTGTTGGGCTTCGTGCAGGGCGGCGTCCTCCTCGACATCGCTGACCATAACGGTGAATCGGACGCCGGCGTCCTCCAGGAGCTTTTTGCGGGCAGGGGACGATGAGGCAAGGACGAGCCGCACCGGCTGTTCGCCTGCTGCGGCTGGGGTTTCAGTGGGGTTCTGCATGGGTAACAGTCTAGTGGTTGGATCGGTCGCAGTTGGTGGGCGGCAGGTGTAGGCTCAACTAGATACCGTTTAGATAGGCTTTTGCTGGCCGACGTTGCTGTCTTGGGCCAGAGAAAAAAGACATGAAAGATTTATCTGTGACTTATTCTGATATCCGGCTCTGTTCTCTTAAAGAGGTTAGTGACATGGTGGGCCGCCCGCTGGCCCAGGTGCAGATACTGGACCGGGCTCATGCGCTGGGGCAGGCATACACCACCGGCGCTAAGTCACGTTATTACCCCTATGAGCGAATAGTGGAGCTCGCTTCTGCTCCACGGTGGGATAAGCCGGGTTTCGTTCAGCGGCTAGCAGAGTTAGGGATTCGGGCTCAAAAGGTTGTTGTCTTGCGGCAAATTGATGCCCAGCCTACTGCGGGCCCGGCGGGGCGTACCTGGTATGGGTTTGATATGGCAGCTGAAATGTCTGAAGATGCTGCTGTTCGAGCAGGTCAAACAGATGCTTCGCGGATGGTCTGGAAGGTGAGCTCTTCTAACCTGGCCTTAGTTCGTTCTCTAGCCCCAGGGCAGGCCCTTCCTTTGGTGATTACTGTGGGTGGGCTGGTGGTTGCCGGGCGAGAAATTATTGGTGTGGACGAGGCCGTCACCGCTGAGGTGGGTGACCTTGTGGCTTTTGAGGTTCAGGACGCTGGCCCCTGGCTGGAGGCGGTGAAGTTTAGCTGGCTTAACTCTGGACCTGGCCAGCCGATTCTCTGGTGGGATCTGCCCCAAGAATGAGGCCGGGTGCATCTAGGTCGCTGTAGGAATTGCATCTGATAGGGGCGAGCGTAACGGTTTGCACGGTGGATGCTAGGACGACGTAGAAGCCGGTTTGGGCGAAGGGGTCGAGCTGCCCTTTGGGAATGGGGCGGCGGTTCCTTGGCTTGGGGCGCAGGTTGAAGTGGTAAAAAATCTGGCCGACAGCGGTTCCCGGGTCTGTGGGCCCAGTGGGCTGCTCGGAAGAAGGGCTCACGACACACCTTTTTCTAACTGGTTGAATCAACCAGATAAGTGTACTATGAAAGAGGATGGAAGTTGCCTATAGGTTTCCTGGGGGTAAGAGTCCAGATTCAATTGCTGATATTTCAGTCCTTTTGTGGAGATGCACTCACATTAAAGTGATTTTCTTGTAGAGGGCGGGGTATCCCTACAGTTTTGATAAGTGATAGCTGATGAGGAGTAAATGATGTCTCAAAAAACCTGGTTATACATATATGAAAATGCTCAACTGAACAGCATTTATATTGGAATTGCTGGGAGCTTGGAGCGAGTTTTTCAGGCGCATAACAGTGCAGCCGAGGAACTGCGAGATTCAAAAGGTACCGCTATTTTACAGACCATCGAACCTTTTTCTACTCGTGCTGACGCACGAAAAGCAGAGGCTATAGCAATTCGTGTAGCAGCTATGGCTGGTAGAAAAGTTACATGTGAAAATGAGGAAGGGGAAGTTATGAAATACACCAATATTTCTGGTGTTGACTCCACCAAAGAGATTGGACCTGCTGTATTTACTAAGCCTGGAGAGTTTGATATTTCTAATACCAGGGGTGCTGTATTGGTTGCTATTACAGCAAGTGAAATGGATGATCGGGTGGCACCGAGTGGCTGGCAATCAGGCGCTGTGTTTTCTGAACGGGCACGCAAGTGGTGGTCTATGGCTAAGGAAAAGCGAGAAGGGACAACCCATCTAATCGCTGTTCTTAAAGATAGCGGAAACCGAATCTTGGGAAGTTGGGAAATAGACCCTGAGGGGGAATGGGAGACCTTGGAGAACGGTAGGGTTGCCATGCCTCTTAAAGACGCTGCAGCAGATGATTATTTGGGCATTAAGGGTCAGGTGTTAACAGGTATCAGGGCTAATTCTGGGGTTAGATACGGGCCCCGCTAAAATATTTTTTCTAGAGATAACTATCCGCCCTTTTGCTCTTTCTTACATCGAGGTTGCTCGTCAGAAAGAACAAAAGGGCGGCTGTTTTCTTCTATATGGAAGCTTATTCATTAGGGTAGGTGGAGCAGGCTCACTGCGAAGCTGCTGGCTCGGATGAAGTGAGCGGGTGCGATAGCACGCAAGAGCGAATAGAATCCGCCGCTAGGCGGGGCGTGAATCGCCCTTGTGAGCGAAGCGAACCAGGCGAGAGGGGCGGCAGATGAAGTGAAGCGGGTGCGTCAGCACTCAAGAGCGAACGGAATCACCTGAGCTTGCGAAGGTGTGAGCCTGCGGAACCCCTTATGAATAAGCCTCAACCTATCAGGGGCAGGTTTTAGAAGAGCCCCATCGGCCTATCTGAGTAGCTGACCAGCATGTTCTTGGTCTGCTGGTAGTGCTCAAGCATCATCAGATGGGTCTCGCGGCCGATACCTGACTTCTTGTAGCCACCGAAAGCGGCATGAGCCGGGTAGTTGTGGTAGTTGTTGATCCACACGCGGCCAGCCTGAATAGTGCGGCCTGCCCGGTAGGCGGTATTCTGGTCACGAGTCCAGACGCCCGCACCCAGGCCGTAGTCGGTGTCATTGGCAATACGCATGGCCTCATCAAAATCAGTGAAAGAGGTAGTAGCCAGAACGGGGCCAAAAATCTCTTCCTGGAAGATGCGCATGTCGTTGCTGCCGGCAAAGACGGTCGGCTGAATGTACCAGCCATCTGCCAGGTCGCCACCCAACTCACAGGCATCACCGCCGACGAGAACGTCCGCGCCCTCCTCCTTACCAATCTTCAGGTAGCCGGTAATCTTATCCCACTGCTCCTTGGACGCCTGGGCGCCGACCATGGTCTCGGTATCGAGCGGGTTGCCCTGCTTCATAGCCTTCACGCGCTCGATACCGGCCTCGAGGAAGGAATCGTGAATCGGCTTCTGAATCAGCGCACGCGAGGGGCAGGTGCAGACCTCGCCCTGGTTCAGGCCGAAGGAGGCAAAGCCTTCTAGCGCCTTGTCGTAGAAGGAATCCTTCTCGGCAGCAACATCGGCAAAGAAGACGTTGGGGGACTTGCCGCCCAGCTCCAGGGTGACCGGGATGATGTTGTCGGCTGCAGCCTTCATGATGATGGAGCCGGTGGTGGTCTCGCCGGTAAAAGCAATCTTGCGGATGCGCTTGCTGCCAGAGAGGGCGGCACCTGCCTCGGGGCCAAAGCCGTTCACAACGTTCAGCACACCGGCGGGGAGCACGTCCTTCCACAGGTCAACCAGGTAGAGCACTGAAACCGGGGTCTGCTCGGCGGGCTTGAGTACGATGGTGTTGCCCGCTGCCAGGGCCGGGGCAATCTTCCAGATGGCCATCAGGATGGGGAAGTTCCAGGGGATAAT
>DXCN01000057.1 GCA_019115985.1 Candidatus Rothia avicola | reverse complement strand
ACAATAAAGAAGTCATGAAAAAGATGTTCACCTCAAAATTTTATTGGCTTGGCGTGATTACCGCGCTCACGGGCTTCATCATGCTCGGCTACCACGGCTACAAGCACAATGAGCTCTTCATCCCCGGCCTCGCCCTCTTTCTCATAGGCTTTGCCATCCACGGCTACAACACCATCCGCGCCATGGTAATGATGCGCAGAAGCCCCAAAGAAAAATAACACCCCCTTGGTTTTCTCTTCACCCCAAGAAAATCAAGGGGGTGAAGAGAAAACCAAGGGGGTGAAGTGGCAGGCAGTACCCGGCTAGGACTTTAGGCCCAGCTCCCCCGCCTTGGTGGGGGTGAAGAAGGCCAGGACGCTCTCACGCGAGACCTCCGCCAGGCTGGCAGGGCACCACTGCGGGTTGCGGTCCTTATCCACCACCTGGGCCCGGATGCCCTCACGCATATCGTGATGGGCCAGGGCGTTACAGGAGGTCACAAAGTCCTGGTTCAGGGTCTCTGCCAGGCTCTGGCTACCGGCTCGACGCACAGCTTCCAGTGCCACCTTCATGCCGGTCGGCCCATTCTTCTGCAGGGCCGCCAGAACCGTACCGGCGAACTCGGCGCCCTCCGCCCCCGAATCGGCCACCACCTGGACCTTCTCAAGGATTTCCTCAACGGTATCGGCGGCAAAAGCACCCTCAATCCAGTGGGCGTTCTCCACCAGCTGTGAGGGCGGGGCCTGCTCCGCAAAACCTTCAAGAACCTGCGCGACGGCGTCCGCCCCCTCGACACTCTCAAGGGCAGCGACCAGGTCATCGAGCTTCTCAGACGGCACGAAATAATCAGCCATGCCGACGGCGAGCGCGTCCGCCCCGGTCACGTGCAGGCCGGCCACAGCCATAAGACGGCCCAGGTTCTGCGGGGCGCGGGCCAAGATGTTGAGGCCACCCACGTCGGGGCAGAAGCCGATGACGGTTTCGGGCATGCCGGTGCGGGTACCTTCGGTGACGATGCGGTGGGAGCTATGGGCTGAGACGCCCACGCCGCCGCCCAGCACCAGGCCGTCCATGAGGGAGATGAAGGGCTTGGGGTAGCGGGAAATACGCAGGTTCAGGGTGTATTCCACCCGGAAGAAGTCCACGCCCTGATCCGGGTTTTCGCCGGTGGCCTTGTAGAGGGCTACCACGTCGCCGCCTGCGCAAAGACCCCGTTCACCGGCGCCGCGCAGGAGCACGGCGGTGATGCCGGCGTCCTGTTCGAAGTCGTCCAGGGCTGCGTTCATCAGCTGCATCATCTCGGCGTTGAGGGCGTTGACCGCGCGCGGGCGGTTGAGGGTGATAACCCCCAGGCTGCCGCGTTTTTCGGTCAGGACGCTCTCGGTTGGCTGGGTGCCGGGCGTATCGGTCACGGTGGGCCTCCTTTAGTTGCCGGTGGGCATAACGAAGCTGGCTCCCTCTTTAATACCGGAGGGCCAGCGGGATGTTACCGTCTTGGTCTTGGTGTAGAAGCGGAAAGCGTCGGGCCCGTGCTGATTGAGGTCGCCGAAGCCGGAGGCCTTCCAGCCGCCAAAGGTGTAGTAGGCAATGGGCACAGGGATCGGCACGTTCACACCTACCATACCCACATCGACGCGGCGGGCGAATTCGCGGGCGGTGTCGCCGTCGCGGGTGTAGATGGCAACGCCGTTGCCAAACTCGTGGTTGGTGGGCAGGGCCAGGGCCTCTTCGAAGTCATCGACGCGCACCACGGAAAGGACGGGGCCGAAGATTTCTTCGCGGTAGATGGACATATCGGTGGTGACCTTATCGAAGAGGGTAGCGCCGACGTAGTAGCCGCCCTCGTGGCCTTCAACCTTAACGCCGCGTCCGTCCACCAGTAGCTCGGCGCCTTCCTTCTCGCCTGCGGCGATGTAGCCTTCGATACGTTCGAGGGCGCTGGCGGCAACGACGGGGCCGAAGTCCGCCTCAGGGTCAAGGGCGTGGCCGACCTTGAGGGTCTTGGTGCGTTCCACCAGCTTCTCTACCAGGGCGTCGGCGGTGGCCTGGCCGACGGGCACGGCCACCGAGATAGCCATGCAGCGTTCACCGGCAGAGCCAAAGGCTGCACCGATCAGGGCGTCGGCCGCCTGGTCGAGGTCGGCATCGGGCATGATAATCAGGTGGTTCTTGGCACCGCCGAAGCACTGGGCGCGCTTGCCGGTGCGGGCAGCGTGCTCGTAGATGCTCTGGGCGATGGGGGTGGAGCCCACGAAGCCGACGGCCTTAATGCGGGGGTCATCGAGCAGGGTATCAACGGCCTCCTTGTCGCCGTTGACCACGTTGAAGATGCCGTCGGGCAGGCCGGCCTCGGTCCAGAGCTCTGCCAGACGCAGGGGTACTGAGGGGTCGCGCTCTGAGGGCTTGAGGACGAAGGCGTTACCGGCTGCGATTGCGGGGCCGCACTTCCAGAGGGGAATCATGGCCGGGAAGTTAAAGGGGGTGATACCGGCGACCACACCCAGGGGCTGACGCATGGAGTAGACGTCGATGCCGGTGCCTACAGAGTCGGAGTATTCGCCCTTGAGCAGGTGGGGGGCGGCGGTGGCAAATTCGACGACATCAAGGCCGCGCTGGATATCACCGTGGGCGTCGGCTACGGTCTTGCCGTGTTCGAGCGAAAGCATCTCGGCCAGTTCGTCGGCGTTCTGGTTGACCAGGTCGACGAAGCGGTGCAGAATACGGGCGCGCTTCTGGGGGTTGGTAGCAGCCCACTTGGCCTGGGCTTCTGCGGCGTTGGCGATAACATCGCGCACCTCATCAGCGGACGCCAGGGGCACCTGGGCCTGCACCTGACCGGTGCTGGGGTTGTAGACATCGGCAAAACGACCTGAGGTTCCGGGGCGATGGGCGCCGCCGACGTAGTGGGTTAACTGCTTCGTCATCGAAGCCTCCTTCCGTGAGGGCGCACAGATTTCTGTGCATCATCTCACACAATACAGAAAAAATAGACGAGTGCATAGAGGCCAATCCCAAGATTACGCTTGACCGTGACGCGCCTAAGACTATATTCTGAACGAACGGTCAGTAATTAGCGCAGATGGGGCTGCCTCGCCCCGAGCAGCCCGCACCCACAAGGAGCCAGACATGACTTCAACGACGAAGAACCCCGACCTCTCCCCCGTCGCCGACGCCCCCACCCAGGCGGGCGAGAACGTCCTTACAGAAGAAGCCGAGCAGGCCTACTTCGACAAGCTCATCGCCGAGGACTCCCGCGTCGAACCCCGCGACTGGATGCCCGAAAAGTACCGCAAGACCCTCACCCGCCAGGTCTCCCAGCACGCCCACTCCGAAATCATCGGCATGCAGCCCGAAGCCAACTGGATTACCCGCGCCCCTTCCCTCAAGCGCAAGGCCATTCTCATGGCTAAAGTGCAGGACGAAGCCGGTCACGGACTCTACCTCTACTCCGCCGCCGAAACCCTCGGCACCCCCCGCCACATCCTCAACGAGCAGCTGCTCGAAGGCCGGGCCAAGTACTCCTCTATCTTCAACTACCCCGCCCGCACCTGGGCAGACATGGGGGCTATCGGCTGGCTGGTCGACGGGGCCGCCATCTGCAACCAGGTGCCCCTCTGCCGCGCCTCCTACGGCCCCTACGGCCGAGCCATGGTTCGCATCTGCAAGGAAGAATCCTTCCACCAGCGCCAGGGCTGGGAAATTCTCTACGAGCTCTCCCACGGTACCCCCGCCCAGAAGAAGATGGCCCAGGACGCCGTCAACCGCTTCTACGGCCCCGCCCTGCAAATGTTCGGCCCGCCAGACGCAGACTCCCCCAACTCCCAGCAGTCCATGGCCTGGAACATCAAGCGCTTCTCCAACGACGAACTGCGCCAGCGCTTCATCGACATGCTAGTCCCCCAAGCAGAAGCCCTCGGCCTCACCCTGCCCGACCCCGACCTCAAATGGAACGAAGAACGCGGCCACTACGACTACGGGCCGCTGGACTGGGACGAGTTCAACTCCGTCATCTCGGGTAACGGCCCCTGCAACGTCCAGCGTATGCAGCGCCGCCGCGCCGCCCACGAAGAAGGGGCCTGGGTGCGCGAAGCTGCCGCCGAATACGCCCGTAAAACCGCAGAACAGCACTCCGAACTGCTAGGAGCCTAACCATGACCGAGAACATTGCCCACCTGCCCGAATCCAACGAATGGCCCCTCTGGGAGGTCTTCGTCCGCTCATCCCGCGGCCTCTCCCACGTGCACGCAGGCTCCCTGCATGCCCCCGACGCCACCATGGCCCTGCGCAACGCCCGCGACCTCTACACCCGCCGCAACGAGGGCACCAGCGTCTGGGTCGTACCCGCCGAAGCTATCCTGGCCTCCGACCCCGATTCCAAGGGTGGCTTCTTTGAATCCTCCCAGGGCAAGAGCTACCGCCACGCCACTTACTACACCAAGAGCGAAGGGGTAAAGCACCTATGAGTTACGCATCCTTCGAATCAGCGACCTGCCACAGCGAGGGTGAATCCATCATCGCCGAAGATATCGCCGCTTCCGGCGTGCAGGCCAGCGAAGAAGTTGCCCGCTACGCCCTGGCCCTGGGCGACGACGCCCTTATGCTGGGCCAGCGCCTGGCCCACTGGATTTCCCGCGCCCCCGAACTCGAAGAAGACATCGCCCTGGGCAACATCGCCCTCGACCTGATCGGCCACGCCCGCTTCTTCCTCACCTACGCGGGCACCGCCTGGGGCAAGACCGAGGACGACCTAGCCTACTTCCGCGACGAAGAAGAGTTCCGCTCAGCCCGCCTGGCAGAACAAGAAAACGGTGACTTCGGGCAGACCATCGCCCGCCAGCTCATCTTCAGCTACTACCAGTACGAACTCTACTCAGCCCTGGTGAAGTCTGAAGATCCTACCCTGGCGGCCATCGCCGCCAAGGCCCTCAAAGAAGTCGCCTACCACCAGGACCACGCCACCGCCTGGGCTCTGCGACTGGGCATCGGCACCGAAGAATCTAACCGCCGCATGCAAGAAGGCCTCTACTACATGTGGCCCTACATCGACGAACTCTTCTACGACTTCGAGGACGCCACAGCCCTCCCCGGCGTGGCCGTCCTGCCCTCCACCCTGCGTGAGAACTTCGAAAAGCGCCTGCACACCATCATCGAAGAAGCCCAGCTGAAGGTGCCCGAGGTGCCCCAGGCCCGCGGCGGCGACCGCTCCGGCCAGTTCTCCGAAGCCCGCGGCCATATCCTCACCGAACTTCAGGTCCTCGCCCGCGCCCACCCCGGCGCCACCTGGTAGTTCCCAGCCGGCCCAGCACAAGGAGGTGCACCCGTGAACACCCGCAGCGAGCGTCCGCCCCGCCATTGCTCAGACGGCAGCGCCCTGACCAGCGAGCAGGCCAGCGCCGGAGTCGATTTCAGCTTCGGCTTCGACGCCGACTCCGGCTACACCGCCCCCGCCCTAGAAACCGAGAGCTCCGTACCCGCCCCCGAGGGGTCGGACGCCGCCCTGTGGGAACTTGCCGCCCGAGTCGCCGACCCCGAAATTCCTGTTCTTTCCATTGCTGACCTTGGGATTCTTCGGGCCGCCCGCTACGAGGGCGACCAGCCGGTTGTAGTCATTACCCCCACCTACTCCGGCTGCCCGGCCATGGACGCTATTACCACCAAGGTCCGTAGGGTCTTCACCGACCACGGCTACCCGGCCCCGCGCGTCGAAACAGTACTCTCCCCCGCCTGGAGCACCGACTGGATGAGCCAGGCCGGCAAGGCCCGCCTTGCCGAGTACGGCATCGCCCCGCCCACCGGCACAGCTGCCGCAGGCCCCGTGAGCCTGGGGCTGGCCGTCAAATGCCCCCGCTGCCACTCCCTGGCCACCCGCGAACTCACCCGCTTCGGTTCCACCTCCTGCAAGGCCCTCTACCAGTGCACCGCCTGCTCCGAGCCCTTCGACTACTTCAAGATTCACTAGCCCCGAGGAAGACGCCATGACCGACACCAGCACCCGCCGCCGCGCCACCTTTAACACGCTGACCGTGGCGGGCGTCCGCAAACTCACCAAAGACTCCGTCGAAGTCACCTTCACCGTGCCCGACGAGCTCGCCGCCGACTACGACTACCTGCCGGGCCAGTACGTCGCCCTGCGCGCCCAGATTGACGGGCAGGAAGTCCGCCGCTCCTACTCCATCTGCGCCGAGCCCACCCCCGGCGAAATCCGCGTCGCCATCAAGCGCGACGTCGGCGGCCTCTTCTCCAACTGGGCCAACGACACCCTCGAACCCGGCTACCAAATCGACGTCATGAACCCCCAGGGTGCCTTCGTTTCCAAGAGCACCATCACCAGTCTGAACAACCCCGAAAAAATTGCTGAGGACGCCGCCGCGGCAGGTGGCGAGCACCTGGTCGCCTTCGCCGCCGGTTCGGGTATCACCCCCATCATGGCTATCGCCCGGGCTGTACTTTCTGCAAGCAAAGCCAGCACCTTTGACCTGATCTACGCCAACAAGTCGGCCATGGACGTCATGTTCGCCGAAGAAATCGGCGACCTCAAGGACCGCTACCCCACCCGCTTCGCCGTGCACCACGTGCTCTCCCGCGAACAGCGCATCAACCCACTCATGAGCGGCCGCATTGATGATGAGAAGCTCAACGCTATCTTGGACCACGTCATTCAGGTGGATAAGGCCGACGAGTGGTTCCTCTGCGGCCCCTTCGAGCTGGTGCAGCTCTGCCGCGACACCCTGGCCGAGCGCGGTGTGCGCGAGGACGACGTTCGCTTCGAGCTCTTCACCACCGGCAAGCCCGAAACCCCCGCAGGCCAGCAGGGCCGGGCCGTGCAGGCTGACCCGTCCGGCGCTAACTACGCCATCTCCTTCAACCTGGACGGCACCTCCTCCTCCGTTGAATCCCCCGTTTCTGCCAACGAAACCATCCTTAACGCCGCCCTGCGCGTACGCGCCGACGTGCCCTTCGCTTGTGCCGGTGGCGTCTGCGGCACCTGCCGCGCCAAGGTGGTTTCGGGTGACGTGAAGATGGAGGAAAACTACGCCCTGGAAAAGGACGAAGTCGAGGCCGGCTACATTCTTACCTGCCAGACCCGCCCCTGCTCCGACGCCGTGACCGTGGACTTCGACGCCTAGGAGGTCTTGAATGATTGATCTGACCGTTGAGGGCGCTGTTGCCGAGGTTGTGCTGAACGCCCCCGAAAAAATGAACGCCGTGAACGAGGCCGCCCTGGCCGAGCTGTCTGCCGCCTACGACGAGGCGGCTGCGGCGGGCGTCCGCGCCCTGCTTCTGCGCGGGGAGGGGCGCGGTTTCTGCGCCGGGCGCGACATCGCCGGTCTGGTGCCTGCTGAGGACGACGCCTACGACTACCTGGCCGGTAAAGTTACCCCGCTGCTGAAGAAAATGAGCGCCTTCCCTGCCCCAACCTTCGCGGCGGTGCAGGGCCCCTGCCTGGGGGTTGGGCTGGGCTTGGCTATTGCTACGGACGTGGTTTATGTGGCTGAGAATGCCAAAATTGGCTCGCCTTTCGCCAACCTGGGGGCCACCCTGGATTCTGGTGGGCACGCCCTCTTTGTGGAGCGGCTGGGCGCCCACCGGGCCCTGGACCTGATTTATACGGCTGACCTAATCTCTGGGGAGGAGGCTGTGGCTGCTGGGCTCTTTAGCCGGGCTGTTCCTGCTGAGGAGCTCCTGGACTTTACCCGCGAGAAGGTGGCCAAGGTGGCGGCCGGGGCAACCGGGGCTTTTGTGGCTTCGAAGCAGCTAGTGGCCCAGGTGCGTGATGCCCGGGTGGGCCTCTGGGAGTCCGTTGAAGCTGAGAACCGCGCACAGGGGGATTTGTGTGCCTCCGCCGACTACGCCGAGGGGTTCGCTGCTTTCACAGAGAAGCGGACGCCGGTTTTTAGGGGGAAGTAGCTTTTTATCGAGAGTAAGAGAAAACTTCATGAGTACGTTCTTTTGCACGTGCTCATGAAGTTTTTTCTTACTTTCGACAAGGGGCAAGGACGCTGGATTCGGCCCTAGTAGCCCACGTCGGCGGAGCCGGGGGCAAGGAGCGCAGCTTACATACCAGCTCGCCACCTGCGATAAATCACCTCGTAAATACCGACCGGGCAAGAAGTTACAGCAAGCATAGAGGCTTATTCATAAGGAGTGCCCAGCAGCCAAAAACACCAACCCCCTCACCACCGAAAACACACGCCCATAAACACCCAACGGTCGACGGAAAACCGAATGCAAAACACGCCAGGTCTTAATCTGCGCGATGACACGCTCCACCACCACCCGCAACTTATTGATGACACGATTATTGTCTTTAACAACCTTGGGCATTTTCAGCCCAGGCTTACGCTTGGTCGGGGTCAGTAGTCCCAAACCGACGTAGCCCTTATCCGCCAGAGTGGTCTCACCTAGATACTTCTCAAGACCGTGTTCCTTAAA
>DXCN01000011.1 GCA_019115985.1 Candidatus Rothia avicola | reverse complement strand
AATCGGCGGCAACCACTAGGTTGAGGGCGTCCTCAGTCAAGAGCTCAGAGGTGAGCTCGGAGTACTCGGGAATGTAATGGTGGGGGTAGGACTCCGCAATCACGAGGTCAAACTCCCGGCTGCGGGTTAGAGAGAGGCCGGTTTCGGGGTCAATCTGCACCACATGCAGCTGTACCTGCGGGGCGTGCTCTGCCAGATGGGACAGGGCACCTGGCAAAAGTGCTTTGGCAGCCGACTGGAAAATCGCCAGCCTCACCTGACCAGCAGGTACCCCCTCCAGCAGGGTGATGCGGGTGCGGGCGGCGTCCAGCTCCTTCAAAATATTGCGGGTGCTCTCCACCAGAATTAGGGCCTCGGTGGTCAGCTCCACCCGGCGCCCCACCTTACGCAGTAGGGGAGTGCCCACCTCTTTTTCTAGGGTGGTGATCTGCTGGGAAATAGCAGAGGACGTCAGGTGTAGGGCTTTGGCGGTCGCGGCGAGTGTGCCGCGCTCGTGAATCTCAAGCAGCATGGCCAGGCGGCGCAAATCGTACATGGGGCACTCCTTAGGAAGGGGTGAATGGCGTCACTAATACAGATTAGCAGAACTAAACGTACTGCCTAAATAATATTCATTTTTTCTAATAGTGTAACTTGCACCCAAAGATGGTGGAATGGATAACAAGCAACAAGTTCACCCCGCCCTCGTGCGGGCTAGCAGGAGGTACCACCCTTGGCACAGCCTTTTAGCGATACCCACCACCAGCAGCTAGCTGACCAGGCCGTCCAGCTCGTTGCCGACTGGGTCAAAGCAGCCCAGAACATCCCCGCTGACCCCGCAGCAGAGAAGCTAGCAGGCGTCCTGAAGGATCCCAACGGCCTTGAATTTACCGTCGGCTTTGTCGACGGCGTGGTACGCCCCGAAGACCAGGCCGTTGCCGGTAAGAACCTGGGCCGTATCGCCCCCATCGCCCCCTCCTTCCTGCCCTGGTACATGAAAAGCGCCGTAGGCCTGGGGGGTAAGCTGGCCGCTAAGGCTTCCTGGCCCACCGTGCCGATCGCCCGCACCGTCCTGCGTCAGATGGTCGGCCACCTGATTGTCGATGCCCGCGATGAAAAGCTGGGCCCCGCCATCAAGCACCTCACCTCAACCGGCAACAAGCTCAACATCAACCTGCTGGGCGAAGCCGTACTCGGTGACCGCGAAGCAGAGCGCCGCCTGACCGAAACCAAGCGTCTGCTGGCCCGCGACGATGTCGACTACGTCTCCATTAAGGTGTCCTCTGTTTCTGGCCCCCACTCCCACTGGGCCTTCGAAGAAGTCGTGGACGAAGCCGTCCGCCGCCTCACCCCCCTCTACGAGCTGGCCGCTAACTCTCCCGCCCAGAAGTTCATCAACCTGGACATGGAAGAGTACAAGGACCTCGATATGACCATCGAGGTCTTCACCAAGATCCTTGACCAGCCCCAGCTCAAGAACCTTGAAGCCGGTATCGTGCTCCAGGCCTACCTGCCCGACACCCTGGCCGCGATGCAGCGCCTACAGGAATGGGCAGCTAAGCGTGTTGAGGCCGGCGGTGCCCGTATTAAGGTCCGCCTGGTTAAGGGTGCCAACCTCTCTATGGAAAAGGTTGAAGCCGCTGTGCACGGTTGGCCCCTGACCACCTGCGACTCCAAGCAGGACTCAGATACCAACTACAAGCGCATCCTCAACTACGCCCTGCAGCCCGAGCACACCAAGAACATCCGCCTGGGCGTTGCTGGCCACAACCTCTTCGACGTCGCCTTCGCCCTGCTACTGGCCGAAGACCGCGGTGTTGAAAAGGACATCGAGTTCGAAATGCTCATCGGCATGGCCTCCCAGCAGGCCGAGGTCATTCGCCAGCGTGTGGGCCACCTGCTGCTCTACACCCCCGTAGTGCGCCCCGAAGAATTTGACGTTGCAATCTCCTACCTGGTTCGCCGTCTGGAAGAAAACGCCTCAAGCGAGAACTTCATGAGCGCCGTCTTCGACCTCGACTCTTCACCCGCCCTCTTCGAGCGCGAGAAGAACCGCTTCCTGCGCTCCCTGAACGAGGTCACCGACGAGATCCAGCCCCCGCAACGCACCCAGAACCGTCTGGAAGAAACCGAAGAGAACGTCTTCAAGCCCGCCGACGGCACCTTCGAAAACACCCCCGATACCGACCCCGCCCTGGCCGGTAACCGCGAGTGGGGCCGTGCCATCCTGGAGCGTTCCAAGACCACCCAGATCGGTATCGAAACCCTGGCTGCCAACGAGCTGAGCTCTGCCGAGGAGACCGAAACCCTGGTTGCCGAGACCGTGGCAGCAGGTGAGGCCTGGGGTGCCCGCCCCGCTTCAGAGCGTGCCGAGATTCTGCGTAAGGTAGCTGTAGCCCTGGCAGTACGCCGCGGCGACTTCATGGAAATCATGGCCCACGAGGCCGGCAAGACCCTGGACCAGGGCGACGTTGAAGTCTCAGAAGCCGTTGACTTTGCCTACTACTACGCCATGCTGGCAGAGCGCCTCGACTCAGTAGACGGCGCCCAGCATCGTCCGGTCAAGCTGACCCTGGTCATCCCGCCCTGGAACTTCCCCACCGCGATCCCCGTCGGTGGCGTTATCTCAGCCCTGGCAGCGGGTTCAGCGGTTATTTTCAAGCCCGCCTCCAACACCGCCCGCATCGGCGCTCTCATTGCTGAAGTGCTGTGGGAAGCCGGTGTGCCCCGCGAGGCCCTGCGCCTGGTCAAGGTCACCGACCGCGACGCCGGTTCAAAGATGATTGCCCACCCCGCCGTTGACCGCCTGATTCTGACCGGTGGCTACGAGACCGCCGAGATGTTCCGATCCTGGCGTAAGGACCTGCCCCTCTTCGGCGAGACCTCCGGCAAGAACTCCATCATCGTCACCCCCAACGCCGACCTCGACCTGGCGGTCAAGGACGTCGTCTACTCGGCCTTCGGCCACGCGGGCCAGAAGTGCTCGGCAGCCTCCACAGTGATTCTGGTTGGCTCCGTGGGGGAGTCCAAACGCTTCTACAACCAGCTGGTTGACGCCGTGAAATCCCTGCACGTTGCCCACCCCCAGGACATCGAATCAGAAATGGGCCCCGTCATTGAGAAGCCCGAAGGCAAGCTCAAGCGAGGCCTGACCACCCTGGGCGAGGGCGAAACCTGGATCATCAAGCCCGAACAGCTCGATGAGACCGGCCGCCTCTGGTCACCCGGCGTCCGTGCAGGCGTCAAGCCCGGTAGTGAATACCACCTGACCGAGTACTTCGGCCCCATCCTGGGCGTCATGAAGGCTGCCACCCTCGAAGAGGCTATCGAACTGCAGAACGCCACCGACTACGGTCTGACCGCTGGTCTGCACTCCCTGGACTCCGGCGAGCTGGAACTCTGGCTCTCCAAGGTCCAGGCAGGTAACCTCTATGTCAACCGCGGCATCACCGGCGCTATCGTGCAGCGTCAGCCCTTCGGCGGCTGGAAGAAGTCAACCGTAGGTTCCGGCACCAAGGCCGGTGGTCCCAACTACCTGGTCGCCCTCTCTAACTGGGAAACCGCAGAGTCCACCGCCACCACCGCTCCCTCACACGCGGGCGTCCGCTCCATCCTGGCTGCCCTGCGCGAACCCACCGCTACCAACGACGGTTCCCTCGACATGCTGGCCCGCGCGGCAAGCTCCGATGCCGAGGCCTGGGCCACCGAGTTCGGCGTGGGTCACGACCCCAGCCAGCTGGGCGTTGAGCGCAATATCCTGCACTACCTGCCTACCACCGTTCAGGTGCGTCTGGATGAGGACGGCGACCGCGACCGCGCCCTGCGTGTCCTACTGGCAGGTGTAGCAGCCGGTGCCACCATCGAGTTCTCCACCGGCCAGAGCATCCCGGTAGCAGTTGCCGGCGCCCTGCGCGGTGCGGGCGTCACCCTGGTTGAGCAGAGCGACGCCGCCTACCGTGCTTCGCTGGTCAAGATTGCAAAGACCCCCTCAAAGCAGCTTGAGGGAACCGCCTTCGAAGGTGCCCGCATCCGCTACATCGGTAGCGACGCCACCGGCATCTACGAGGCGCTCGACGGCCGCCCCGACATCGCGGTCTACTTCCAGCCTGTCACCGAAGCCGGCCGCATCGAGATGCTGCCCTTCGTCCGTGAGCAGGCAGTCTCCATCACCGCCCACCGCTTTGGCAACCCCTACAAGTTCTCTGAGGGTGTGATCTAAGAGGTCTAGGTCAGGACGCCCCACCCCGCTTTCCCGGCGCCGGGAAGTGGGGTGGGGCGTCCTTCTTTATTTAAGAGAAAACCGGGCCGTTTCGGTGGTGCCCGCCACCAGCACCTGTACCCTGTGTCATATAATCGTTAGGTGAGAGCTCCTTCTCCCTCGTCGGAGCTCACCTCATCGAGTTTCACGCACCTCGATCGGCACTCCCACAGAAGTCCCACAAAAGAAAAGGACACCTCCGATGAGCAACGTTCCTGCAGAACTCAAGTACACCAAAGAGCACGAGTGGGTCAGCGAACTCACGGCTGATGGTACCGTCCGCATCGGCGTTACCGACCATGCACAGAGCGAACTGGGCGACGTCGTCTACGTCGATTTGCCCGAGGTAGGCGAAACCATCGACGCAGAAGCAACCTTCGGCGAAATCGAATCCACCAAGAGCGTCTCAGACCTCTTTGCTCCCATCGCCGGTGAAGTCGTTGCCGTCAACGAAGACCTGGCAGATGCCCCCGAAACCGTCAACTCAGACCCCTACGGCGCGGGCTGGCTCATCGAGGTTCGCCCCAACGACGCCGCAGACATCGAAGGCCTGCTCTCAGCAGCTGACTACGAGGCAGAAATCGCCTAACACCCGGTAGCAGTGCCACGCTATGAGCCCGCGCAGGGGCCGTCTTTCTCGCAGGGAAAGGCGGCCCTTTTGCTCTAGGTAAAAACAGGAAAATTTGGTGGGAGAACACGGCGTGGAGCGGGCAGAATAGAGGCGAAGTGGCTAAGATTAAACGAACGGTTCACTGTTTACCATTTCGTGACCTTGAACCGCTTACACCACACCACACATAACGTTTAGAACACAGGCACAGTACGGGCGTAGGCCCCGCCGCCCGAAGACATAAGGACGAGACCGTATGGCCCAGCATGAAGCACACCCGCCCACAAGCACCATCGCCATGGTAGCCCTGGGCGTATCCCAGTCCCATAA
This sequence comes from Candidatus Rothia avicola, assembly GCA_019115985.1. Taxonomy (GTDB): domain Bacteria; phylum Actinomycetota; class Actinomycetes; order Actinomycetales; family Micrococcaceae; genus Rothia; species Rothia avicola. The sequence continues at coordinate 36,102 of DXCN01000011.1, read as the reverse complement.
TCCCACCACCGAAGAACGCGACCTACTGGCAACTCTGCCCGCCGGGTCGGCCGTCCTGATTGGTCTGGACGGCCAGTTCAAGGGAGCCCGCTTCCTCCTGAACCCCGAAACTGACGAAAACGGTGTTGACCTGCCCATCATCGCAGGCCGAAGCCCCCAGTCAGATATTTACCTCGACGACGTCACCGTCTCCCGCCGTCACGCCCTCTTCATCCCCAACGCGGGTAGCTTCATCCTGACCGATGCTGACTCCCTGAACGGCACCTACGTCAATAAGGACCGCGTGGACGAGGCCTACCTGCGCAACGGCGACGAAATCTACATCGGCAAGTTCCACTTCGCCTTCTACCAGGGCCAGGGGCAGTAACCATGGCTCAGGCTCACTCTGCTGAAACTGCTGGGGCAAAAAATAAGACCATCGGTCAGGTGCTCAGCGCCCTCGAAGGAGAATTTGAGGGCATTAGCGCCTCGAAGATTCGCTTTCTTGAAGATAAGGGTCTAGTGAGCCCGCAGCGTACCAATACCGGCTACCGCAAGTACTCCGAAGAAGATATTGAGCGCCTGCGTTTTGTGCTACAGCTGCAACGCGACCAGTACCTGCCGCTTAAGGTAATCCGCCAGCGCCTGGCCGACATCGACGCGGGGCTAGCGCCCGCCCCCGGCAGCGACCCGGCCCAGGGGCAGGGGAGCGGGGCGGATGCGTCCGCGCAGCCGGGGGCCGAAGAGCTGCCGAGCGCCCGCCCGGCAGCCGATGCGGAACCGGCCCGCACCTATACCCTGCGTGAGCTGGGCCAGGCAGCCGGGGTCGATATGCCCCTGCTGCGTGAGCTCATGAACTACGGCCTGCTGGCGGACAACAAAGAAGAGTACGACCAGTACGACCTGGCTGTTACCAGGGTGAGTGACCAGCTCACCGCCCACGGCCTGCACCCGCGCCACCTGCGAGCTTTCCGGGCCGCCGCCGACCGTGAAGTCGACCTGGTAGAAACCGCAGTCGGGCCCCTGGCTCTGCGTAAGGACGAAGAGTCCCAGGCCCGCGCTGCTGAACTTGCCGGTGATATTGCCCAGCTGCTGCTTCGCCTGCACATGGCCCTAGTGGCCGGAAGCATGCCCAGCTTCGACTAAACCCACCTATCCTTGTGTAAGGGGTACCGGGGAAACGTGGTCTGTCTTAATGACCAGAACCACCTTAAAACGCCGGTGCCCCTGCTGACCGATTAACCGGCAAAAGGGTTGCCGGGCAGGTAGGATAAGAGAGTCCATGATCAGTTCAAGGGAAGGAACCTCAAACCGTGACACAGTACAACGGTGAACCTAGCGCCCCCGCTGCGCTGCGAGGCGTACCTGCCCCCATGGATCAGCCCCTCTTGGGCTTTGAAGATGTCATGCCCCGTACCTCACCGGTGGGTGAGCAGGGTGTCCTCTTTGACGACCCTGTTTCTTTGGTTGATGAGAACCTGGGCTACCGCGGTCCCACTGCTTGCAAGGCCGCGGGCATTACCTACCGCCAGCTCGACTACTGGGCCCGCACCCACCTGGTGGAGCCCACCGTCCGTTCGGCCCAGGGTTCTGGCTCCCAGCGTCTTTACTCTTTCCGCGATGTGCTCGTACTCAAGATTGTCAAGAGCCTGCTTGATACCGGCGTATCCCTGCAGCAGATTCGCACCTCGGTCGACCACCTGCGCTCCCGCGGCGTTGAGGACCTTGCCGGAATCACCCTCATGTCCGACGGAGCTTCGGTCTACGAATGCACCTCGGCATCTGAGGTAATTGACCTGGTGCAGGCAGGCCAGGGCGTCTTCGGTATCGCTATCGGCCGCGTCTGGCGCGAACTCGAAGTATCACTGAGCGAGCTGCCCGGCGAAAGCACCGCCCAAGAGGCCCAGGCAGAGACCGAGGTTCACGACGAACTTTCGGCCCGCCGAGCCCGCAAAGCCGGTGCCTAAAGAGCATAGAAAACTACCCGTCTCGCAGATGCGATGGCGGGGTAGTTTTTTTGTCGTGCTAAGGGGGCACGGGCTCACAGCGAAGCTGTTGGCTGGGATGGAGTGAGCGGGTGCGTAAGCACGCAAGAGCGAACGGAATCCGCCGTAGGCGGGGCATGAATCGTGCCTGAGCGAAGCGAAGCTGCGAGAGGGTCAACAGCAAGCGTGAGCTCCGTGCCCTCTACACCTACATTCCTATCTCTCAGCACCTGCGTCGTATAGGCCCGCCAGCAGCGCAGTGAAGGCGCGGGCAAGTTCCTGGGCTTCTTCCTCGGGCCAGTAGTGCACCGGGTAGGCGGACCCCTGAATGCGCTGGAGCAGGTGCGTCTCGGGCAGGGTAGTCTCAGCAACCAGGTCGCCAAAGAGTACCTTCATTTCCTCGATACGGTAGTCGTGTTCGGGGTCGCCTGCGCGTACCTTATTGATCACGATGGAGGCCGATTCCACGGCATAGAGGGTGTTGGCTTCGAAACGGGCGATGGCGCGCAGGGTACGTTCGGAGCCCGCGACAGAGAAGAGGGAGGGCTCGGCGACAGACAGCACCCGGTCAGAGGCAGCCCACGCCATCTCGGTGAGACGGCCCAGGGTGGGCGGGCAGTCGATGAGAATCAGGTCAAAGTTCTCGCGCACAGGCTCAAGGAGGTCTGCCAGGCGGGGGAGTAGGGTGGCTGAGTCGAGCTGCTCTAGGGCGGTAAGACGGGCGGACGCGCGCCCAACCCAGGTGCCTGCGTCCAGTCCGGTGCGGGAGGCGTTGCCCAGGCTGCCGAGGGCAGCCCATGAAGCGGGGGTGAGCTCGTCCGCCAGGGAGTAATCGGAAGGGGCGAGCAAGATGGTGCCCATGTCGGTACCTTCGGAGGTATTGACACCTAAACCGGTTGAGGCGTCCCCGTGGGGGTCGAGGTCGATGACGAGGGTGCGGAGCCCGCTGGCCTGGGCAGCGGACGCCAGCCCCAGCAGGACCGATGTTTTGCCTACGCCGCCCTTTAGGCTGCTAATACTTACCATGCTGCTCATTGCCACGAAAGCCTCTCGAACTTGGCGGATACACACTGACCTTCTATGCTACCCAACAGGGCAGGGGCCTGCCGCTAGGCGGTAGGGAAAGTCAGGGAAGCTTACAGCCCGCATCCCTATTGCGTGTAGTCATGTTCACAATAAAATCTTTTCATTACGTCCCGCATCACAAAAATGAGACAAAACCAGGTGCTTTAGGACGTCTAAAGATATATTTGAGGTGTTCACACACGAACTGTGGCTTAGCCTCACCGCACCCCGCTGTGCTGGGTGGGGCGGAACGGAAGAAAATGTTTTCAAAGATTCTGGTCGCTAACCGCGGCGAAATCGCAATCCGCGCTTACCGTGCGGCTTACGAGCTCGGCGCTAAGACCGTCGGTGTCTTCCCCTACGAAGACCGCCACTCCATTCACCGCCAGCAGGCCGATGAGGCCTACCCGATTGGTGAAGAGGGCCATCCCGTCCGTGCCTACCTCGATGTTGAGGAGATTATTCGCGTCGCCAAAGAAGCCGGCGCTGATGCCATCTACCCGGGTTACGGCTTCCTCTCGGAGAATCCTGATCTAGCGCGCGCCGCCGCGGACGCCGGTATCACCTTCATCGGCCCCCCGCCGGAGGTTCTGGAACTGGCCGGTAACAAGGTTGAGGCGCTGAAGGCCGCCCGCCGTGCCGGTATCCCGGTGCTCAAGTCCACCGAGCCCAGTGCAGACGTTGAGAAGCTGCTGGCTGAGGCTGAAGAAATTGGCTTCCCCATCTTCGTCAAGGCTGTTGCCGGTGGTGGCGGCCGCGGTATGCGCCGCGTTGAGAAGCGTGAAGACCTGCGCCCCGCTATGGAAGCGGCTATGCGAGAGGCCGACACCGCCTTCGGCGATCCCACTGTCTTCCTTGAACAGGCAGTGCTGCGCCCCCGCCACATTGAGGTGCAGATCCTGGCTGACGGTGAGGGCAACATTGTGCACCTCTTTGAGCGTGACTGCTCCCTGCAGCGCCGCCACCAGAAGGTCGTTGAGATTGCTCCCGCCCCCAACCTTGATGAAGAGATCCGTCAGGCCCTCTTCCGCGACGCGGTCAAGTTCGCCAAGGAACTGGGCTACGTGAACGCCGGTACCGTGGAGTTCCTGGTCGATACCGCCGGTGAACGCGCTGGCCAGCACGTTTTTATCGAGATGAACCCCCGTATCCAGGTTGAGCACACCGTGACCGAAGAGGTTACCGATGTTGACCTGGTACAGTCTCAGATGCGCATTGCTGCCGGTGAGACCCTGGAAGACCTGGGTATCCGCCAGGAAGATTTGCGCGTGCGCGGCTTTGCCCTGCAGTCCCGCATCACCACCGAAGACCCGGCGAACGGCTTCCGCCCCGACGTTGGCAAGGTTACCTACTACCGCTCAGCCGGTGGTTCTGGCATTCGCCTGGACGGCGGTACCGTCTACACCGGTGCCCAGATTTCACCCCACTTCGACTCCATGCTGGTCAAGCTTACCTGCCGTGGCCGTACCTTCGAGGATGCCGTCCGCCGCGCTTCTCGCGCCCTGGCCGAGTTCCGTATTCGCGGCGTGGCCACCAACATTCCCTTCATCAAGGCGGTGCTTGAAGACCCCACCTTCCGCGCTGGTGACGTGTCCACCCCCTTCATCGATGAGCACCCCGAGCTGCTGACCAAGAAGCCTTCAGCCGACCGCGGCACCAAGGCCCTGCAGTACCTGGCAAATGTCACCGTGAATAAGCCCCACGGCGAGCGTATCGAGGGGCTTGATCCCCGCTGGAAGTTACCTGCCTTCCCCGGTGATAAGACCGAAGAGCCCTACCGCTCACCCTTCGACGCTTCTACCCACGAGCCCCCGGCAGGCTGGCGTCAGCGCCTGCTCGAACTGGGCCCCGAAGGGTTCGCCAAGGCTGTACGCGACACCAAGGAAGTGCTGATTACCGACACCACCTTCCGTGACGCCCACCAGTCCCTGCTGGCCACCCGCGTCCGCACCCGCGACCTGCTGGCCGCCGCACCCGCAGTAGCCCACGTAACCCCCGAGCTTTTCTCAGTAGAAGCCTGGGGCGGTGCAACCTACGACGTGGCCCTGCGCTTCCTCTCCGAGGACCCCTGGGAGCGCCTGGCCCACCTGCGTGCGGCCATGCCCAACCTGCCCATCCAGATGCTGCTGCGCGGCCGCAACACCGTGGGCTACACCCCGTACCCCACCGAGGTCACTGACGCATTCGTCAAGGAAGCAGCCGAGACAGGTGTCGATATCTTCCGTATCTTCGACTCCCTCAACGACGTCTCCCAGATGACCCCGGCTATCAAGGCCGTGCGTGCCACCGGCACCGCAGTTGCCGAGGTCGCTATCTGCTACACCGGCGACATGCTGGACCCTGCCGAGCAGACCTACACCCTGGACTACTACCTGAACTTAGCTGACCAGGTGGTAGAAGCCGGTGCCCACATCCTTGCCATTAAGGACATGGCCGGCCTGCTGCGTCCAGAAGCTGCCCGCCGCCTGGTCACCGCCCTGCGCGAGCGCTTCGATTTGCCCGTGCACCTGCACACCCACGACACCGCAGGTGGTCAGGTCGGCACCCTGCTTGCCGCTGTTGAGGCCGGCGTGGACGTTGTTGACGTGGCGTCTGCATCCATGGCAGGTACCACCTCCCAGCCGTCCTTCTCAGCCCTGGTCGGCGCCCTCCAGTACACCGACCGCGCCCCCTCCATCACCCTGGAAGCTGCCTGCGCGCTGGAACCCTACTGGGAGTCCGTCCGCACCATCTACAAGCCCTTTGAGATGGGCCTGTCATCGCCCACTGGTCGTGTCTACACCCACGAAATCCCCGGTGGCCAGCTCTCCAACCTGCGCGCTCAGGCAACCGCCCTGGGCCTGGGGGAGCGTTTCGAGGACATCGAAGATATGTACGCAGCTGCTGACCGCATGCTGGGGCATATCGTCAAGGTAACCCCCTCATCGAAGGTGGTTGGCGACCTTGCTCTGCAGCTGGTCGGTATGGGCGTCTCACCCGAGGACTTTGAGAAGGACCCACAGAAGTTCGATATCCCCGACTCGGTGATTGGCTTCCTCAACGGCGAGCTGGGTACCCCACCCGCTGGCTGGCCCGAGCCCTTCCGCACCCGTGCCCTGGAAGGCCGTAAGCTCTCCAAGCCCTCGGTCAACGACCTGTCAGCCGAAGACCTGGAAGCCCTGAACGGGGACTCAGCCACTCGCCGCGCCACCCTCAACCGCCTCCTCTTTGCCGGGCCCACCCGCGACTTTGAGAAGGCCCGCGAGGAATTCGGTGACCTGTCGATTCTGCACACCCGCGACTTCCTCTACGGCATGATGTTCAAGCGCGAACACGTGATTTCGCTGGGTAAGGGCGTGCGCCTGATTGCCACCCTGCAGGCTATTTCAGAACCCGACGAAAAGGGTATGCGCGAGGTGATCTGCACCCTCAACGGCCAGCAGCGTACCGTCAACGTCCGCGACACCTCCGTTGAGTCCAACGTGAAGGAAGCTGAGAAGGCAGATGCTTCTAACCCTGGCCACATCGCCGCCCCCTTCGCAGGTGGCGTGTCTATCTCGGTCAAGCCCGGCGACGAAATCTCAGCCGGCGACCAGGTAGCCACCATCGAGGCCATGAAGATGGAAGCTTCCATCACCTCAGCGGTTTCAGGTACCGTCGAGCGCGTTGTCTACAACGAGGTCTCTCAGGTAGCTGGTGGTGACCTGCTGATCGTGGTCAACGTCAAGTAACCCCGTATCAGGAATACCCAAGGGGCGGACGCCCGCACCCGGCTTGCGTAAGCTGGGGCGGGCGTCCGCTCTTTTGCTCCCGGTAGGGACCAGAAAAGTGCCGATTGTATGCGCTGTGCAGAAGGATATGGGGAGGAATCTGGTCCCTACCTGTAGGCTAGGAAGTATGAACGTAACTCACCTGATGATTATTGGTTTTGGCGCGATCCTGCTACTAGCTGGGGTTCTTGCTCCGGAAGGCGGCTGGAATATCTATGTGATGATTCTGGGCTTCCTGCACATCGTGGTCGGTAACGTGCTGGTTTTCCGTCAGATGCAGAAGAACTTCCGTGACAGGGCAGAAGCTGCGGCCCAGACACCCTCTCCCGAGGGCACCACCACAGAAGCTAACTCCAGGAACTAAGCTCTCTCGAAGAAAACTTGGCCAATATACCCACCTTCTTCAGCTACCCCGGGAGGCACTAAGAAAACTGAGCTGGAGCGGGTTTTGAGGTATTCGACGAAGAGGTCGTCACGGGCCATATTTTTATGGACGGTAGCAAATCGTGCAGGGTCATTGACAAAAGCGATAAAGAACAGCCCTGCTGCGAGTCTTCCCTGGGCATCGTTCCCGTCCACATAGTTATACCCCCGTCGGAGCATCGCAATGCCTTGGTTATGATCAGGGTGTACCCGGGCTATGTGCGAGCGTTCGTCAATCAGCAAGTTTCCGTTCTCATCCCTGGCTGAGAAGTCGGGAGCAGTGAACTCATCACCACCAGAGAGAGGGGCCCCTTTAGGTTTATCCCTGCCGGTTACACGCTCTTGCTCTTGGAGCTGGACCCCGTCCCACACCTCGATATTCATTGAAACCTTGCGGGCAATTAGGTAGCTACCGCCGGCTGCAACCCCCTGATTGATCCAGACGTGTTCTGCGAGCCTGTCAGTCTCCTCTGCCTTGATATTAGAGGTGCCGTCCTTCTGCCCAAAGAGATTACGTGGAGTAGCTTGGGCGGATGTGGTTGAAGATGTGCGACCAAAGCCTAGCTGAGACCACCTGAGCGTGGCGATTCCAACGGCCATGCGGGTAAGGTTTCTAATGGCATGCACAGCGACCTGAGGGTCGTAGGCACAGGCTTGAATGAAAAGGTCCCCTCCTGATTGGGATGTATCAATGAAATCATTGACCATTTTGGGAAGAGGCTCAAACTCTTGCGGTAGCTGCCCAGCCAAGCCAAAGCGGTCTGTGCCGTTCTCTTGAGTAAAAAGGCTCCTGCCAAAACCAAAGGTGATAGTCAGACCGGAGGCTCCTAGGTCAGCGGCCTCCCCCGTATCGGGTGGGGGTAGGGCTGGCCCGCCTCCAAAAGCTCCAGCAGCGGTGACATCAAGCCCCAGGGTTAGCCTGCTTGCGGCGTAAGTCCAGTCTTGAAGGAGAAGGATCAGGTCATCTCGGGTGGTGCCTTCTGCCATATCAAATGCCGCGCAGTGCATGCGATCCTGGGCTGCTGTCGTAATACCTGCCTGATGAACCCCATAAAAATCATAGGTTATATCGGCCTGCTCTGAGCTGGATTCGGTGCCTTGCCCAGCTACATAGCCGGCTGCTAAACCTCCGAGTAAGGTAACACTAGACCCAGCCCCCGTCAGAGCAAGGACAGCTCGACGTGACAAACCCGAGGTGCTACGGGAATGTGGGGGAGTAGAGTTCATTGTCGCTTTCCTTAGGGCTGACGGGGTGGGCGAGAAATTAGTCGACGAGGGTGGCTGTGAGCTGGGAGAGGGGCTCACGCACTGCATCGAGCTTAGTAGTAAGCTCCTTGCGTTGCTCTTCGCTGACCTCCCTGTAGGGGGTGAACCCTTCTTCATAGGAGCCGTACTGATCTAGTTCAGCCTGCAAATCATTGAAGGCAGCATCGATAGTTTCAACAAGCTGGGCGTTCTCTTCAGACTCAGCTGAGGCAATAGGGGCGACTAAGTCAAATGCGATACGGGAGCCTTCGAGGTTAGCCTGGAAGTCCCAGAGGTCCCGGTGGCTCCACCAGTTTTCTTCACCGGTGACCTTACCGACTGCAATTTCTTCAAGGAGGGCAGCTGCTCCGTTTGATACAGAGGTGATGTTAATCTGCTGGTCTTCAACGAAGGTAGAGGAATGAATTTCGTTGTAGAGGGCCTGTACATCATCGATGAGAGTTCGTCCGATTCGTTGCCGGTCTTCTTGGCTTGAAGCGGTCCACCCATCGTGGGCTGAGCTGCCGTCGGGCTGAAGGGCATCGGCAGCCGGTACCCAGAGGTCCTTTTCAATGCGGTGAAAACCTAGCCATTCGGTAAAGGTCGAGTCATCTTGTTCAAGAAGTTCTGCTTCTGCTAGATAGTCAATTTCCCGGTAATCAATACGGGGGTCGAGAATACCCAGAGCTTCGGCGATAGGTTCGATGCGTTCGTAGTGAATACGTGTTGTTGCATAGAGTTCACGAGCCTTTTCATCGTCACCGTTCATATAGGCAGTGGCGAATTCTTCAACCTGCGGCAGGAGCTCGCCTACCTCATTCTTGGCGAAGTTGACGTAGTTAGCCACTGCCTGCTCATAGAGTTCTTTCTGCTCACCGGTGAGTTCAACAGGGTCACCGGTGACGGTAAAGGCTGCTGTGCCTACATTTTCACCTCGCATACCCGGCTTGCATGCTGTGTAGTATTCACCGGGCTGTAAAGATACGGTAAGGTCTGCCGTTTGGCCTGGGGCGATATTTTCTTTTTCGGAAACGATTCGTAGTCCATCTGAGCCGAGCAGGTAAAACTCGGTAGTTTTCTCACCATCGTTGGTGATGCTGAACTGTGCTGTTCCCGATGAGGTGCTGTTGGTGGAGACACGGCAGTCAGAAGTGGTGGATGAAACTGTAATTGTATTCCCGTCGGCCTGCTGAGCTTCTTTATCGACGCAGGCGGTAAGGGCTAAGGCGAGGCTGGTGGTAAGTAGGGTGCTGAGGACGAGCTGGCGACTTGTCATGGTCTGCCTTTCTGAGACTGTAGGTAAGGTGGGCTGGATGCAGGCCGGTAGCTGGGGTGGTTAGCTCCGGGAGGGAGCGAGAGCAGCCCGACGCTGCTGCCTCATCCAGAGAGGGAAAACTATGGCTAGATAGAGGGCCCAAGCTATAACCTCAAGCCAGGACATGAGGGGGGTGAACCCGATTGTCCCTTTGAGGATGGATGCTACGGCACCTGAGGGATCTATATAGTCTTGGAGGTCAAAAGCCCAGCCGAAGGGGAAAGATGCTCCCCAGAATGGGGTAGTAGTGAACCCAACGAGCACCTCGCCTGTTCTAAAGTTGGTTGGGGTGATAGGGGCACCTGAGAAGGGGCCCGGTAGGAACCTTGCTTCCTGTAGATCGTGGATTCCGTAGGCAAGAATTCCGGCGCTCATGACGATGAGTAAGGCACCTGTGACGGTGAAAAAACGGCTGAGGTTGAAACGCATCATGCCCCTGTTGATAGCAAGGCCAAGGGCAACAGCTAGCAGGATGCCGGCAACCGCACCTGCTAGTGCTTGGGGAGCGGTTGACCAGGCCCAGAGCATGAGGGTAGTTTCGAGGCCTTCCCTGCCGACAGTGACAGCTGCCAACCAGAACATAGCCCAGCCGCTACCGGTTGCTAGTGCTGCCCTGGCAGATGTTTCAAGCTCTTGTTTGAGAGAAGGGCCAATTTTAGCCATCCAGAACACCATGGTGGTCACCATGAGAGCGGCAAGAAGGGAAAGACCTCCGCCGAGGAGCTCTTGACCTTCGAAGCTGAGACCATAGCGACCATAGGTCAGGGCAGCTCCTGCCATGAGCGATATCGTCGTTGCGGTGCCGATACCCCACCAGATTTTAGGGCGGGCATCGCTACGACCTACTTTGGTCAGGCAGGCCAAAAGTATGCTGATGACCAGCGCGGCCTCAAGGCCTTCTCGTAGGCCGATGAGAAAGGTGGCCAGAAACATCAGGCATCCTCCTAGCTAGGTGTAGCGCACGGATTAATTAGGTAAGACTAATCTTAGTTAAAGATTAAGCGCTGCCCTTAAAATCTGCAAAAGGTTAGAGAGACCCCTATCTTCATATAGGGGAATAATGAGCTCCTACCAGCGGTTATAGTCAATAATATGTCTCAATTTTTCTGAGCGTATGCACCTGACGAAAGGCAACCATGACAAAATCGCGCCACTACGACCTCATCATCATAGGTTCTGGCTCCGGTAACTCCCTGCCTAACGAGGACTACGAGGGCAAGAAGATTGCCATCATCGACGGCGGCCGCTTCGGCGGTACCTGCCTCAACGTGGGCTGTATTCCCACCAAGATGTATGTCTACCCGGCCTCTACCGTTGCCCGCGCCACGGACGCTGCCCGTTTGGGCGTAGACCTAGAGCACAAGCATGCCGCCTGGCGACAGATTCGCGATCGAATTTTCGGCCGTATCGACGCTATTAGCGAGGGTGGGCTGGCCTGGCGGAAGTCCCTTGAGAACGTGGATGTCTACGAGGAATACGCGAAGTTGACCGGCCCCCGGAGCGTGGTCACCGCGTCCGGCCTTGAGCTGACCACCGACCAGCTGGTGCTGGCTACCGGCTCCCGCGTTACCCTGCCCCAAGTCCCCGGTATCGACCTGCCCCAGGTACATACCTCAGATACCGTCATGCGCATAGATGAGTTACCCGAGCGTGTGGTGGTTATCGGCGGCGGCTTCATCGCAGCCGAGTTCGCTCACGTCTTCTCGGGGCTGGGTGCTCAGGTGACCCAGGCCGTGCGCTCAGACCGCCTGCTCCGTGGCCACGACGACACCATCGCCGAGATCTTTACCCGTGAGGCCGCCCGCCAGTGGGAGCTGTACACCAACCACGCCCTGAAGGCTATCGAGTCTGCCGACGACGGGTCTGTGACGGTGGTATTTGAGGACGCCGGTGAGCGGGTTGCCGTGCCCGCTGACCTGGTGCTGGTGGCAACGGGCCGCACCCCCAACTCCGATACCCTCGATGCTGCCACCTACTTTGATGTGGATGAGCGGGGCCTGGTGCAGGTGGATGAGTACCAGCGGGTGCTTTCGGATGGCCAGCCGGTTAAGGGCGTCTGGGCCCTGGGTGATGTGAGCTCCCCCTACCAGCTCAAGCACGTGGCTAACGCCGAGATGCGCACCGTGCAGTGGAATATCGTGCACCCTGACCAGCTACGGGCTACTGACCACCGCTACGTGCCCGCTGCTGTGTTCACTCACCCGCCCATTGCCGCTGTGGGCCTGACCGAAAATCAGGCGCGGGAGCAGGCTGCTGCTGAAGGGTTCGAGATTACCGTCAAGGAGCAGAAGTTCGGTGACGTAGCTTATGGCTGGGCTATGGACGATAGCGAAGGCGTCTGCAAGCTCATCGCCCGCAAGGACACCGGGGAGCTACTGGGTGCCCACCTTATCGGTGAGGAGTCGCCCACCCTGATTCAGCCTCTGATCCAGGCCATGAGCTTTGGGCTGAGCGCCCGCGATATGGCCCGCGGCCAGTACTGGATCCACCCGGCTCTGACCGAGGTCGTGGAGAACGCCCTGCTGGGGCTTGAGCTCGACTAGCCTTCGACTCGCCTAATGCATGACCCCCGCTCCTCATAGCAGGAACGGGGGTCATGTACTTTACTGGGAGTCCTTTTCTGCTTCGGTGACCTCTAGTCACTAGCGGCCTTCTCAACCTGCTCATCGGTATCTGAGCTGCTGGCAGCGTCCTTGTCCTTAGCTCCGGGTAGGGGAGCGACCTGCTGGATCTTATCTGCCAGCTCGTGTAGCTTCTGCCCCTGAGCCTCGGTGAACTCCTGAATCTTCTCGGCCTGCGAAGCCTTGAACTGGTCCCATTTCTCGGTCTGCTCGGCACGCAGCTCCTGAACACGCTCAGCGGTATGGGCGGCGGTCTCGGTCACGGTGGACTTGGTGCGGTTGTACATATCTTCAACATAGGAGTTGAAATCAGCCAGCACCTGCTTGCGGCGCACCTTCATAGAGGGGGTCAGATGCCCCTCGGCCTCGGTGAAGTCCTTATCGAGAATACGGAACTCGCGGATAGACTCGGCCTTCGACACAAAGGCGTTGGCGTCGTCGATGAACTTCTGGATAGCTTCGCGGACGCGGGGGTTGGTGGACGCCTCCTTGAGGGAGAGGGTGCGGGGCAGGCCGATGCGCTCAAGCTCATCGGGCAGGACGTCGGGGTCCAGGGTAATGAGCGCCGAGATGAAGGGCTTCTCGTCGCCCACCAGCATGGCCTGGGAGACGAAGGGGGACTGGCGCAGACGGTCTTCGGCGGGGACCGGCATGACGTTCTTACCGCCGGCGGTCACAATGATTTCCTTCTTGCGGCCGGTAATAAAGATCTTGCCGTCATCGTCGATACGGGCCAGGTCGCCGGTGCGGAACCAGCCGTCCTCGGTGAAGGCCGCAGCGTTCTCTTCGGGGTTGTCGAGGTAGCCCGAAATCAGGCCGACGCCTTTGAATTCGAGCTCGCCGTCCTCAGCAATACGGGCAGAGCCACCGGGAATCAGGGTGCCCACGTTGCCGATATCGAAGTTGCGGATGCGGCCAACGGCCAGGGGAGCGGTGGTCTCGGTCAGACCGTAGCCCTCAACGACCTCGATGCCCACAGCGTGGTAGAAGTGGCCGTAGCGGGGGGCCAGGCGCCCGCCGCCGGACACCGCAAAGCGCACCTTACCGCCCATGGCATCGCGCAGCTTGGAGTAGACCAGATTGTCGTAGAACCTGTGCTGCAGGGTGAGGGTGCGGGTCATCTTACCCGCAATCTTGGCCTGGGACCACTTGATAGCGACATCCACTGAGCGGTGGAAGAGCATGGCGTTGACCTTACCGCCCTTCTCAGCCTTCTTGATAGCCCCCTCGTAGACCTTTTCAAAGACACGGGGCACAACCAGCAGCATGGTGGGCTGGAAGGAGGCCAGGTCGGTGGAGAGGTTCTTGATATCGGGGGCGTGGCCTACTGTCAGGCCCGCGTCGAAGGCCAGCACCTGAATCAGGCGACCCAGCACGTGGGCCAGGGGCAGGAAGAGCAGGGTCGAGTTGGTCTCGTTGGCAATCTCAGGGATGGTGAGCTTGGTATTAGCAGAGAGGCGGACGAAGTTGCCGTGGGTAATCGGGCAGGCCTTGGGACGGCCGGTGGTACCGGAGGTATAGACGATGGTTGCTACGGTATCGAGGTTGGCAAGGGACCGGCGTTCTTCGACACCTTCGTCAGAGATAGAAGAACCAGCGGAGACCAGGGTGGGGAGAATCGAATCGTCGATGACCCAGACGTCCTTGAGAGCATCGAGGGAGAGCTTATCATCGGTGAGCTCACGGGCCTGGCCAATGACGTCTGCCAGCTTGCTGTTCTCAACGAAGATAGCCTTAGCACCGGAGTGAGACAGGGCCCAGGCAGCCTGGGCAGGAGATGAGGTCTCATAGACAGGCACAGTGACAGCGCCTGCGTACCAGATAGCAAAGTCAATCAGGGTCCACTCGTAGCGGGTACGGCTCATAATGCCAACGACGTCGCCCGCCCCAATACCTGCGGCCATCAAGCCCTTGGCCAGGTCAATGACCTGACGGCGGAAGTCCTTGGCGGTGACAGGCACCCAGTTGCCGGTTGATTTCTGCACCCGGTAGACCAGGGGATTGCGACTGTCCTGAGCACGGCGTTCCACCATGTCGGTGATGTTGACTGCCGGATCAACAGTAACAATCTGGGGGGAGTGAATTTCTTTCACGGTGTTACCTTGTCTCTAACGGGCCCCGGCGGCGGGGGAGGGCTAAGGTGCGCTGGCGACGGCGCCGGGCACGCGGTTCTTCCTGGCCATTTTACAGCCCGCTCCCGGCTAAAATCCCACTTTTTGCGGGGGTGACGCTCTGAGGGGAATAGCTTCACCGCCAGCGTAGTTTACTCATACTGACTAGTTCAGATAGGAAGCTAGGGCGAAGCAGGCTCGCAGCGAGCGCGGGCCTGCTTCACCTCCTTGAGGAGGACCTTGTAACTCCTGTTTCTGAGCTGGTTGCCCTCGGGCATACAATATGTAGTGGAAAGCCGCTCGCTGACTGCCCTAGCCACGAGACCCCTGACATTGCCCTATCGCAAGGAGAGACACCATGTATATGCAGCTACGCACCGTGCTCAAGCCCTTCTTGCAGCGGGCCTATCACCATGAGGTTGTGGGGGCCGAAAATATCCCGGCAGCAAGTGGCGCTATTCTGGCAAGTAACCACGTGTCTTTTATTGACTCTATTTTCTTGCCTCTTGCGGCTCCGCGTCAGGTATTTTTCTTGGCCAAGTCAGACTACTTCACTACTCCCGGTCTTAAGGGGCGCCTGATGAAGTGGTTTTTTACCTCTGTGGGCCAGCTGCCCATTGACCGCTCCGGTGGGGCTAAGTCGGCTGAATCTCTGGCTGCTGCTGTCGCTGCCCTGCGCGAGGGTAAGCTCGTGGGTATCTACCCCGAGGGGACCCGTAGCCCCGATGCTCGCCTCTACCGGGCTAAAGTTGGTGTGGCCCGCCTAGCCCTGGAGGCCGGCGTCCCCATTATCCCCGTCGCCCAGTTCGGTAACGAGGATGTGCAGGTGCCCGGCTCCAACCGCCTGCGCCTGCGGAAGGAGGGCAAACCGATCCGGGTGAAGACCGTCATTGGTCAACCCATCGACGTGACTCCCTATCTGGGGCGGGACGATGAATGGGCCGCCCAGCGGGAACTGGCAGACCGGGTCATTGAGCGGATTAGCCAGATGACCGGCCGCCCCATCACCCCGGTCTATGCGGCCGATGTTAAGAAGCTCATGACGGCTGAAGGAATCAGCGCGGACGAGGCTACCAGCCGCCTGCTCGAAACCCGCCCCTAGCTCGTCCGCCCCGTTCTAAGAGCTGTATGTCACATGGTGGATATAGCTTTGAACCCTACACCTAAGCCCCAATACTTTTGAATAAGAGACAAGAGCCTAACCCTCAGCTAGGCTCTAGCGACCACATACAAAGGAGTCACCCCGTGACCAACCCCGGCACCGTACCCACCCCGAACGATTTCCCCGAACTCGAAGAGTGGCGCTCCCTGCACATCGACCAGCACCCCCAGTGGGCTGAGCACCCCGACTTTACTGCCGTCATCAATGAGCTGAACAGCGTTCCTCCGCTGGTTTTTGCCGGTGAGGTTGACCAGATGCGCGCCGACCTGGCTCGCGTTGCTGAAGGTGAAGCCTTCTTGCTGCAGGGCGGCGACTGCGCCGAAACTTTTGCTGGTGCTACCGCCGATAAGATTTCAGGACGTGTGCGCACCCTGCTGCAGATGGCCGTTGTACTGACCTACGGTGCGTCCATGCCCGTGGTTAAGATGGGCCGTATGGCAGGGCAGTTCTCTAAGCCCCGCTCATCGAACGACGAAACCCGCGACGGCGTCACTCTGCCCTCCTTCCGCGGTGAAATGGTCAACGGCTTTGACTTCACCGAAGAATCCCGTGTGCACGACCCCAACCGTATGCTGCGCGGCTACCACGCCAGCGCCAGCACCCTTAACCTGATTCGGGCCTTCACCAAGGGCGGTTTTGCTGACCTACGTTCGGTGCACTCCTGGAACAAGGGTTTCACCTCTAACCCCGCCCATGCCCGCTACGAGTCCATGGCCGGCGAAATTGATCGCGCCATCAAGTTCATGGAAGCCTGCGGCACTGACTTCGGCCCCCTGAAGACCACCGACGTCTACACCGGCCACGAGGCCCTGCTACTGGACTTCGAGCGTGCCATGACCCGCGTCGACTCCCGCACCCACCTGCCCTACGACACCTCCGCTCACTTCCTCTGGATCGGTGAGCGTACCCGCGGCCTGGACGATGCCCACGTCAACTTCCTCTCCAAGGTTCGCAACCCCATCGGCGTTAAGCTCGGCCCCACCACCACTGCTGACGACGCCATGGCCCTGATTGACAAGCTGGACCCCAACCGCGAGCCCGGCCGCCTGACCTTCATCACCCGCATGGGCGCCGGCAAGATTCGCGAAAACCTGCCCGCCATCGTTGAGGGCGTGCAGAAGGAAGGTGCTAAGGTCGTGTGGGTCACCGACCCCATGCACGGCAACACCATCTCTGTGCCGTCCGGTTACAAGACCCGCCGCTTCGATGACGTTATGAACGAGGTTCAGGGCTTCTTCGAGGTGCACGAGGCCCTGGGTACCTTCCCCGGCGGTATCCACGTAGAGATGACCGGCGACGATGTTGCTGAATGCCTGGGCGGTTCTGACCCCATCGAAGAAGCAGCTTTCGCAGACCGTTACGAGACCCTCTGCGACCCGCGACTGAACCACCAGCAGTCTCTGGAAATCGCTTTCCAGGTCGCTGAGTACCTGGCCCGCCGCTAAGGCTAAGGCCTTCAGGGCACAGAGCAAGCCACCGTTGCCTGCCTCTTGAACACAGGTTTCAAGAGTAGGGCCACGGTGGCTTTCTCTTTGTGTGGCTTCTCTGCGGGCTTTAGGGCCGGGCAGGAGCGGGCGGGTACTAGAGAATCAGGCTGGCCAGCCACCAGCCCACAAAACCTGCGGTTACAAAGCCCAGCAGTATCAGGGCTAGGATCATGGCCAGGGCCGCCGGGGATAGCGGCGGACGCCAGCGCTCAACGGGGGTACGCCGCTGTGCTTCGGTCCACTGGGCGGGGTTGGCGGGGCGCGCCGGTGCCGGTTGCGGAGCGGACGCCGGTGCTGCGTCCGCGCGCTCGCTACGGTAGGCGGTAGCCCGCTGCCGGTTGTACTCTGCCGAAATTGAGGGCTGTTCTACCACCGCCGGGTCCTGGTCAGCTTCATGCTCAGAGAGCTGGGCATCGAGGACGGCCTGGCTTTCGGTCTTGGGCCCAACCCCGGGGAACTCTGTGGGGGCGTAGACCTCGACGGGGGCGTCCGCAGCTGAGCGTACTGCCTGCTCGTGCTCGCTGAGCGGGCCAGAAGAACCTGCATCGAGTAGGTCATCGGCGGCTCCAAAGCCGGTGATAGCGGTCTGCCCGTGGCGTACCCGCCCCGACTGTTCGGCGATGTCGGCGACGTCCTCCCAGAGGGTAGTGATGGGCTGGTCTGCCCGATCTAGGCGGTAGCCCTTTTCCTGCTCGCTGGCACGGGCCTCAATATCGCGCAGGGCCCGGTAGAGTTCGGTGGCGTCCTGGGGACGGTCGCGGGGATTGCGGCGGGTACACCAGCTCACTACACCCGCGATATCAGACGAGATGCCCTCAGCCAGGTGGGTGAGCGAGGGAATGTCGGTGTTCATGTTGTGGTAGAGCACCTGCTGGTCGTTATCGGCCCCGGCAAAAGGCATACGGCCGGTGAGCATGCGGTACATCATCACGCCCAGGGCAAAAATATCGGCAGGAGGCCCGACCGGCGAGGCAACGTCGAGGATCTCGGGAGCCACAAAGGAGGGGGTGCCCATGAGCTGGCCGGTGGCGCTCTGATCGGCCCTGCGCGTCAGGCCAAAGTCAGAGAGCTTAACGCCCTCTGTATCGGCCTCTAAGAGAATGTTAGCGGGCTTGATATCGCGGTGGATCAGGTGGCGGGCGTGCACCTCAGACAGGCCCTCAACCGCAGGGATCATGACATCGAGCATCTCGCCCACCGACAGCACCGGGCGCAGCTGCATGAGCTGGGCCAGGGTACAGCCGTGTACGTATTCCAGCACCAGGAACATGACCTGCTGGCCGTGTACCAGCTCGGTGCCCTCGTCGATGACACCCACCACGTTCTCGTGCTGAATCTTCTTGAGCGCCGAGCCCTCCCTAAAAAACTTCTGTTGCTGGGCGGGGTCGGTAGAGAGATGGGGGAGTAGGACCTTGAGAGCCACTGGGTTATCTGACCACAGGTCAACCGCATGGTACACCTCGGCCATACCACCGCGCGCAATCAGGTGGCCCACCTCAAAATGGCCTTTGAATATCACCCCGGTCAGCCAGGGGGCAGCAGAGAAGTCATCAGTCATCCTCACCATTGTACGGGCGGCCCCTGGGAAGAGACCGAAAGCCCGCCTTGGGAGCTGCCGGGCGAGCTTGCCTACCGATTCCCCGGTTTCTGGGGCACAATGGATAGGTGACTGATGAAAAAACTACACCCGAAGTAATTGCTCTGGTTGGCGACTGGCTGACCATCCCCGATATCGCAGAAGCCCTTGACCTCAAGGTCACCCGCGTCCACAACCTGCTGGCTGACGGAACTCTGCTGGCCGTGCGCGACCCCGAAACCGGCGTCCGTAAGGTTCCCGCCCTCTTCATGCGTGAAGACCGCGTGCTTGAGCCCCTCAAGGGCACCCTGAGCGTGCTGGCCGATGCCGGCTTCACCGCAGAAGAAGCTATCGTCTGGCTCTACACCGCTGACGAGACCCTGCCGGGCCGTCCTATCGATGCCCTGATTGACGGTCGCAAGACCGAAATCCGCCGCCGCGCCTCGGCCCTGGCCTGGTAAGGCTTTAAAAGATTTAGATAGAGAACAGCAGGCTCACACTCCGGTGTGAGCCTGCTGCGTTTTTCTCAGTTCTACAGCGGCGCGTTAGAAGGAGCGGTGCAGGGCCTTGGCCGCAATGGCCCCTAGGGCCTGCTGTATGGACGCTTCAAGGTCGAGGGACTCAAGGGCAGCTAGGGCCTCGTCCCCCTTGGCCTGAATCATCTCTTCGACAGCCTGGAGGGCGCCGGAGTCTCGCATGAGGCGCTGGAGCTCTTGGATGGTTTCTGCCCCCAGGGTGGGGGAGCCCAGGGATTCTTCGAGGAAGGCCCGCTGGTGGGCAGTACTCTTCATAGCGGTAAAGGCCGTGAGGACGGTGCGCTTACCCTCGCGCAGGTCATCGCCGGCAGGCTTACCGGTGGTTTCGGGCTCACCGAAGACCCCCAGTACGTCATCGCGCAGCTGGAACCCCTCGCCCAGGGGTAGGGCAAAAGCTCGGTAGCCGGTGACCAGTTCGGAGGTGTCCCCGTGCTGCAGACCAAGCCCCAGGGCCCCGCCCAGGGCAATGGGGTGCTCACAGGAGTATTTAGCGGCCTTGTAGCGAATCACATTTTTGGCCCGTTCAAGGGCAACTTCTGGTTCTTCTTCGGGCACGACTTCGCCCACAATATCAAGGTACTGGCCGGCCATGACCTCGGTGCGCATCAGGTCAAAGATAAAGCGGGCCTCGCTGGCGGCGGTGAGCTCAGGAATGGACGAGAACACCATTTCTGACCACGACAGGCACAGATCTCCAGCCAAAATTGCGCTTGATACACCGAAGAATGAGGGGCTGGTCTTATAGCCCAGCCCCCGGTGCATGGCCTCAAACCGGCGGTGCACGCTGGGGGCACCCCGTCGGGTGTCGGAGGCATCGATGATGTCATCGTGAATCAAGGCAGCGGTCTGGAAGAGCTCAATTGCCACACCCGCCCGAATGATGGACTCGGTCACTCCCGCTCCACCTGCCCCGCGGTAGCCCCAGTAGGCTAGCAACGCCCGAAGGCGCTTACCGCCGGTGGAAAGGGCGCGGACGGACTCCAGCAGGGGCAGGGTCTCAACCGAGACGGTTGCCATCAGTTCCTGCTGGGTATCAAAAAAGCGGCCCATCTCGGCTTCGAGAGCCTCAAGGTAGGCTGCGGACTCATCGGGGCCGGTAGCGGAGGCTGGCTGGGGGGTCATGACGTCCTTGGGTCTGGGGATAGCTCTGCACACCAGTCTAGTAGATAGGGGCCTGCACCTGGTCAAAACGTGCCTGACTGGCTAGGATAAATTAGAACATAGTTTCGATAGATGGGGGTGGGCCAGATGGGTCAGCAGGCTACTCAGGGCGTGCGTGCGGGCGCCCCTGCCCGCATCATCATGCACCTCGATATGGACGCCTTCTTTGTCAACGTCGAACTTCTTACACAGCCCCAGCTGCGCGGGCGTCCGCTCATCGTTGCCCGCAACTCGCCGCGCTCGGTCGTCCTCTCCGCCTCCTACGAAGCCCGCCGCTACGGGGTGCGCTCAGCCATGCCCCTGGCCCGCGCCCGCCAGCTCTGCCCAGCTGCCCTGCTACTGGAGCCGTCCGCCCACTACCGCAGCTACTCGGCCCAGGTCATGACTATCTTGGGCGCTATCACCGACCGCCTAGAGCAGGTCAGCGTTGATGAAGCTTTTCTGGATCTCACCGGAGCCGTCCGTGCCCAGGGGAGCCCCGTCCGCATCGCCCAGCAGGCCCGGGGCCGCATTGAAACCGAGCTGGGCCTACCGAGTTCCGTAGGGATTTCATCGAGTAAATTTGTTGCCAAGATGGCCTCGGCCGGTTCCAAACCCAACGGCCTCTGGACGGTCCCGCCCCACCGGGTGCAGGAGTTCCTGGACCCCCTGCCGGTCGGCAAGCTCTGGGGTGTCGGAGCTAAAAGCGCCGCCTATCTTGAGGGGCTGGGTATTCATACCGTTGCCCAGCTGCGGGAATACGGCCTGCCCTGGCTCCAGGGCCGCTGCGGGCAAGCCGCAGGCCTGCACCTCTATGAACTGGCCCGCGGCATAGACCGCCGCGAGGTCACCCCCGAGCGCATCGAAAAATCAATCGGAGCCGAACATACCTTCAGCACCGACCAGGCCGATGCCGAAGCGATTGCCGCCGAGCTCTACACCCTCTGCCTGACCGTAGCCCGCAGACTGCGAGCCGCCGGGCGGCAAACCCGAACCCTCAGCCTCAAAATCCGCTACTCGGACTTCGAAACCCTCACCCGCTCCTGCCCCCTACCCCTTGCAACCGTATCTGGCCGCGTCATGTTTGACGCCGTCATCGCCCACCTCAAACAGCTCGAGGTCTTACAGGCAGACGGCTCCTCCCATCGGCCAATACGCCTGCTCGGCGTGCGCGCAGAAAAACTTGAAGGGCGGGATGCCGGGGTGCAGATGCAGCTCTTCTCCCCAGGCTCACCCGGAGCGGCTAACCAGGCTGCCTTGCCGACCCAGGATTCCCTTGCCGAAGAATGGGAGGAAGCCGAAAATGCCATGGACACCATCAATGCCCGCTTCGGTTCCAAGGGCCTCCTGCCTGCTAGCCTGCTCACCCCTGGCGGCCGAAAAGAGCGATGAAATGAGAGGTCATTTTCAGGGAGCATCTAGGCTGCACCCAAGAGCTACCGGTAGGATGAGATAGATAACCTAACGCGCGCTCGCGTACGGGCTGCTCGCCCCGCTTGCGCGCTCAGGCTCACCGCACAAGCTAAGGAGACACCATGGCGCTTTCAGAACGGGAACGGGAACTTCTTGCCCAGCTCGAAAAGCAGCTCAACGAAGACCCCGCCTTCACGTCAACCATGACCGGACCCCAGCCCCTGGTGGCTCCCGCTGTTACCTCATCTGCCCGTAACCTGGTCATTGGTGCTCTTGTTGCTGTTGTTGGCCTGGGCGTTATTATTGCCGGGGTATCCACCAAGATCATTCTTCTGGGCGTTCTTGGCTTCGTGCTAGCAGCTGCCGGAGTCTACTTTGCCACCACCGCCCCCAAGGGTGCGAAAGCTACCGGTGGTGGAGCGTCCGTCCGCCCAGCCCCCTCAAAAGCTAAGGGCAGTTCCCGCTTCATGCAGAACCTTGAAAATAAGTGGGACGAACGCCAAGGCGGCTCCCGTTTCTAGCCTCCTTCCCACCCCTATAAATTAACCGCCCGGTTTGTACCGGGCGGTTTTTTGCATGCCTTCAAAGTTATATATGGAGCAGCGGGCTAGCCTCGGTGAAAGGAATCGAGATGGGCCCCCTATAGCAGAATCGGTTGCAACCGTCACATTCCGTGTGAAAACACTCAAAAACCCGGTAAAAATTCTGTATTTGGTACATTCGGTGGGGCGTAGTGGAGTAAAGTGGAGGAGATAGAACAACACTGGTGTAGTTTCCCTCTTGCTGGGGGGCAGCACAGACGACAGGTAGAGGCGGTGGTGCCATGTTCCTCGGAACCCACACCCCGCGTCTGGACGCCAAGGGGCGCCTAATTCTTCCCGCGAAATTTCGCGAGCAACTAGAAGCAGGTCTAGTGCTCACCCGCGGGCAGGAGCGCTGCCTCTATGTCTTTACCATGACCGAGTTTGAGCGCATCCACGAACAGCTGCGCACAGCTCCGCTGTCGTCAAAGCAGGCGCGAGACTACATCCGAGTTTTTCTATCGGGCGCCTCCGACGAGGTACCCGATAAGCAGGGGCGAATCACCATACCTCAAAACCTCAGAGACTACGCTGGGCTAGAAAAAGACCTCACGGTCATCGGCGCAGGCTCACGAGCAGAAATATGGAGCACCGAAGCCTGGGAGGCCTACCTGAAGGAACAGGAAGAAGCCTTCTCCGGCACCGACGATGAGATCCTGCCAGGGCTCATGCTCTAACCCCAAAAGACAGCGGACCACACAACCACCAACGCGAGGAGCACCCCTTGACTCAGGTAGAGAACCTCTCACCCGGCAAGGACGCCAAAGACAGGCACGTGCCGGTCATGCTTGACCGCTGCCTCGACCTCCTCGCGCCCGCAATTTCCCGCCCCGGTGCCGTCGTCATCGACGGAACCCTGGGCATGGGCGGCCATTCTGAAGCCATGCTTGAGCGCTTCGAAGACCTCACCCTCATCGGTATCGACCGGGACCTCATGGCCCACAAGCTCGCCGGTGAGCGCCTGGCCCGCTTTGGCGACCGCTTCATCCCCGTACATGCCGTGTACGACGAGATTCCCCGCGCTATGGCAGAAGCCGGTGTCACCCAGGTCGACGGCGTGCTCTTTGACCTGGGCGTATCGTCCATGCAGCTCGACGAGCGCGAACGCGGCTTCGCCTACTCCTACGACGCCCCGCTCGATATGCGTATGGACAATACCGAGGAGCTCACCGCTGCTATCGTGGTCAACACCTACGAAGAAGCAGAGCTGCGCCGCATCATCCGCCAGTGGGGTGAAGAAAAATTCGCAGCTCGCATTGCCTCCCGTATCGTAGCGGCCCGCGCCGAGCGTCCTTTTGAAACGACCGGCCAGCTGGTCAAAGTAATTCAGCAGGCCGTGCCCGTAGCCGCCCAGCGTAAGGGCGGGCACCCCGCCAAGCGCACCTTCCAGGCCCTACGCATCGAGGTCAACCACGAACTCGATGCCCTAGAGCGTGCCATACCGGCAGCAATCGAGGCCCTCAGCCTGGGCGGACGCTGCCTGGCCATGAGCTACCACAGTCTCGAAGACAAAATCGTCAAACGAGCCTTCACCGCCCGGGCCACCTCCAGCGCCCCCAAGGGTTTTCCCGTTGAGCTCGAAGAGCACAAGCCCGAACTCAAAATCATTACCCGCGGTGCTGAACCCCCCACCGAGCAGGAGATTGAAGAGAACTCGCGGGCGGCGTCCGCAAAACTGAGGGCAGCAGAAAAAATCAAGACACCAAAGGCAACACAATGAGCGCGGAACCCCGTTTCCCCACCTCAACCGACGAGGGCGGGCAGCTGAACAAGCCCCGCCTGTCTGTGGTGCGCGATGAACCCCAAGAAGCAGCCCCCGCCCGCCGTCCTCTCTCACGCTCCCGGGCCCTGCGCGCCACCTCCAACCGCTGGCGTGTCTTCGTGGCCCTGGGCGCCATGCTCGTTGCCCTGCTCGCCGTGCTGGTGCTGAGCATCGTCATGGCCTCCCGCCAGTACGACCTGGTTGAGCTACGAGCTCAAGAGCAGGCCCTAATCCAGCAAAATGAGGCCCTGGCCCAGGAAATCGAATTCCACCAGGCCCCCCAGGACCTGGCTATCCGCGCAAGCCAGCTAGGGCTAGTAGCTGCCTCTAGCCAGGCCACTCTCGACCTGCAAACCGGTGAAATCACCGGCACCCCCCTGGCCGCTGTTGAAGGTGAAACGGCAACAAAGAACCTGATTGCACCCCCTGCCCTGGCCGACACCCAGGCCTACGAAGAGGCCAGCGCCCGGGCCGAAGAACAGCGCAAGAAGGAAGAAGCCAAAGCCCAGGCCTCAGCAGAAGCATCAGCCAGAGCTGCCGCTTCAGCAAGCGCCCAGGCCTCAGTTCCTGCTAGCGCCTCACCCACAGCCCAGACCTCAGCCCAGCCGTCCGCTGCGTCGAGCGCAGGCGGTCAATAGCAAGCGCGTGATACGGTGCCTGCCCTGGTGGCGGGCACCTGTTCGCCTTATGGGCTAGCGGGCCTACCGCGCAGCGCGCGGGCCACAGTAAAGAGTGAACCACAGTGGAAGAGAAATAGGGGACGATGAGCGGCACTGAGCAGAACGAACCCGTACAGGGCATCAAACGCACCGTTGGGCGGCGCGGCTTTATCGCGGGTACCCTGGGTATCGGTGGCCTGGGCGTCGTGGGCCTACGCCTTGCCTGGTTGCAGGGTCTTGACCCGAATGGCCTAGCCGACGCTGCTAAGGCCCAGCGTACCCGTAAGCAGACCATCCCGGCCCTGCGCGGGGAGATTCTCGATATCAACGGCAACGTACTGGCCCGCAGTGTGCAGCGCTACAACATCACCGTTGATCAGTCTGCCGTGGCGAACTTTAAACGCTATACCGAGGAAAGTCGTGACCCGGTTGAGGTGACCCCCACCGAGCTGGTGTATGAGCTGGCCGATATTCTTGAAATGAGTGACGCCGATGTGAAGGCGGCGCTCGATGGCGACCTCAAATACAAGGTCGTGAAGGAGAATGTTACTCCTGCGATCTATAACAAGGTAGATGCCCTGGGCGCTCCCTATATCTACGGGGAGATTCTGTCTGACCGTAAGTACCCCAACGGCCAGGTGGGTGGCTCGGTGGTGGGCCGCTTTAGCATTATTGAAGAAGCCGTGGACGGTACCAGTGGCGAGACTCGCCAGGTGAATAACTCGGTGGGTATCGAACGTACCATGGGGGAGCACCTGGCCGGTATTGACGGTGAACGTATCTACGAAATTTCAGCCGACGGCATCCGCATCCCTATTGGGGACGAGCAGAATACCCCTGCCCAGGACGGTAAGAGTGTGCGCCTGACCATTAACCAGGATGTGCAGTACTTTGCCCAGCAGGTGGTCAAGGCCCGCGCTGAGGAGTTGAAGGCTGAGTGGGGTACGGCCATTGTGATGGACGTGCGTGACGGCTCAATTCTGGCCCTGGCAGATTCTTCGACGATGGATCCCGGTGCTGAGCGTTTTGAGTTGGCCGATATGAACCCCCGCGCTATTACCCAGGTCTTTGAGCCGGGCTCTACCGAGAAGATTTTGACTACCGCTGCCGTCTTTGAAGAGGGCATCGCTGAACCTGAGACCGTTTACGATGTGCCTGCTGAGCTCGAAATTGACCAACAGACCATCACCGATCCTTTCGTGCACCCCGCCCAGAAGCGCACTGTTGCCGGTATTATTGCTGACTCGATGAACACCGGTACCGTCATGATGGGCAGCAAGCTCACCAAGGAGCAGCGCTATAACTGGCTTAAGAAGTTTGGCATGGGGGAGTTCACCGGTATTGAGCTGACCGGTGAGTCCCAGGGCTTGGTCAGTGACTGGCGGGACTGGGATATTCGCCAGCAGTACACGGTTCTCTTTGGCCAGGGCGTTGCCCAGTCGGCCCTGCAGACCTCAATGATTTTCCAGGCTGTGGCGAATAAGGGGGTTATGCTCAAGCCCCGAATTAT
This sequence comes from Candidatus Rothia avicola, assembly GCA_019115985.1. Lineage (GTDB taxonomy): Bacteria > Actinomycetota > Actinomycetes > Actinomycetales > Micrococcaceae > Rothia > Rothia avicola. Next base: position 9,783 of record DXCN01000011.1, on the reverse strand, counting down.
TGATGCTGTGATTGATACGGACGGCACCGAGGAAGTCCGAGAGATCGCTGAAGGTACCCGCGTGGTGAGTGAGGAAACCGCCCGTAAGACTTTGCAGGTGATGGAAGCTGTGGTCTACCAAGGTGGCACTAAGGGCGCCCAGATTAACGGCTACCGGGTTGCCGGTAAGACTGGTACCGCAGAAAACGTGGGCGAAGGTTCTAGCACCTATGACGGTTGGACTACCTCTTTTGTGGGGGTCGCTCCCACTGAGAACCCCCGCTTCCTGGTCTCGGTTACTATGCACCGTCCGCAGACCACGGCATCGGCTGTTGGCCTGGCCAATACTACGGCCCAGTTCGCGGAGATTATGGAGAAAACCCTGCACATCTACAATGTGCCGCGCTCCACTACCGAGCCGCAAGAGACCCCTAAGTTCGCTGAGGGCCACGACGAAAACGGCTAAAGTAGACCCTATTAGCACTCGCGCCGCACAGCGCACCTTGACATAGACCGCCCATTGGAGGGAAAGCCCGTGACAGAAAACCGAGCACTTGATGGCAGCGCCCAGACCCTGCGCCCCCGTCAGGTTACTGAGCGCACCTGCGCCGAGGTTGCCGACTGGCTGGCCGAGGTGGGGCTAGCAGCCCAGCTGGTGCAGGCATCCGCCCGTCCTATTACCGGTATCACCATGGACTCCCGCGAAGTGCAGCCCGGTGACCTCTATGTTGCTCTGGGTGGGGCGAAGGCCCACGGGGCCTCCTTTCTTCCTGCAGCAATCGAGCTAGGGGCGTCCGCCCTGCTGACCGACGAAGCGGGCCTTGAGATTGTGCGCGAGCTGGGCCTTCCTGAGGGCCTGGGCATGGTTACCACTGACCAGGTGCGAGCTGCTGTCGGCCCGCTCTCTGCCCGTATCTATGCCTCCCAGCCCAGTAGCGGGGGAGCGCCCCGTCTCTTTGCGGTGACTGGGACTAACGGTAAGACCACCACTACCTATATGACCAACTCGATCATGCAGGCCCTGGGCCACACTACCGGCCTGATTGGTACCATCGAGATTCTTGCCGGTGGCCAGGCTATTCCCTCTAAGCTCACCACTCCCGAGTCCCCCCATGTACACTCCCTCATCGCCCTCATGCGTGAGCAGGGTATTACCAGCGCAGCCATGGAAGTTTCATCCCATGCCCTGGACTACCGCCGCGTTGATGGTATCCGCTACGACATTGCGGGCTTTACCAACCTCACCCAGGACCACCTAGACCTGCACGGCACCATGGAGAGCTATTTTGACTCCAAGGCCGAGCTCTTCACCCCGGCCCGTACCCGCCGCGCCGTCATTACCGCCGACGACCGCTGGGGCCTTGCCATGGCAGAGCGTGCGGTTCAGGCCCTGGGAGCCCGCGCCGTGGTGCGCCTCTTCACCAACTTCGGTGCTGGCTATGAGCCGGGGGCGGACGCCCTCACCTCCCTTGCTGCCCAGGACTGGGCTCTGGTGCAGGTAGAGCGCTCCGGTATTGGCCACTCCTTTACCCTGCGCCGTGGTGACGGTTTTGAACTGCCCAGCGCCACCTTACTCCCGGCAGACTTCAACGTCTCGAACGCTGCCTTAGCTGCCGTGATGGTCTTTGAGAGCGCCCGCGATGGGCTAGAGCGCGACCGCATTACTGAAGCGCTAGCCCGCACCGAGACCCTGACCCCTGTTGTCCCCGGCCGCATGCAGTTGATTTCCACCGAACCCACCGCCCTGGTGGATTTCGCCCACAATCCCGATGCCCTCAAACGTGCCCTTGAAGCAATTGAGCCGGCAGATGCGGACGGCAAGGTCATCATTGTTTTCGGTGCAACCGGTGAGCGCGACCAGACCAAGCGTCCCCTCATGGGCGAAATCGCGGCTACCTACGCCGATATTGTGGTGGTTACCGACGATGACCCCCACGGCGAAGATCCTGCTCCCATCCGCGAGGCTGTTGAGGCCGGTGCTCTTGCGGCTCTTGAAGCCGGTGCCCGCGCCCACCGGGTGCTTAACATTGAACCCCGTGCCGCTGCCATTGACGAAGCTATCGCCCTGGCCGGCCCCAAGGACTCAATTCTGGTCGCTGGCCGCGGCCACGAGGTAGCCCAGGACGTTGCCGGTACCGATATCGACCTTGACGACCGGGTAGAGACCGCCCGCGCCCTTCAGACAGCCGGCTTTAGTGTGCTCCCGGCCTACCAGAACCACCAGAAGTAACCTAAAGGTAAACCTATGATTGAACTTTCAGCGCTTGAGATTGAAGAAGCTGTAGCGGGTACCCTGCTGGGCTTAGACTCCGCCGGTGCTTCTGCCCTGACCTGCACTTCTGCTACCACTGACTCCCGTGAGGTCGGCCCCGGCTGCCTCTTTATCGCTAAGCCCGGTGAGGTAACGGACGGCCATAACTTCCTACCCGCTGCCTTCGAGCAGGGGGCCTCTCTAGCTCTTGTTGAACGTGAAGTTCAGGACGTCGCCGGTAAGCTCTACCCCTCAATTCTGGTAGACGACGTTGTGTTGGCTATGGGGCGTCTGGCCGCCTACACCGTGGCCCGCCTGCGTGAGCGCGGCGACGTGACGGTCGTGGGCATTACCGGTTCTGCGGGTAAGACCACCACCAAGGATCTGCTGGCCGCTATCTTCGGTGCAGAGGGCAAGACCATAGCCCCCATCGGTTCCTTCAACGGTGAGGTCGGCGTGCCGCTGACCGTTTTCCGGGCCGAAGAAGACACCAAGTATCTGGTCATTGAGATGGGCGCTGACCGGGTAGGTAACATCAAGTACCTGACCGACATGATTTCCCCGGACTACGGGGTTGTGCTCAAGGTGGGCACCGCCCACGCCGGTGAGTTTGGTGGCGTCGATAACATCGAAGCGACCAAGGGCGAGATGGCCGAGGGCGTCCGCCTGGGCCTGGGCCTGAACATCGACGACTACCGGGTGAGGCGTATGTTGAACCGGGCGTCCACCCCCGTTACCTACTTCGGCGTTGAAGGACGCGAAGCGGAACTAACCCACACCGCTAACCCTGGCGTGGCAGAAAACCGCATCACCGCATCCAAGCTCACCACCACCGATGAAGGCAAACCCGCCTTCACCCTGACCTTCCCCGACGGGCAAGCCTACGAAGTGAGCTCCCAGCTCATCGGTGAACACCACGTCTACAACCTTCTGGCGGCAGCCACCGTTGCCTACCAGGTAGGAATCGCCCCCGACCGCATCGCCCAGCAGCTCAATACCGCAGGAGCAGCCTCCAAGTGGCGTATGCAGCGTACCGACCGGGCCGACGGCGTGACCGTCATTAACGATGCCTACAACGCCAACCCCGAGTCCATGACCGCTGCCCTACAGGCCCTTGCCCAGCTGGGCCGCCTGCCCTCCACCAACCGCACCTGGGCTGTGCTCGGTGCCATGCTGGAACTGGGCGACCAAACCCTGGCCGAACACGACCGCATCGGCCAGCTGGCAGTACGCCTCAACATTTCTAAGCTCATCGCCGTAGGTGACATCGCCAAGCCCATCTATAACACCGCCCACTTGGAAGGCTCCTGGGGCAATGAGGCAACCTGGGTTGCCAACACCGAGGAAGCCTTCGAACTCCTGCACGGCGCCCTAGAGCCGGGCGATATCGTCCTCTTCAAGTCCTCAAACGGGGCTGGCCTGGGCCTTCTTGGCCAAAAAGTTGCTGACTATGAGGGCAAGCTCACCCACAATGAAGGTGATAGTGGGCAGTCACAGCCCTGGTTAAGCGCCGGTGACTTTGTTCAGGCACTAAACTCAGACAGTGGCGCCCAGCCCGATGCTGCCGCCAAGACCACAGATAACTCATAACCGGGAAGGCACAGACACCACATGATTTCCATCCTGTTGGCTGCCGCTTTCGGCCTGATCATCTCGATCGCCGGAACCCCGCTCTACACCAAATGGTTGGTGAAGCAGCAGTTCGGCCAGTTCATCCGCGAAGACGGCCCCACCTCACACCAGACCAAGCGGGGCACCCCCACCATGGGCGGCGTCATGATGATGGCAGCAACCGTCCTCGGCTTCTTCCTGGCACTGGGTCTCTCAGCCCTGCTCACCGGCACCAGCCTGGCTCCGTCGGCCTCGGTGCTGCTGGCAATGTTCCTCATGCTGGGCATGGCAGGCGTCGGCTTTATCGATGACTTCCAGAAGATTTGGAAGAAGCAGAGCGAGGGCCTGACCCCCAAGGGCAAGATTGTGCTCCAGGGGCTGATTGGTACCCTCTTTGCCGTGGGCGCCCTGCTGATTAAGGACGAACGCGGCTGGTCACCTGCCTCCTTCAACCTCTCCTTCACCCGCGATATCTCCTGGCTCGATTTGGCCTTTGCCGGGCCCGTGGTGGGTATCATCCTCTTCATCATCTGGGCCAACCTGATTGCTACCGCCACCACCAACGCGGTAAACCTCACCGATGGCCTGGACGGCCTGGCAACCGGTGCCGCCATCATGGTCTTTAGCGGCTACCTGCTGATTTCTATGTGGCAGCAGCAGCACCTGTGCGCTCCCGGCTCCCTCGCTAAGGTCTGCTACGAGGTACCTGATTCAGGGCAGATGGCTATGCTGGCTGCCTCCCTGATTGGCGCCCTAATCGGCTTCCTCTGGTGGAATACCTCACCGGCCACCATCTTCATGGGCGATACCGGCTCCCTGGGCCTGGGCGGTGCGCTAGCTGCTTTCGCTATCATCACCCGCACCCAGATGTTGCTCCCCATTATTGCCGGCCTCTTCGTCATGATTGCCATCTCCGTTATCTTGCAGGTGGGCTACTTCAAGATGAGCGGCGGTAAGCGTATCTTCCGTATGGCCCCTCTGCAGCACCACTTTGAGCTCAAGGGCTGGACCGAGGTCAACGTGGTCATCCGCTTCTGGATCCTGGCAGGCCTGTTTGTGGCCATCGCCCTGGGCATCTTCTACGGTGACTGGCTGCTGAGCAATGGAGGTGTCTTCTAATGAAGGCAAGTAACGCAAACCCCGTCTACGGCTACGAGCGTCTGGAAGCGCTGACCAGCTGGGAATCCGACTGGGCTGGCTTGCGAGTGGTTGTAGCGGGCCTGGGTATCTCTGGCTTCTCAGCCGCTGACACCCTTATTGAGCTGGGTGCCCGTGTAGTTGTGGTGGACGGTAACGATAACGAAACCACCCGCGGCAAGGCAGATACCCTCAAGATTGTGGGCGCTGCCGGTTCGGTGCTGGGCGCCGGAGCCATGGACGCCCTTCCCCTGGTCGAGGGCCAGCCCGCTGACCTAGTGGTCACCTCACCCGGACTTGCCCCCTCCATCGGCATCCTGGCCGATGCGGTAGCCCAGAAGATTCAAATCTGGGGCGATATAGAGCTAGCCTGGCGTTTGCGCCAGCGCGAAGGACGCAAGGTCGCCCCCTGGCTGGCCATTACCGGCACCAACGGCAAGACCACCACCGTGGGCATGACCGAATCTATCCTGCAGACCGCAGGCTACAAGGCCATTGCCGTGGGCAATGTCGGCACCCCCATCCTGGATGCCCTGCGTGACCCCGTCGACTACGACTTCTTCGCCGTTGAGCTCTCCAGCTTCCAGCTGCACTGGACCTACTCTATGTCGCCCCTAGCCTCTGTCGTGCTCAACGTGGCAGAAGACCACGTCGACTGGCACGCCGGCTACGAGAACTACCTGGCCGATAAAGCCCGTATCTACGAGAACACTCAGGTAGCCTGCATCTTCAACGCCAACTACCCCGAGATCGTGCAGATGGTCGAAGAAGCGGACGTCGTCGAGGGCGCTCGCGCCATCGGTTTCTGGGCCGATACTCCAGGTCTTTCCATGCTGGGTGTGATTGACGGCCTGCTCATTGACCGGGCCTTCCTTGACGACCGCCGCAACCAGGCCCTGGAAGTGGCCGAAGTAGCAGATACCGGCCAGCTGCCGACCAAGCACACCGTAGAAAACGCCCTGGTTGCCGCCGCCCTGACTCGGGCAGCCGGTATTGAACCTGAACAGGTCAAGGCTGGCTTGCAGAACTACGAGCCCGGTGCCCACCGCATCCAGCTGGTAGCCAACACCCACGGGGTGCTCTGGGTCAACGACTCTAAGGCAACCAACCCCCACGCAGCGAATGCTTCCTTGGCCTCCTTCAACCCCGTGATTTGGGTAGCCGGTGGCCTCTCGAAGGGCGTGACCTACGATGAGCTGGTTGCTGAGCACAAGGACCGCCTCAAGGCAGTGGTCATGATCGGTACCGACACCGCAGCCCTGGTAGCAGCCCTGGCTGAGCAGGCCCCGGACCTGCCGGTCTACAAGATCAGTGAGAGCTCCCTCCTGGCCGATGCCAGCGACGGACGAGCCGTCATGAAACTGGCGGTCGCCAAGGCCCACGAGATTTCGGAACAGAACGATACCGTGCTCATGGCCCCGGCAGCAGCCTCAATGGACCAGTTCACCTCCTACGCTGAACGCGGCAACGCCTTCATCGACGCGGTAGCCGACCTGGTCAATCAGATTAATTCCTAAAACCTATCGATGCGGAGGGCGGGCAATCAGTAACCACTGGTTCCCACCCTCCCTCACCTTTAACCGCACCTAGGGCGGGGCGTCCTTACCCGAGAGAAGAGAAGCGAAAAGACTATGAGCCTGGCAACAGAAACCCGGTCACCGCAGCGTCCTGGCGTGATTCGACGAGCCTGGGGTCGGTCCCGGAGCACCTGGGAGAACGCCCAGGTGCGTTTGGGCTCCATGGTGCTGACCGATGTGCCCATCGTGCTGGTGGTGACCGCCACCGTGCTCACCCTCTTCGGCGTGATGATGGTGCTCTCTGCCTCAAGCGTAGAACAGATTTCATCGGGCGCAGGAGCCTTCAGCCAAGCCCGCTCCCAGGGCACGTTCGCGGTACTGGGCCTTGTTGCTATGCTGCTCGTGGGCTACCTGGTACCGGTCATCTGGTACCGGCGGCCCTGGGTAGTGCACACCCTGCTGGGGGCAGCAGCCCTACTGCTCATCGCCGTGATTTTTGTGGGTAGCACCGTCAACGGCAACCGCAACTGGATTAACATCGCTGGTTTCTCGATTCAGCCCTCAGAATTCGCCAAGCCCATCATGATTCTCTGGCTGGCCTCGGTCTACTCCCGTCAGGGGCGCATCGACCGGGGAACCCTGTCCCAGACCGCCTACAAGGGGCTCATTCCCGCCCTCTTAGGCTTTGGTCTGATTGTCACCCTGATCCTGGCAGGGCACGATGTGGGCACCGTGCTCATCTACGCCCTCTTCTTCAGCGCAATCTTCCTGGCAGCCCGCCCCTCCCGCGGACTCGTGATGATTAGCGCGGGTCTGGGATCCCTGGCCGCCATCATGATGGTCGCCATTAGCCCCAACCGCATCGAGCGTCTTTTCAACACCTTTGCCTTCTGGCGTGACTGCGTTGAGGCCACCTGCGACCAGGCCAACTCTGGCCTGGCAGCGCTCGCTACCGGCGGCTTCTGGGGCGTGGGCCTGGGCCAGTCCCGGCAGAAGTACAACTACCTGCCTGAAGCCCACAACGACTACATTTTCGCGGTGGTCGGTGAAGAACTGGGTCTGATCGGTGCTATCGCCGTGCTGCTACTTTACGCAGCCCTAATCTACTGCGCTATGCGTATCCTGCTGCGCTCCTCTGACCTCTTTATCCGCTACGCCACCATCGGCATCATCACCTGGATTGCCGGACAGGCCCTGCTCAACATCGCCATGGTAGTAGGGCTCATGCCCGTCATCGGTGTGCCTCTGCCCTTTATTTCTGCTGGTGGCTCCGCTCTGGTGTCGTCGCTGACCGGCATCGGAATTCTCATCGCCTTTGCCCGGCAGACCCCCCTCAACCCGATTGTGGGGGAGCGTACCGGTATCGCCAACAGCAAGATGCAAAAGGACGCCGCCCGCCGCCTTGCCCTGGCCCGTATTGCTGAGCGGGAGCAGGCCGTCATCGCTGCAGACCCCGACGGCACAGGCTGGACTCTCGATAAGCTCACCACCCGCCTGGGCGCCCTCGTCGACGGGCGTACCCCGGCCCGACCGGCGGCGTCCACCCCTCAACGTACCCAGGGGAGTGCGCGCACCGTGAGGCCCTCGGCAGCTACGGCGCGTCCGTCCGCCCAGACCGTCCGCAGGTCAAGCCCCCTGTCAGCTGAAGCCAGCGCTGAGGCCGCGATGGCTCGACGCTCTAGCTCGGCCAGCGGTGCTCGCCCCTCTGCCAGCGTGCAGCAGGCTCACACTCGCACCACTGCGGCTCAGTTCCAGCACCCTGCCCGCCCGGCTGCTCCCACCACCGCAGCCAAGCCGCTTGCGGCTGCCTCACGAGCTACCGCCCATCAGCCTGCCGGACCGCAGCCCACCGAGCCGCAAGCCCCCACCCCCAAGGAGCAAAAACTGCCCGCTGGCCTGCGCACTATCCGCAAAGCCCGTAAGCTCCCCGAGGAGCACTAAGGGGGTAAGGTGGCTCACGACAAGGGGGCTCAAGGTGTGCCTATGGCACAATCCGCGTAAACTAAGGGTCGAAATAGAACACTAAGGGAGTGAAACCTGATGACCCACGCACCCACTGTCGTGCTGGCAGGCGGCGGCACAGCCGGGCATATCAACCCCATGCTGGCCATTGCCCGAGCCCTCCAGGAGCGCGAGCCTGACGTTACCATCATGACTGTCGGCACTGAAAACAGCATGGAGGCCCGGCTCGTACCGGCAGCAGGCTTCGACATCAGCTTTATCCCTAAGGTGCCCTTCCCCCGCCGGCCCAACCTGGACGCCATCAAGTTCCCCAGCCGGTTCAGGGCCTCGCTCAAGCAGGCCGAGAAGATTCTGACCGACACCGGGGCGGACGTCCTGGTGGGCGTAGGTGGTTACGTGTGCACCCCCATGTACCTGGCAGCCCGCAAGCTCGGTGTGCCCGTAGTAATCCACGAGGCCAACACCAAGCCTGGCCTCGCCAACAAGGTGGGCGCGAAGAAGGCTGCCCTGGTAGCTACCGCCTTCCCCGATACCCCCATCGCTGGTGCTCGTACCGTGGGTATGCCTATGCGCCAGAACATCGCCGACCTCGACCGCGCCTCCGAACAGGGTGCTGCCCGGGAGCGTCTGGGCCTTGACCCGGCCCTGCCCACCCTGGTGGTCACCGGCGGGTCCCTGGGAGCCTTGAGTCTCAACCAGACAGTTGCCGAAATCATCGACGAGATTGGCCCGGCAGGCTACCAGCTACTGCACATCACCGGCCGTGACAAGGCGGTTAAGGACGAGTCCGGCCAGCTCCGCACAGCCCCCGGCTACCAGCAGGTTGAGTTCATTACCTCCATGGAAGATGTCTACGCCGCTGCCGACCTCATGATTGTGCGCTCTGGTGCAGCAACCGTCAGCGAGGTCGCTGCCGTGGGCCTACCGGCTATCTTTGTTCCCCTACCCATCGGTAACGGCGAGCAGGCTCTCAACGCCCGCTCTCTGGTGGCTGCTGGGGCAGCCTTACTGGTGGACGACTCAGATTTCACCGCTAGCTGGTTCCGTCAGAATGTACCGGCCCTGCTAGCAGACACCGATAAACTTACCGACATGGCAGAAAAGTCCTACCGGCACGGCATCCGTGATGCTGCGCAGGTTATGGCAGACGAAGTACTGAAGGCGGCCCGCGTATGAGCACCTCACTAATGGATCTTTCAATCGACCTTCCCGCTCCTCTCAACCCTCCCTTCCCCGAGCGTCCGGCCCTGGCCGACCTGGGCCGGGTGCATTTTGTGGGTATTGGTGGGGCCGGTATGTCGGCTATTGCCCGGCTCATGCTGCGCG
>DXCN01000056.1 GCA_019115985.1 Candidatus Rothia avicola | reverse complement strand
TAGGGGTCCCCACTCTTGCGCTTCTGCCCCCGGTGGTAGTGGTTAGCGACCTGGAAGGCCCGCTGTAGCACCTCAAGGTCTTCATCGGGGTGGTACTTCTTGACGGTGCGAATCACCGGCGCCAGCACCGGAGAAAAACGGGGGGCAGGGCCCTGCTGCTGTTCCCGCCCAAATACCAGGCGGGTCGGCACGCGCCCCGAAGCAGACATGACCCGGTGTGACCCGCGAACCGGCCGTTTACCCTCTGCGCGAGAATCCTTCTGACTGCTCTCTTCTGACCGGCTCACGCCCAATTCCCCCTCAAACTGAAATACTCGTGTGGGACTATCTTAGATTAATTCCAACACTGCGCGTAACAAAAACGGGAACGGACTGTATTCCGCTCCCGTTTCTAGGGTAAAAGGCCTAGCTCTTGGCCCTACTGGCTATCGAGGTTAACCGAATGCACGGTAACCATCACCGGGGCATCCTGCTGCGCACCGGCGTCCTCGCGCTCCTCACCCTCTTCAATCTGCCCCTGGCGGGCACGGCGGACGAGCTCGGTATGCTCACGCACGCCCTTCTCGCCCAGGCGCAGGGCAGCGTAGGCAGGAGCTGCCACAAAGAGGGTGCCCAGGGTACCGATGATGATACCGACGAAGAGGGCCAGAGAGAGGTCCTTGAGGGTACCCGCCCCCAGGAGCAGGGCACCGATAAAGAGAATCGAGCCCACCGGCAAAACACCCACAATCGAGGTGTTGATAGAGCGCACCAGGGTCTGGTTAACTGCCAGATTCACCTGCTCAGCGAAGGTCGTATCGCGGCGCTTCTCTAGCCCCTCGGTATTCTCACGAATCTTATCGAAAACCACCACGGTGTCGTAGAGAGAGTAGCTCAACACGGTCAGGAAGCCGATAATCGCACTGGGGGTAATCTCAAAACCGATGAGAGCGTACAGGCCCACGGTGGTCACGATGGTAAAGATCAGGCCAGCAATTGCCGAGACCGACATCTTCCAGGTACGGAAGTACAGGGCCATACCAATCATCACCAGCAGAATAAACCAGACCAGACCCATCAAAGCCTGCTGGGTCACCCCAGCGCCCCAGGTGGGGCCCACAAAGGACGAAGTCACCTGGTCAGCGCCCACGCCGTAGGCCGACTGCAGGGCCTGCCCCACAGCCAGAGTCTCATCGTCGGTCAGCTCACTCATCTGGGCTCGCACGGTACCCGCAGCGATATTCGTGACGCGCACGTCGGTCGCCTCGGGGGCGGCATCCTCAATCGCCTGCTGGCCGATAGAAATATCGGTATCGGCCACCTGCGACACGGTGAACTCAGAGCCACCGCGGAACTCAATACCCAGATTGAAGCCACCGCGCACCACCGGCACCAGGGCCGCCAGCACAACCAGGGCCAGGGCAATCGTCAGCCACAAACGACGCTTAGGCACAAACCCAAACGACCGCTGACCAGAATGCAGTTCATTACCGAACTGAGCGAGTTTATTTGCCACGGCGGGCCTCCTCGGTAGTGGTGGAATCTGCGGCAGGCGAGGGCTCCACATCAGTACTCCCCTGCGCCGCTTCGGCTTCAGCCGCCTCAGCTGCAAGGCGCTCGCGGCGCTTACGCTCAGCCAGGGAGAGGGAACCGTCGGCTTCCTCAGGGGTGCGGACGCGCCCCGCACCCCGGTAGAGCGGGGTGGAGCCGAGGGCTACCGGGTCCATGCCCGAGAATCGTCCGCCGTTACGGAAGTAGTCTTTGCGGCCCAGAAGAACCATGAGCGGGTGGATGAAGAGGAAGGTGATAATCAGGTCTGAAACGGCGGTAAGACCCAGGGTAAAGGCAAAGCCACGCACGTTACCAACAGAGGCGAAGTAGAGCACTACAGCGGCCAGCAGGTTTACGGCCTTAGAGGCCATGATGGTGCGCTTGGCGCGCAGCCAACCGTGGTCGATAGCGGCAGGGATGGTGCGGCCGGCACGAATCTCATCGCGAATACGTTCAAAGTAGACAATGAAAGAGTCTGCCATCAGGCCGATGGACACAATCAGACCGGCTACACCCGCCAGCGACAGGCGGTAGTTCATCAGGTAGCCCAGTAATACAATCACCCCGTAGGAGAGCAGGCCAGCCACAATAATCGAGGTGATATTGACCAGGCCCACCAGGCGGTACTGGAAGAGGGAGTAGATAAACACCAGCAGCAGGCCAATCAGACCGGCAATCAGACCCATCTTCAGCTGGTCAGCACCCAGGGTTGCAGAAATCTGCTGTTCTGACTGAATAGTGAAGCTAATGGGCAGGGCACCGTACTTGAGCTGCTCAGCCAGGTTGGCTGCCTCTTCTTCGGTAAAGTTACCGGTGATCTGGGGCTGGCCGTTGGTAATCACTGCCTGGGTGACGGGGGAAGAGAGCACCTGGCCGTCCAGCATGATGGCGAAACGGGCGCGGGGGTCAGACGCCTTGGTGCCGCGAATAGCGTTCAGGCGGGTGGTGACGTCCTTAAAGGTCTGGGTAGCAGCCTCGTTGAAGACGATGTTTACGCCCCACTGGCCGGTTGCGTAACCGGTTGAGCTAGCCACCTGGGAGTAGGAGGCTGTGTCGATATCGGTACCCTCAATTTCGATAGGGCCCAGGATGTACTTTTCACTTCCGTCTGAGGCACAGGCGACAATGGCGGAGTTGGGGTCCTGGTTAGAGGTGTCAACGTTGGCGGGTACGGTGCAGTCCAGCTGCTCGTACTGGCGCCAGAGGTCGCCGGTAACCCAGTTGTAGTCCGAACCGTCGGTGGGTTCGGCGGTCGGTGAGGGTAGGGCATCCTCGGCTGCTGCCGCGTCCGTTGCAACCGCTTGGGGGGCACCGGCGTTAATGACGGCACGGAAGCTCATCTGCGCCGAGGTCTGAATCAGGTTACGGGTTTCGGTGCTCAAAGTGCCGGGCACAGAAACCACGACGTTCTGGCCCGACTGGGTGGTGACTTCTGCTTCCGCTACGCCCGCGCCGTCGACGCGCTGGCGAATAATTTCAACAGCCTGGTCGAGCTGCTCAGCGGTAATGGCATCGCCCGAGGAGTCGTTAACCTCGGGTGACAGGATGAGCTGGGTACCGCCAGAGAGGTCTAGGGCCAGCTTGGGCAGCCAGCTGCCCCCGGAAAAGGTGGTGCCGAAGATTCCTCCGGCCAGTAAGAGCAGCACCAGGGCCATCGAGGCAAGTGCCCCTCTGGCTTTGGTAACGTTGGATGGTTGAGCCATCGGTGCCCCTTCGGGTGAGTGGGTTCGTGAAATGTGAAAAAGCGCGCCACCTCTGAATCTAGAGGTAGCGCACCCTAAGCTGTGGTTTAGTTTTTGGGATCGTCTGCGACTTCACCCTGGATGACAGGACGCTCGGCGTCGGCTACCGGTGCGGTAGCGGTGTCTTCCTCGATGCTGGTGACGGTCATGAGGTGAACCTTAGCCACGGTGCCCGGAGCGATTTCCAGGTGGGCGGTGTTGGCTTCCTTGTCGATGGAGACAACAGAGCCGTAGAGACCAAAGTTAGTCATGACCTGGGTGCCGGGCACCATGGCGTCCTGACGTTCCTTAATCTGCTGCTGGGCCTTCTTGGCGCGGCGTGCCGGTAGCACGATGAGCACCAGCATCATGATGCCCAGAAGTAGGAGCATAAACAGGGGTGAGCCTGACTGCACGAGAATCCCTCTTAACGTAGTCGATGGGGGGTGAACAAACTAAGTCCCCATTCTATGCTAAGTTCCTTGCAGTTGGCTGGTTACCCCCCTGATATTACAGGGGCAGACGGGCTAGGGCAGCTCGGGTGCCTCTAGCCCCAGGTGCTCCCAGGCAGCCGGCAGGGCAACTCGCCCGCGAGGGGTCCGCCCAATCAGGCCCTCACGTACCAGGTAGGGCTCGGCAACGGTCTCGACAGTTTCGGTCTCTTCACCCACCGCAATGGCCAGGGTGGAGAGGCCCACCGGCCCCCCGCCGAACTTGGTAATCAGAGCTTCAAGCACCGCTCGGTCAAGACGGTCCAGGCCGCGCTCATCAACCTCATACATGTTGAGGGCTGTCGCTGCCGCTGAGGCCTCGATACGGTCGATGCCGTTGACCAGGGCCCAGTCGCGCACGCGACGCAACAGGCGGTTGGCGATACGAGGCGTGCCCCGGGACCGACCCGCAATCTCTGCAAAACCCTCGGGGCTAATGTTGAGTTCCATTAGGCCAGCAGACCGGCGGATTACACTCTCTAGCTCGGTAACAGAGTAGAACTCTAGGTGGCCAGTAAAGCCGAAGCGGTCACGCAGGGGCCCGGGTAGCAGACCCGCGCGGGTAGTTGCCCCCACCAGGGTAAAGGGCGGCAGCTCCAGGGGAATAGAGGTTGCCCCCGCCCCCTTGCCCACCACAATATCCACACGGAAGTCTTCCATGGCCATGTAGAGCATCTCTTCAGCCGGGCGGCTCATACGGTGAATTTCATCGAGAAAAAGCACCTCACCGGGGGTGAGCGACGAAAGAATCGCGGCCAGGTCACCCGAATGCTGAATAGCCGGGCCAGAGGTGATACGCAGGGGGGCGTCCATCTCGGCAGCAATAATCATCGCCAGGGTGGTCTTACCCAGACCGGGAGGACCCGATAGGAGCACATGGTCGGCCGAGCGTCCGCGCATCTTCGATGCCTCAAGCACCAGCGACAGCTGCTGACGCACGCGCTGCTGCCCCACAAAGTCATCAAGAGACTTGGGGCGCAGGGCCGCCTCAATCATTTTTTCTTCTGGCTCTTCATCCATCGAAACCAGGCGCTGGCCGGGAATCTGACCATCGGCGTGAGGGAACTGGCTCATACTCTACCTATCGACCTACCGTATTCTGGTTGCCCAGCGAAGCCAGTACAGCCCGCAGCGCTTCGGCAACACCCATGGTTTCAGCCTTCGGGTTGTGCTCAATGAAGGACTCAATAGCGCTCACGGCGTCCCGCTCGTTCCAACCCAGGCTGGTCAGGGCGTCCTGCACCTGGGGCTTCCAGCTCACGCCCTGGTCGATAGGCAGCTGGTCGGTAGCGCCGTCCGCCAAAATCAGCTTGCCAGCAAGCTCTAGGACGATGCGGCGAGCCCCCTTGGGGCCAATGCCGGGAACCTTGGTGAAAGCCTTGTCGTCACCGGTTGCTACAGCACGCTCAACCTCAGCTGGAGTATGCACACCTAGCACGGCCAGGGCAATGCGCGGGCCAATACCCGACACCGACAGCATCATGTCAAAGACCTCACGCTCGGCAGGCTCAGCAAAGCCATAGAGGGTCATGGAGTCCTCACGCACAATCATGGTGGTCAGAACCGTAGCCTTCTCCCCCAGGTGCAGCTGCGAAGCTGTACGGGCATTGAGATGCACCAGCATGCCAAAACCGTTAACGTCGATAACAGCGGTCTCCAACCCTAGATGGGTTACGGTACCGGTCAGTGAGCTAATCATGAAACCAATTCTATTCGAATATATGTACTAATACAAGAGGTGTGTGGGGAGTTGCTTCTGCCTGTCAAAAAATGAGAAGCGGACTCACAGCGAAGCTGCTGGCTCGGGGCTGGCGTGAATCGCTTGTGAGCGCTAGCGAACCAGCGAGAGGGTCGGCAGCGAGCGTGAGTCCGCTGATCATTAGACCGCGATCTACCTTCGTGCCCTGGCCTCCGCCTCCATCCAGGCCCGCTGGGCGGGGGTGAGCTGGGCGCGGCGGCGCGCTGCTGCCGGGTTGGACCCCTGGTGGGTCTGGGTGGTGGCTGCCATATTGATGCCGGAGCCGATGCCACCGCCGCGCCAGCCGTGGCAGATAGCCAGGGCGAGGGCGTCCGCCGCGTCCGCCGGTTTGGGCATGGTCTCAAGCCCCAAAATGCGGGTGACCATGCGCCCCACCGATGCCTTGTCGGCGCGTCCTGAGCCTGTCACCGCAGCCTTCACCTCTGAGGGCGTGTGGAAGTGCACCGGCACGCCGCGCGCAGCGGCAGCGGCAATGACCACACCGGAAGCATGGGCTGTACCAATCACGGTATTGACCTGCTCCTGGGCAAAAACTCGCTCAATCGCCAGGGCGTCAGGCTGATAGGTGTCGAGCCAGGCCTCGGCAGCGCGCAGAATCTTGAGGATGCGGGCGTCCAAGCTCTCCGATGCGGCAGTCCCTGCCACCCCCACGTTGACAAAGTGGGCCTTGCGGTTGGCCGTCATATCGACCAAACCGAAACCGCACCTGGTGAGACCCGGGTCAACCCCCAGAATGCGGGCAGCGCCCGGAACTCGCGGGGCGGGTTCCGGGCGCTGGTGTGAGGTGCCGTGAGCCGGGGCCACGCACTCCTCCTTTCCCTGCTGGCTACTCAGCTTCGAGCTCGGCCATGACGGCTTCGCTGATGTCTGCGTTGGAGTAGACGTTCTGCACGTCGTCCAGTTCTTCGATGGCGTCAGCGAGCTTGAGGAACTTCTTAGCACCTTCGGCGTCGAGGTCTACCTGCATAGTGGGGCGGAAGACCGGGTCGTCGTTGTTGTACTCGAGCTCAGCCTCTTCCAGAGCCTTACGGATGGCGGGCAGGTCGGTTGCCTCTGAGACAACGGTGAAGATCTCGCCTTCGTCGATGACTTCCTCAGCGCCAGCGTCGAGCACTGCCATGAGGACGTCGTCCTCGGTCAGGCCCTCGGTCTTAGCAACTTCGGCAACGCCCTTGCGCTCGAAGAGGAAGGCTACGGAGCCAGAGTCTGCCATGGTGCCGCCATTGCGGGTGACGGCGGTGCGGACCTCGGCGGCTGCGCGGTTGCGGTTGTCGGTTAGACACTCGATGTAGAGGGCGGTACCCTGGGGGCCACGGGCCTCGTACATGATTTCGGTGTAGTCAACGGCTTCACCGGTCAGGCCGGCGCCGCGCTTGATTGCGCGCTCAACATTGTCGTTGGGAACCGAGTTCTTCTTGGCCTTTGAGACTGCGAGGTCGAGGGCGGGGTTACCTGCCGGGTCGGGGCCACCCATGCGAGCTGCAACTTCAATTGCCTTGATGTACTTAGCGAAGGCCTTGGCGCGCTTGGCGTCGATGGCAGCCTTCTTGTGCTTGGTAGTGGCCCATTTGGAGTGACCTGACATGATTCTCCTTGTTCGTCTGGTGCGCCCGCACACGGGCGGGCGCGATGTACCTCGTACTATTCTAGCGTGGACGGGCGGACGCTGAGGCGCGCGCCTTTTCTACGAGGGTGTCGTCAATAACGACGGGGGTGAACTCACCGTACTTCTTGATCGCTGCCTGCTTGATGAGGAAGTCCGAGATAGCCGGGTTCTTGGGCAGCAGAGAGCCGTGCAGGTAGGTTCCAATGACGTTGTGGACGCGGGCGCCCTCGCCGGAATCTTCCTTGTTGTTGCCCTCGCCCTTGGTGACGGTGGCCAGGGGCTTGGTGTCTCCGGAAAGATAGGTGAGCCCCGAGTGGTTCTCGAACCCGATGATGGTGCCGAACTCTTCAGATTCCTCAACGATGTTGCCGATCAGGCGTTCTTCACCGCCTACGGTCTTAGCGTCAAAGACACGAATACCGTTGAGGGTGACGCCGCCGACGGTTTTGAACTCTCTACCGAAGAGCTGGTAAAGACCGCAGATGACCAGCATGGGGGTGCCACCTTCTGCCAGCATACGCAGGGTTTCAGCGTTGGCGAGCAGGTCGTCCTGAATCACGGACTGGCCTGAATCCTGGCCACCGCCGCCCACGAAGATATCGCCGTCGAGCGGGAACTCATCACCGGGATTGTAGTCAACGATTTCGGTGGTGAAACCGTGGGCCTGAGCCCGGCGGGAAAGCGACAGGGTGTTGCCCCAGTCCCCGTAGATGTTCATGTCTTTGGGGTAGAGCTGCACAATTTTGAGGCTCTTGTTGTTGCCGGTCTGGGTGATAATCTGCTCGCCCGCTTCGACCGGTGCGTTCTCAAAATCGCTCATTAGATTTCCTCCACATCGGTGATTTTCGCCAGTTCCTTACGGATGGCCAGCATGGCGGTGTAGGTGCAGAAGATGCGCATGGGGCGCCCCTCTGACTTGGCAATAAAGGTGGCGAGGGCTTCTTCGAGGTCCTCGTTGATGTTCTCTACATAAACATCGTCGTGCTGTAGGCGCAGGGCCATGTCGTAGGCGCGCACGCCCGACACCATGGTGACGCCGCCCTGGGTCAGGGAGTGGAAGTCGACGTCCCAGAGCCAGGAAACATCGCGACCGTCGGCGTAGGCGTCGTTGATGGTGATCATGGTGGCGTAGTCCTTGGCGTCGGCGGACGCCAGCGACAGGCGGAACCCGCTGGGGTTCTTCACCAGAAGTAGCTGCAGGGTCTGGCCGTTAACGTTGAGGGTTTCACCGCGGCCAAAAGCCGGGGCAATATGTTCGAGTTCAGCCAGAAGTTTAGTCTCGTTGAGGGAATCCCCCATGACTTCGCGCGTCAGCGCCATTGCCGCAGCGGCATTGAAGATGTTGTAGACACCGTAGAGGTTAATGGTGCCCGCTAATTCCTTACCGGCAACGTCGAAGGTGGCGGCGGTTCCCTTGAAGTCCTTGAGCAGGACGGACGCCGCCGGCAGCTCCGGTGCCAGAACACCGGCGTCCGCGCGCTCAGCGCTCTCGGGGCTGGTGCGCAGATCATCATCGGACGGGAACAGGGCACGTAGCTTCTCAGACAGGCCGAAGTAGCTCACCCGAGTGCCGGGCTGAATGTTCTCAGCCAGAGAACGAATGCGCGGGTCTTCTCGATTGAGTACTACAGTGCCCGTCGTGGCACCGGCAACCGTAGCCAGCATACGGCGGGTCGTATCAATCTCACCGAAGCGGTCTAGCTGATCACGCAGGACGTTCAGCAACAGAGCGTAGTTGGGCTTGACCTTGCGTACAAAGTGCACCGCGTGAGCCTCATCCAGCTCAAGTACCGCGATGTCAGCGTCCAGCTTACCCGCTAGGTTCATCTCACCCAGCAGAGCAGCAGCCACACCCCGCACAAAGTTCGACCCGGTGCGGTTGGTAAAGACCTTCAGGCCCTGGGCTTCCAGCAGCTGCACCACCATCTTGGTGGTGGTCGTCTTACCGTTCGTGCCCGAAACAACGACGACACCGCGCGGTAGCTTAGCCAGCTCCTCCGCCACAAAATCAGGGTGCAACTTCTCCATGACCAAGCCAGGGAAGGCAGAGCCGCCCCCGCGCAACTTGGTCGCATAACGAATGCCTTGGCCAACAAGGCGAACAACAGGTCGTGACATGGTGACTATCTTACCGGGTTTGTGTATGCTTCGAACCTGTGATGACTACTTCCATGAACCAGCTTGTACCCTTCCCCGAATTTATCTGGCGTGACATCACCTGGCGCGATAGAGCCCCTCATCTTAAAGTTGAGCCTCTTCTTGACGGTCAACCTAGCGGTGAGATTGAAACTATTGCCATCACCCCGGGTAGCTTCCTCGGCCTCACTGCCCTCTCGGCGGACGTCCGCGGTGCCGGCACCTACTGCAGCGGTTACTCACAGGCCAACGTCGATAGCGTTGGCTTTCATCTGGAGCCCTGCCCCACCCACACCATCATTACCAAGGGTAAACAGTGCGACTCCTGTTTCGCCCGCGACGAATTCGCACCCATCCATCGCATCCACCTGGGTTCTCGAATGAACGAGGCAGCCCTGGCCTACGTCAATCTCGAACACTACCTCTACATCGCAACCTTCCCCGACGGCACTTCCAAGGTCGGCACCGCCTCCCTGGACTCCAACCCCCGCCGTCTCGACGACCAGGCCGTCGCCGCAGCTACTTTCGTTGCCCGGGCAGACACAGGCATCATCGTGCGCCAGCTCGAAGACCTGGTCTCGCAAGAAGCCAACCTCACCCAGTTCAAACGGGCCTCCACCAAATACAAGGCCTGGGTCGACCCCGCCAGCACCGAGCGTCTCAAATCTGAACACTACATGGCCGTAGAAAACGCCACCTGGGCGCTCGAAGACGCCCAAGGCACCGTCGACGGTTTTGATATCACCGCAGACCGCTGGGTGCCGTCCGTCGCGATGAGCCGGGCCTACGCGTCCTTACGGGCAGAAAACCCCGAGCCGCTCACCGCCTACCCCACCCTCACCGAAGGCACCCACGGCTTCTACATCACCGGTGGAACCGGGAAGTTCCTCACCGCTCACTTCGGCGACCCCGACCAGACCTTCCTGGTCAACACCGCAGAACTCTCCAACAGGGCCTGCCGCCAGCACGGGGAACTCACTCCCCCGGCGTCCGTGCAGGAATCGCTGTTCTAGGAAGATAGTCGACATAAGGCAGCAGGCAAGCCAAACGCCCGCCGACCCTCTGATATCTCGCGCTGGGGCGCTCGATATCATTCACGCCAGCCCCGAGCCAGCGGGCTTACTTGGCTTGCCTGCTGCCTTCGCCTAGCGATCCCAGGCAGTACTAAGCAGGTTCCGGATCTCGTCCAGGGTCTGCGTGACCGTCTTGGTGCCGGCGACGATGGGCAGGAAGTTGGTGTCGCCGCTCCAGCGGGGCACGATGTGCTGGTGCAGGTGGGCAGCGACCCCTGCCCCGCCGACCTTGCCCTGGTTCATGCCGATGTTGAAGCCGGCGGCTCGACTGACCTCCCGCAGAATTCCCATGGCTTTCTGGGTGAAGGCAGCAATTTCGGCGGTTTCTTCGAGCGTTGCGTCGTCGTAGTTGGGGATGTGCCGGTAGGGGCAGACCAGCAGGTGCCCGGGATTGTAGGGGTAGAGATTAAGGATGACGTAGGCGTGCTCGCCACGGTGCACAATGAGCGACTCAGTATCATCGTGGGCCGGGGCGTCGCAGAAGGGGCAGGTGTTTTCGGTGTAGTCCTTTTGCCCGCCCTTGACGTAGGCGCGGCGGTGGGGCGTCCAGAGCCGCTGGAAGGCGTCCGGAACCCCCGGCAGCTCAAAATCGTCGGTGGTGTAGTGGGGAATCTGCATCGCTAATCGCTCTCGGTGAAGGTAGCAAAAGTATAAAGGTCTCGGGACTGCGTCGCGTAAAGCTCCAGGCCAAGACTGGTTGCGGCGTCAGCCAGGGTACTCTCAAATCTACTTGGGAATTGGACCGCACCGGCATCACTGAGCGGCAGGGGCAACCGCGAAATCACTTTTCCTTCGGCTAGGCTTTGGGGCAGGCGCCCGGATTGGCTGAGCCTGTCACCTATAACCTCGCGGACGGCAGCACCCGGGTTGGTTGCGAGATAGCAGGTTCCCTGGGGCTCAGGCAGGTCGAACCGGCCCTGCATCGATGAAGAGAAATACCAGGGGCCGTACTGCTGACTATGGGCGCGGAAAAATTCGCTACCTTTTTCGTACTCTACGGAGGGAATCAGTGAGAGATTCGACCCCGGCATAGGCCCATGCTGGGCTATTTTTTGCCGGGTCATACGGTTTGCCACCCTGCTGCAAGAGCACGGGCTTCGGTCAAAACTGTATCGAGGCGGCCTTGGTCAAGTAAATCTAAGGGGGTTACCCCATCGAGCGGTGTGTTGAACCACTGGGCAACAGCGAATGAGTCTGCATCGCCAAAGGCTCGCAGCACCTGTTGTATATCTCCCCTTACAGCTCTGCCCTCAAACTGAAACACAGGGAAAATTGACTCACTGTTTTCGATGGTCAGTCTCAGGAGCTTGTGGTGCTTAACCTGCTTGCTGATGGCCGCCCGGCTGGTAACTTTGAGCAGTTTCATGGTGCTATCGAGGTCGTAGACTGGCCCGATGAGGTCGCCGTAGCCCTTAACACTGGCGCGGGCTACTAACGACCTCATGCGGCTTTTAACGTCTTCTAGATCGTCAATGGACGCCAAAAAATCAGCGGGTAGACTTTCTAAATCGCGGGTGAACTCAGCAACGAGCTGGTCGATAACAGCTTGGGCATGAGCGTCTTTGCGGTCGATGGTGTGGGACATGAGAACCTCCCTAGTTGGCTCTATGATTGTTAATCCTAAAAGCCACCGTCAACCGCGTCAACCATTCGGACGCCTCCTAGCGCCGGGTGCGCCAGGCCCGGTGGTACTGGGCAGGCACATAGTCGATATCGACCTTGAGCTCATCAGCCCAGGGAACCACCATCGTGCGGCACCAGCTCGCCGGGGGGGGCGAGGCCTTTCGTCCAGCGTGAGCAATCTGGATACCCGCCTTGGCTCCCCCGGCGTGAATTGCTTCAACGACCGGCTTGAAAGCCTCGGTGTGTTCGTCGCTCCATAGCTAGTTTAACCGAGCCGAAACCAGACCTTCACTGCCAGAATTCATCTATGTCGCACGAACCGGAATCTCCATAAATCGGGCCTGGCGATAAAGCCTTCGATTCAGTTGGCCTTCCCGCATGAACTGAGCCAGAATGGCCCTAAAAGCCTGTCCCTGCTGATTCCAAGCTTTAACAGGCGTGCCTGCCAGCAAGCCAGCTTTATCCCAGGGTGTAGCCCTAAAGAAAAGACCAATGTCGGTGCTATGGGCCGACTCTCGAAAATGCCCCTGTTCACCTGTCTCTAGCTGAAAGCAGGTAGCTGTACCGCCAGCGTCCTGGTACCGGGCGACAAAAGAACGAGCAGGATCAGCATACATTCGCTCAGTTAGCCACTCCACCCAAGGATCAACAAGAGGACGAAGAAATCGATGAAGCCTTTGAGGAACAGGAGGAGTTAAGCCAGCAACTTCACGGGGAAGATACCCGACCAGCACCTGCACCCGGGAAGCTACCAGCCTCAGCCGGGCGTCCTCGTCCTTCTCTGCAGGAAGAG
Organism: Candidatus Rothia avicola; assembly: GCA_019115985.1. Classification (GTDB taxonomy): domain Bacteria; phylum Actinomycetota; class Actinomycetes; order Actinomycetales; family Micrococcaceae; genus Rothia; species Rothia avicola. Next base: position 3,948 of record DXCN01000056.1, on the reverse strand, counting down.
GATAGTGCCCGTACTGACAGCCCAAAGGCAGAAAAGCAGACCAGCCAAACCGTAGCGGGTTGGCCAAGAAGCACCGGCCAGAGGCCTTAGCCCAAACAGAACTCGGGGCATGCACATCAAGATCAGCAGTTTGGGCAAGTAAATGCTGCGTCAGTTTCTGCCGACCATAGCTCAGCCTTAGAGGAGCACTTTGGATAATGGCCCGATGAAAGAGCATCTCGCCTGGCTCCCCGTCTACAGCTCCTTCAGCAAGGATAAGCTTAGCGACCAAATCACCGCCGGCAGAATGACCGTAAACCGTAACCCGGTCAGGGTCACCCCCAAATTGATGGATATAGGTCTTAACCCAGCGCAGGGCACAGAGGGCGTCCAATAACCCCAAATTAGCTGGACGTTTTCCGTCCCCACCCAGGAAACCCAACAACCCAATCCTGTAATTAACCTTAACCACAAGAAAGTTAAAGTTATCCAAGAAAGGTGACGGGTCATATCCAGGTGCATCTGCCCCGCCGGTTACGTAGGAGCCACCATGAAAATAGACTATCACCGGCAATAAGTGATCGGTTGATCTCCTGTGCTTGCTAATAGAAAGTCGGAGCGGGTATTCCTCAAACCGGTTAGGAACGCCAGGATTACAGCCACCTGGTGCATGGGGTTGTGGCTGCCCGGGGGAAGGTGTGTGTGGATAAAAAGTTTTAGGAAGAGCATCAAGAGGAACCAGGTGCGGGGGCTCAAATCGCTCAGCCACAGCATAGGGTAAACCAAACCAGTGACGAATAGATTCAACCTCAAGAGGGCGCAGGTAACTGGGCTTCTTGGGGGTAGGATTCGGGTTTGTTGGCAGAATGTAGTCTTCCATTCCCGGTTCAAGCCAGTATCCCCTGCTAGCAATCGTATGTAGCCAGGTTTCCTCATCATAGGCGGCAAGTATGAGCATTTTAAAAATCTCACGTGTGCTGTCATGAGCCTTGGACTTAAATTGTTTCCAGTCCTGATAGGCTCCGATGAGAAGCGACACAGTAGCGGGATCGTCACGGTGTTCAAAACAGGCTGCGTCGAACAGTTCCTTGAGTTGCAGGTTAGATAGCCGCATGACGAGATGGCGGCTAGTGTTTTTAGGCTTTGACGTTGTGTGTGGGGTCTGGGTTTCAAAATCTTTCCCCCACTGTTCCAAGCTGGTGAGATGGAAATCGTTGCAGGTGGGGCACTGATAGACGCGAACGGGAATGGTGCGCCCTGGTGTAAGCAGAACAGGGTTCATGGACTGAATGGTGGACATCACCATCTTTGCAGCGGTTTCTGTCACGTACCGCCTTTTGCCGCTTGCCCGGCATTTACCGCGAGTTTTAATAAGCCTATTCCCCATGACGCCACCACCTTCATTGCTGGTTTGTATACCTACATATTTACTGTAATCGGGACTTCTACTGAGGTAAAGCAGATAAAAATTTGATGGAAGTCGCTTGTGAAAAGTTTATGAAGAGTATCATTGCAGCTATGCAAGAACTGACCGAAGCTGCCATCCGCTCATCTTTTATTAACTGCTCTAAGGGCGAGGCTAAACGCCTCAACCTACCCAGCCTCAAGGAGCAGAACTGGGACGACCTGATTTTCCTATCCTGGCTCGACCCAAAAAGCCCCCTCAAGGGTTGCCTGGTCGTGGAACATGAGGGGCAGGTGCAGGGGGTGCTGCTGCAGAAGTCTAAGGCGCAGAGTAAGGCCGCTCAGATGTGCCAGTTCTGCCTGACTCTGCACCCGGGGTCGGGGATCTCGCTGTATACAGCGGCCCGACCGGGTGCGTCGGGGCGACGCGGCAACACCATCGGCACCTACCTGTGCTCCAACCTGGCCTGCACCGACTATGTGCGGGGCAAGAAAAAACCGGCGGGTATCCGCCAGATGGATGAGACCCTATCCCTCGAAGAGCGCATAGCTCGTACCCGCGATAATGCGGTTAGGTTTATTGAGCGCCTGGTGGCGGGAGCCGCATGATTCAGGTTGGGGCGCTCAAGCCCGCCCAGGCCGATTTGGTTCAGGCACTCTATGACCAGAACCCCGATTACTTCCTACGGATTTCTGGCCGCCCCGCTCAGCCTGGCTCTGCGCTGGAAAACCTGACGGTCTTCCCGCCCGGTTTATCCCACTCCCCTGTGCTGTTGGGGGCCTTTGAGGGCGGACGCCTGGTTGGGGTTTTGATTGCTGGCTTGGGGTTTCCAAGTGAGGAGTTTGCCCATGTGGCTCTGACCCTGGTTGATGGGCAGGCGCGAGGACGCGGGGTGGGCCGGGCCTTGCACGACGCCTACTTGGGTGCGGTTCGGCAGCACCCACATATCAGCACCTTACGTTTGGGAATTGTGGCGCCTAACGCCGAGGTCGCCGAACCTTTCTGGCGGGCCCTAGGCTACACCCCTAGTGGCGAGGTTAAGGACTTTTCCCAGGGGGATGTGGTTTCAACGGTGGAGGTTTTTACTCGGCCGGCCAGCTAGCTTTGCCCCAGCAAAACTTTCGAGTAATTAGACTATTCATCCCACGGGTTAATAAGGGGAATATTCATAGCTAGGAAGTCTTTTGTGTTCCTGGTGACGAGTTTCATGTGGTGGCGCTGGGTAATTGCCGCGATGAAACAGTCTGCCGATGGCCTGGGGTCGGGCACTTGATAGGTAGCGGCGATGAGGGACGATTCGAGGTCGAGGTCAAGAACCCTCCCCTCAAACCCCGGAAGTAAAGTTCCATGCAACCAGTCACCAATGAGGGCAGCTTGAGCAGAGTCCTTACGCGCCAGCCTTTGAACGCCCACCTCTAACTCATACACCGTGATACTTGTGATAAAAAGCTGGTCGGAGTACTGTTGCTCAAGCCATCGCTGCACTGCAGGGTTTTTCTTGGCTGGTACCTTGCGAATCTCACTGACAAGGTTGGTGTCTAGTACATACATCAGAACTCAGCAGGGCGAGGTTCAAAGTTGAGGCGCTCGAAGTCGAAGTCGATATCGTCTTGCATAGACATCTTTTGCAGGAACTGGGCCCCATCTGGCTGATCTTGTTGTCCAAGCTTTCTGTAATCCTCATAGGTCATCAGCACAAATGAGGGGGTACCCCTATCGGTGATGATGACAGGGCCTACAGAAGCTGCGCGTTTTGCCGCGCTGACATCTTGATTCAGCTGCCTCGAAGTAAGAACAGCTGGGGTTGCGCTAACAGTCATGATACCCGCCTTTCATGTAGGTACTTACCTACATTTTTGTCTTGGAGCTGAACGGTGTCAAGGGGTTTCTTGCTACAACGCTCATCGCACCCCGCGCCTTCTACACCTCCCGAAGCCTAGCTTCCTCAAAGCACTCTCGGGCGTACTCCCCCCGTGCGGGCGAAACCAGCCCAGATTGACCGAAGGGCCGCGCCCTGCTTCTGCTGGGTCTGCCTGCTTGCCCCCGCCAACAGCCGGCTATCTTCCCAAATAGGGTTATCAAAGAGCAGGGCAAGGTCAGCGCCCCTGCCGCGTTCCTTTTTTACCGGGGCGGGCGTGCTAGGCTGCACCGACTCTTTCACCGAGACAAGCGATGTTTATGGGAGTCCTTGCTATCGCGGTAGTCTCTCATCACTGCTGCCAGATCTTCTATGCTCATACCCTCTGGTAGTTTCATGGCCATCGTTGAGATAACGATGGTTGAGTTCTCGGCGCCTTCGTGGGTCACTCGGGTTAAAGCGCGGATACCGGTGAGGGTCCAGTTATAAGCGTGGGTATCGGCGATGACTGCCCTGATTTCCTTGCCCTGCCTATCAGCGGTGATGTCTCCGATGACGTTCCACAGAATCAGGTGGTTGCCATGGTCGAGAACCGTTGAGTGGTTGTAGAACCCCTCGGGCGTGAGAATCAGGGCGTACCTGCGCCGGTAATAGTAAATAAAGGTGAAAATGCCGGCGACAATGCACCCCACTCCGGATGCCAGGA
>DXCN01000055.1 GCA_019115985.1 Candidatus Rothia avicola | reverse complement strand
CACTCCACCGGCCTCCGGCCTGGCAGTACTGACCGTCCGCGATACTAAGGCAACCTTGGAGATTGACGGTAACGAATACCGCACCTGGGATGTGAACTTTAATGGCTCTGGCGCCTATCAGCGGGCAGGATTCCTCATTGGCGGCAATTCACTGCGCCAGCAGACGCCGGTATCGCCGGTTCGTATCTCACAGATAATGGCAGAAGGCTGGGAGTAAGCGCATGAATGGTCCCATCAATCTTCTTTTTGGCCTGCTGGGTTCTGCAGGGGGCACACCTTGGGTTCCTCCTGCCCCTGAGCCCTTACCTGCGCCAGTTGATTATGCTCACCGCCCTGAGCCCTATGACCGGTTTATCGCTAAGCTGCGTCCGACCCTGGAGGTGGCTAAGGTTTTCCGGGTCGGGCCGAATCGCACCTACTCCACTATTAGCGCAGCTGTTTCTGCTGCTACCCGGTTTCAGCAGGCTTTTCCGGATGTGCCCTGGTGCGATATCGTCATTGACCCCGGTGATTACCGGGCCGGGGAAAGCCCGTGCCATAGCATTCAGAATATTGGGTTTTACTCTTCTTCTGGGGAGCCGAATTCGGTGATATGGCACGCTGGGCTTGATTATGCCCGGCTTTCCTTTTACCTGGAAGGTATTTTTCTTGATGCCAGACAGGCATCTGGCCCGAAGTACTCTATCCATGCTGGCGGCGGGGCGACCGCGGTGCTGGTAGGTTCTACTCTTACTTATTCGGCTTCTGGGATTTATCCTGTGGGGACTGATGGTGCATCCGGTGGGTATTTCGGTTTTTATGACTGTGATCTTATTGGGCGTGACGATACTGCTTTCACTAATCAGCATCAATCTTTAGATGCGGCAACCGCTCCTTTTGTTCAGGTTTTTGTCAAAACCCGCTTCCCTGGTGGCATGTTCCGTTTTCATGGGATGAATTGGGGCCAGGCCGATGAATTATGGGTGATTGATTCATCTGGTCGGGCTGCCACTTTGGTGGGTACGGATAACCCGGATGCGGTGTTTGCGGTCTCGGGGTCGGTTTTCTCGGGGTCGGGGTTGGCCCCGGTGAAGGAGGCTGTGGACCGGCGTGATTGGCCGCTTCCGCAATGGAAGGTGGGGGTATGATCATTCCCCCTATACTCCCTGAAGCCTGGGACCTGGTCGCCGCGTGGAAGCAGGAGGTAGCAGGATGATACTTGCCCAGATTATCCCAGACGGCCACTACCTTGATTTCTCTAGGACGGGCATACCCTGGCTTGACCGCCTGCTGGACACGGCAGCGGTGATAGTCCTTGTGGTCATGGTGGTCTGCGCGGTGGGTTTTATCGCCTGGACGCGGTGGATTCACCCGGCTATCTCGAAGCTGCAAGCCACAGCTGAGAAAGCAGCCAAGGACGCTGCCGTGACCCGTGGGCATGCGGAGAATTCACATGCAGATGCTCCTCATCCGAATCTTCGAGATAACATCGACGCGAATCAAGCCGAGAACCGGGCCGCTTTTCAGACGCTGAATCAGGCTCTTGACCAGATGCGTGAAGCCTTGGCGCAGCAGGCCCTAGATATTGGTGGTATCCGCTCCGAGTTGCGGGCTGACCGGCAGGCTCAGCGGGAGACTGCTAGGGCTTTGGCTGAGCATATTCGCGATAAGCAGTTGATGGAGCCGCGTCTGGCTGATGTGGAGCGTGAGCTGAAAACCCACCGCAAGAAAACTGAGACCCCCTAACCCTGGGGGTCTTTTCTTTACCCCAAAAACAGTGCCCCCGCACCCTGTCGTGGTTCGGGGGCGCACCTATCTAATGAAAGGAGGCACCCGCATGCCAATGCTCACCAACCTGGCCGATGTACTCCGGGCCTATACCGCGCCGGATGGCTCCAAACTCACTGTGGTTGAGACCGCCGGCTGGAAGACCCGTGGCTACGCAGGGCAGGGCCTAGCCGCCGCTGTGGGCCACATGTGGCACCATACTGCCACAGCGGAATCGGCTTTCGCGTATGCTGACTGCCCGACCCTGAATCTGTTGATCAATGGCCGCTCTGACTTGCCGGGGCCCTTGTGCAATATCGCTTTTGGCCGCTCAGGCACGGTCTATGTAGTAGCTGCTGGCGTGGCGAATCACGCCGGGCCGGGGTCTGCCGGTGGCGCCTACGCGAATGTAGGCAATTTCTACTTTGTGGGCAATGAGATGGAGTCGAGTGGCGTCCGCAATGATTGGACGCCCGCGCAGGTCCGCGTCATGCCGTATGTGGCTGCGGCTTTGGAGCGTGGCTATGGTGGCCGCGACTTCATGCAGCTAGGCCACAAAGAGTATTCCTCCATGGGCAAGATTGACCCGGCCTTCATCGATATGGACGCGATGCGTCAGGCGGTTAATAACATTCTCTACAACGCCGGGGCCGCGTCGGTCGCCGGTGCTACTACGGAAAGGAGCTGGCTAGATATGGTTAGCAAGGAAGAATACGAAGAAGTCGTCATGAACGCACTCCGTAAGGTGCTGAACGAGCCTATCAAGCGTGAGGGCGGGGAGCCTGGGCACACCTCGATTATCGCCGAGACCGCCTGGAAGACCTACCGCGACAACCGCATCGAGCGGAAGGTAGACACCCTGCTGGGCCGCGTCTACCACCTCTGGGCTGACTGGCGCATGGGCGTGCTAGGCAGGGTGCATGATGGCACCCTCGGTGCCCTGGTCCGCAAGGCCGGGTACAAGGTCGATGAGGCCAAGCGCGCCGAAGAATTCAAGGCAGCCGAAAAGAACGGATGGATGTAACCATGACCAAAGATTTTGCTTCTGCTACTGCTGAAAAGACCGTCGAGGAAGTCATCGACGGACGCGTCTTCGGCAACCTCTCCAAGCTGGTTCCCCTGGTGATTCTGCTGGTGGGCATGGTCATTGCCCTGGTGACTTTCTGGGTCTCCGGCGGTACGGTCGCGGCAGCTGACGAGGCTTTTCGCCTCATTGGTGCTGCTGTAGCCTTAGCGGTCTCAGGGGGGCTGACCACCTATCTGGGCAAGTCCCAGACCCAGCTTGATCTGCAGGCAGCCCGCGCCGCTAATACCGTGCCGGTGGGTACTGAGGACGGCGCAGCGGTGGGTGCTTTGCCGGTGGATTCGCCGCTGGTGCATGGCAATTTCAAGACCAACCGCGTCCAGGCCGAGGCCGTAGAAGATTCTGGCCCTGAGCCGGTGGTGACTGCCCCGGCTGTGCCTGTGGTTGAGCCGGTGGAGGTTGACCCGGCTATCCGCCCCGGCGAGTAAAAAAGAGAGACGCCCCCGCGCCCTTGTATGGGCCGGGGGCGATTTTTCTATGCCTGCAAACGCGAAACCACAGCGTCGCTTACCCCCACCCGCGCAGTCTTATATCCCTGGTCATAGTAGGCGGTTGTCGTTAGTCGCTTATGCCCAGCAGCAAGCATCACATCGCGCTCGCTAACCCCGGCGTCCAGGGCCTGAGTAATGAAGGTAGCTCGTAGTGAGTGCAAGATCAGTGGGTGGGCGATGAGCTGGGCCTCCCGCTCAATCTTCAGCATCTCCTTCTTCAGCACAAAGTAGCTGCAGGGCACAAGCTTCCCGGACGCTGGCAGTAAGTCCACGGTCACTTGCGGGAGCACCACAGTCGAGGACGTCCCGCCCTTCCGCAAGGGCAGATGAAGTAGCACCCGCTGCCCATCATGCCTGATGTAATCCATGTGGGCTGAGAGGATATCTGAGCGCCTAAGACCATTGAAGAGAGCCAGATGGATAGCTAGCGCCACATGCCGCGGAGCTCGCTTGCAGGCTTCCAGAATCCGCTGGCACTCTTCCACGCTGTAGAAATACTGCACAGCCCGGGGCCGGGTTTTCGCATATAGGCGCAGCTCCAGCTCCTCGGCCAGCAGGCCACGCTTATAGGCGTAGCTGACAAACCGCTGCAGCTCATTTCTAGCGCTTGCGGTGGTCGACTCTTTCCACCCCTTTCCTCTTGCCTCATCGATAATGTGCTGATCGATAAAAGCCGCGGTGACTTCGCTAAAGGGCAGCCTGGCGCTTGCGAGCTTCTGCAGCAAGGGCAGGATGTACCTGCGCTTATTTTGAATCGTGGATTGCACCGTGTAGGAAGCCAGGTACTCTTCGAGCAGGGCGTCTACCGACTCCACACTTTGACGGTCGGTCTGACGATGATAGGCGCGTCGGATGGCCCTTTGAGATAGGGCTCGATGTAGATCGGCTTTTTGGAAGCCCGACCCGGCCCGTAGGGCTGATTCCTCCAGTGACCCGAGACGACGGTTCTGTGCTTCATGGCCCATTTCTTACCCTCCTTGGCGGATTCAGATTCCCAGGGCTCTGGGTGGGTGACGGTTTCGCGCAGCCTGACGACTCTGATTTCTGGTTGGTGCTTGGGTAGCCCAGCTTGCCCTGCAGCTGGTATCCGCTGGTGGCGGGCTACCCCGATGTGTGGCTGCTCAGAGAGAAGCCAGGTGGTGATAAGCAGCTTCTCCAGGTGGGCTTGGGCTGTGCGTGATAGTGCCACGATGAAGGCTTTATCCGTGGGGTCTACTGGCGGGACGATCTGGGAGTCGGTCAGGCCCAGCACGGTATCTTGTGCCCAGATGAGGCCGATAACTTCCACCTGTGGGTAGACGGTCTGCCCGAAGGCGCTGGTTTTTATGGTGTGGTCGGGGGCGTCGCGCCATTCGGTGGTGATGCCGGTGCCGCCGTCGAAGATGACGATTCCAGCTAGCGAGGGGCGGTTATCGGCGAGGGTTTGGGTCTCGGGCAGGGTTTCTTTGGCGTGGCTGGCGAGGATGGCCATGGGTTTGGCGACCCACCAGAGCTCGGCTTCTTCTACCTGACGAGTGTGGGCTTTGAGCTTTTCTCTGTAAAAGGTATCGTACTCGGTTCTGATGCCGTCGTACATGCCGGTAAGGACGTGCTGCTTGATTTTGGGGAGGTCGATGGGCCAGATTCCCCGGTGTTTTTTGCGGGGCATAGCTTTTCTCTTCTTTGAGGTGATGTGAGATGGGGTGGCCCCACCCCTTATCCAGGGGTGGGGCTGTTGGTTGCTATGCCATGAAGTTCTTGATGACCGCAATCAGCTCTTCAGCTGAGTCAGTGCCGTTTTCCTCGGTGTAGCCCTCGGTATCTTCGATGGAGTAGAGGTAGTCGAGGGTGGTTTCGTTGTAGTCCTCGTCCATGCCGACGACTTCCTGAATCATGAGGTTGCCTGCGTCGGTGGTGTAGCGGATTGCTTCAGCTGAGATGACTACGGTGTCGAAGCCTTCGCGGTTGTCCTGGGGGACGGATTCGAGGGTTTCGTTGTGGTAGTCGATGTTTGCCTCGGTGTAGAGGTCGATTGCGATGTCGCGGATGGTGGGCAGCTGTGCCATTTTGGTTTTTCCTTTGTTCGTTGTTCCCTTGGCCGGTTGGCTTTCGGGGGTTGTAGGGGCTTTCCTTCCCTACAGCTATAACTATACATTGTTTAGTAAGGTGGCGCAACCCCACCACCAAACTTTTTAGAAAAAATTTACTTCCGACTGCGACGCGGCAGCCCATCAGACCACGCCCGCGCCTGAGCTGGAGAGTAGAGCTTCACCCCACCCGGCGTGTAGTGCAGCGGGGTTAGACTCAGATGCCCTGCCGTATCGGCATTCTTGATAGCAGCTCGCCCGACCCCTCGATAGCTGGCAATGTCACTATGTCCCCACAGTTCATGCAGATCATCGGATTCCTCAAAGGCCGCCCGCTCCAAAGCTGTCAGCGTGTAGATCCTCGCATTTTCGAAAGGTAGCTCGCGCTCACCATAGCCGGACAGCAGAGCAGAACGCGACATTCCCAGCGCCCACCCGTAGCTAGTCACCGCAATGACATCCTCTCGGGATTCTTTGCCTGTAAGCAGTGAAAGGTATCGACTTACGCCAATTTGGTGCAAGGCGGTTGTGGTAAGCCCATCTGGGCCGTGCAAGACGGGGTTGTATGTCACATCTTCAGCCTCAGGGATGTGAGGGGCGATGATATCGAGGGCACTCGACATAGCAATTTCCTTTTCTGATATTCTTGGTATGCGCCATCCTTTGGCGCGTTGTTCCCCACGTTTGTGGGGGTAGCCCCAGCATCTGCTTTCCATTTTTGATGCTGGGGCATTTTTATATCCCGCTGCAAGCTTCGCTGGGACTGAGAAATGACAACCCTAGTTGGCCATGAAATTTTGAATACGAGAGGAAGCGAGGGAAGGGGTGTCGACAAGTTCGGTGTACTGTAGGCGCAGCGGGCGCTTCTTGGGGTTGGTGGTATCGATAATTTGGGTTCCACCGGCAGTGATGATGGTGAAGCGCTTGCCGTTATAGATATAGCGTGCCTTGCCATGGTTCTTCATGGTTTCAAGGGAAAGGTCTACAACTTCGGCAGCAGTGGTGAGGTTTGCGGTTTCCATTTTGGTTTTTCCTTTGTTCGTTGTTCCCTTGGCCGGTTGGCTTTCGGGGGTTGTAGGGGCTTTCCCTCCCTACAGCTATAACTATACATTGTTTAGTAAGGTAGTGCAACCCCCACCACCAATCTTTTTGCATCTCAGTCGAGAAGGGCAGCGGCTCGCGCATCTGCGTCGCTGGTGAGATGCCCATAAGTATTCACGGTCGTCGTGATTGATTCATGCCCCAGCCTTGCCTGGATCACTGGCAGGGCCACCCCTTTGCTGATAAGCCTTGAGGCATGAGTATGGCGTAAGTCGTGGATTCTGGGGCGTACCCCCAGTTCCCCTTCGAGCTTCTCCATCAGGGGAATCCATACCCGCTGATGGAAATGCCCATTGGGGATATGGCTGCCATTGGGCTTGGCAAATACCAGGTCAGAGGGTCGAGCTTCTCCCCTAGCTTCCAGCAGCTTCTTACTTAGCCATACGGGCAGGGCTACGCGCCTGATGGACTTTTTAGTCTTCGGTGGGCCAATGACTTCTCCTGACTCGCCTCGGCGCCATGCTCGGGTGACACTGATGGTACAGCGATTCTCCTCGAAGATGAGGTCTTGCCAGCGGAGGGCGCTTGCCTCGCCATAGCGGAGACCTGAGTTTTCTAGCAGCTCGACAAAGAGCCTCCACCTTTCTGGCAGTGCTGAGTAAATCATCATCATCTGCCCTTCCGTGAGGAAGACGGGCTGGAATTCGACTTCTTCGCGTGGGGCTCGCAGTCCGACGGCTGGATTTTTAGAAATCACACCTTCTGCCACTGATCGCTTGAAAGCTGCAGAAAGTAGGGCGTGGATATTTTTCTTGGTCTTCGCGGCAACAGGCAGGGCTGAAAACCACCGTGCAACATCTTCGGTTGACACGGCATCAACGGGGTAGCCTCCGAGCTCAGGGTAGATGTGCTGCTCGGCCAATCGCCGGTATTTTTTCCGCGTCCCTTCCGAGGCATTGGTGCTCATGGTGATGTGGCGCTCAAGGACTTCCCTTAGAGGTGGGGCGCTGGAGCGCATTCGGGCTGCTGCTTGTGCTGCCAAGGCGAAGGATTGGCCATTGGCATCGAGAAAGTCTCTGAGGGTTTTTGCGTCGGCTTGGCTGATGAGCGAGCGAGAAGTCTGCTTGCCTGTGTCTGGGTCTCGCCAGATGACGGCCCAGGTGGCCGTACCGTCTTTTTTTACGCGTTTTCGGATGCTTGCCATGCTTTAAATTATGGCCCCGTGTCAACGAAAAACCGGCTCCTGTCAACAAGAGCCGGTTCTTCATGCTTCCCACTAGGGGTTTTCTTGTGCGCGAGGGGGGACTTGAACCCCCACCCTCTAATACGAGGACTAGCACCTCAAGCTAGCGCGTCTGCCTATTCCGCCACCCGCGCAAGGTGTCTTGCACTTCTTCAACTGAAGCCGTG
>DXCN01000054.1 GCA_019115985.1 Candidatus Rothia avicola | reverse complement strand
CATGGTCAACTGCAACCCCGAGACCGTATCAACCGACTACGACATCTCAACCCGCCTCTACTTCGAGCCCCTTACCCTGGAAGACGTACTCGAAATCGTTGAGGCTGAGCGTCGTACCGGTGGTCTGCTCGGCGTCTTTGTGCAGCTCGGTGGCCAGACCCCGCTCAAGCTGGCCCAGGAACTCAAGGCCGCTGGCATCCCGATTCTGGGCACCTCACCCGAGGCTATCGACCTGGCAGAAGACCGCGGCGAATTCTCCCGCGTGCTGGAAGAAGCCGGCCTGATTTCCCCCAAGAACGGCACCGCCTACACCTTCGAGAACGCCAAGAAGATTGCGGACGAAATCGGTTACCCCGTGCTGGTGCGTCCCTCCTACGTTTTGGGCGGCCGTGGCATGGAGATTGTCTACTCTGAAGCTCAGCTGGCCCGCTACCTGGAGAACGCTACCGAGGTTTCACCCTCCCAGCCCGCTCTGATTGATAAGTTCCTTGAGGACGCCGTGGAAATTGATGTTGACGCCCTCTTTGACGGTGAAGAGCTTTACCTGGGCGGCGTCATGGAGCACATCGAAGAGGCCGGTATTCACTCGGGCGACTCCGCCTGCACCCTACCCCCCATCACCCTGGGGCCGGACGTCATCGAGCAGGTCAAGGAGGCAACCTACAAGATTGCCGCCGGTGTGGGTGTGCGCGGTCTGATCAATATTCAGTTCGCTGTAGCTTCTGAAATTCTCTACGTGATTGAAGCTAATCCCCGTGCTTCTCGTACCGTCCCCTTTGTTTCGAAGGCAACCGGCGTGCAGATGGCTAAGGCAGCGGCCCTGATTGGTACCGGCAAGACTATTGCAGATCTCAAGGCCGAAGGCTACCTGCCCGCCACCATGGACGGCGCCACCCTGCCTGCCGAAACCGCCATCGCGGTCAAGGAAGCTGTGCTGCCCTTCAGCCGCTTCCGCACCCCCGAGGGCATCGTGGTTGACTCCCTGCTCGGACCCGAAATGCGCTCAACCGGTGAGGTTATGGGCCTGGACCGCCACTTCGATACCGCCTTCGCTAAGGCTGAGGCGTCTGCCGGTTCTAAGCTACCGACCGAGGGTAAGGTCTTCGTCTCTGTAGCTAACCGCGACAAGCGCAACTCCATCATCTACGTGAAGATGCTGCAGCAGCTGGGCTTCGAGATTGTCTCAACCGGCGGTACCGCAGACGTTCTGCGCCGCAACGGGGTGGAGTCCCTGGTCGTTCCCAAGATTGCAGAAACCAAGGCTGGGGAGCGCTCCATCGTTGATATGGTGCGCGATGGCGATATCGACCTGATTTTCAACACCCCCTCAGGTGGCCAGGCCCGCGGCGATGGCTACGAGATCCGCGCCGCGGCTACCTCGGTAGGCTGCCCCGTGATGACCACCGTCTCTGAGTTCGGTGCAGCCGTTCAGGGTATTAACGCCCTGCGCGAATACAGCTGGGATGTCATGAGCCTGCAGGAACACGGCGCCTCCATTGAGGCTGCCCTGAAAGCTCGGGAGGCCTAATGTCACGCGGTTTTGGTGATCGCCTGGCTGTGGCCATGGGGGAGAAGGGCCCCCTCTGCGTGGGCATTGACCCCCACCCCGCCCTGCTCGATGCCTGGGGGCTGCCCGACACCGCGGCGTCCTTAACCACCTTTGCCTCGACCGTGCTTGAGGCCTGCGGTCGGGTAGCCGCAGCCCTCAAACCCCAGGTGGCGCTCTTTGAGCGCCACGGTTCGGCAGGTCTCGCTGCCCTCGAGCAGCTGCAACGGGATGCTGCGGACGCCGGTGTTCTGGTTGTTGCCGACGCCAAGCGCGGCGATATCGGCTCGACCATGGCAGCCTATGCGGAGGCCTGGCTGGGGGAGACCTCACCGCTGGGTACCGATTCAGTGACCCTGAGCCCCTACCTGGGGTTTGAGTCTCTGCGCCCGGCCCTTGACCTTGCCGACCGCAATGGCCGGGGTACCTTCGTGCTGGCGCTAACCTCAAACCCCGAAGGGCAGACCGTGCAACATGTCGGCGGTACCTCATCGGTTGCCGCGTCGATCATCGCCGCAGCCCGTGCTGAGAACGATCAGCGTCAGTGGGAGGTCATGGGCCCCTGCGGTCTGGTGGTAGGTGCAACCGTTGCTGATGCCCTGCAGAAGCTAGAGATTGACCTCTCAACCGTCAACGGGCCCATTCTGGCACCGGGTTTCGGTGCCCAGGGGGCTACGGCCCAGGACCTCTATACCGTTTTTGCCGGTATCGAGAACCAGGTTCTGGTGAACTCGAGCCGAGGTGTGCTGGCGGCGGGGCCGTCGGTTCAGGGTCTGCGTCAGGCCGCTGAAAAGGCTCGTGACGAGCTTGTAAACGCCCGGTAGAGTCTTTACCAACAAAAAATGGTGGGAATTTGTTTCAAATTCCCACCATTTTTCTTTAAAAGAGGTTACCGACGGGTAACTATCTTCCATAACCGTTTCTGACATGCTATTTTGTAATTGTTGGTTCGCAAATAGATAAGCAACAGCCCCCAAGAATAACCAAAGCTGCTCGGTTGCCTGTTTATTCCAACACACCCCACCCCTTTTGCCTTACACGGCATCTCGCACAGAAGGACAAAGATTATGCCTCTTCAGCCCCTCACCGAAGAACAGCGCGCCGCCGCCCGCGAAAAGGCCAAGAAGGCCCGAGTTACCCGCGCCGAAATCAAGGAGGCCGTTAAGAACAAGCAGATTACTATTGCAGAAGTTCTCAAGCGCGCCGAAACTGACGAAGCAGTCGCTAGACTTAAGGTAACCGACCTGCTCACCTCCCTGCCGGGTGTGGGCGAGGTTCGGACCGAGAACATTTTGAACGAACTGAACATTGCTGCGTCCCGCCGGCTGCGTGGTCTTGGTATCCACCAGCGTAAGGCACTCATCAATCTTCTCGACCGATAAGGGAAACCATGGCTGAACAGACCGCCGCACCTAAGCTGACCGTGCTAGCTGGCCCCACCGCCGTTGGCAAGGGAACCGTTTCTGCTTACATTCGTGAGCACTACCCCGAGGTGTGGTTCTCTGTCTCCGCCACTACCCGCGACCCCCGCCCAGGCGAAGAGGACGGCGTGCACTACTACTTCGTCTCAGACGAAGAATTTGAGTCGATGGTAGAGAACCGGCAGATGCTGGAATGGGCCACCGTGCACAATTCCTACAAGTACGGCACGATTCGCTCCATGGTGCAGAAGCAGCTGGAGGCAGGTAAGCATGTCCTGCTTGAAATCGATCTGCAGGGTGCCCGCCAGGTGCGCAACGCCATGCCCGAAGCGCAGCTCATTTTCTTAGCTCCTCCCAGCTGGGACGAACTGGTTTCCCGCCTCATTGGTCGAGGAACTGAGTCCCCGCAGGAGCAGGAGGCCCGCCTCGATACCGCCAAGATTGAGCTGGCTGCTGAGCCCGAGTTCGATTACACCGTCATCAACGAAACCGTGGCAGAAGCGGCGGAAGAAATCGTGCATCTCATGGGTGCTCACCGCAAGTAAGCCAGGGAGTCTCGCTAGGGCGGCGGTTTAGGGGAATATCACCCCTGCACCGCCGCCCTTTTGCGTGACAAAAAAACGGTTGACCGATAGTATAGGTAGAGTTTTATGCCACCGGTAGACCCGGTGGTGAGCAAGCACAGTCAAGATGGAGTCTTACGTGGCAAACGCACACACCGATGAAGGTATCATCAATCCCAGCGCAGACGCTCTAATCCAAAAAGCTGAGTCGAAGTACGGTCTGGTGATTTTTGGTGCTCGCCGTGCTCGCCAGATTAACGCCTACTACTCACAGCTTCACGAGAACCTGTACGATCAGGTAGGCCCCCTGGTAGATTCTGAGCCCAACGAGAAGTCGCTCTCTGTGGCTATGCGTGAAATCAACGAAGGCCTGATCGAGGCCCGCCATATTACTGATGGCCGGTTCGATGAAAACGGCACCCTGCTACACGAGGATGAGCCCAGCGCTTTCCTGGCCGGTGGCGACTTCTACATCGACGAGCCCTTCGTTGAATACGTCGACGCTGAAGATGCAGATCAGGCCTAATCTGCAGTAACTCATGCGAGTTGTTATTGGCATTGGAGGGGGCATTGCTGCCTATAAGGCGGCAATGCTCCTTCGTCTTTTTGGTAAGGCCGGGCACGAGGTTATTGCGGTGCCCACCGAGGCTGCCCTCAAGTTTGTGGGGCAGCCTACTCTTGAAGCCCTGAGCGGCAACCCGGTATCGGTGGACGTCTTCGAGCGGGTTCCCGAGGTCAATCACGTGCGGCAGGCTGAGCAGGCTGACGCTGTGATCGTTGCTCCGGCGACAGCCGACCTCATGGCCCGTTTAGCGGCTGGGCGGGCTAACGACCTGCTGACCGCAACCGTGCTGACCACTCACGCCCCGGTCATTCTAGCGCCAGCGATGCACACCCAGATGTGGGAGCACCCGGCTACCCAGGCCAACGTAGCGACTCTGAAGTCCTACGGCTACCACGTCATCAAGCCTGCCGTGGGTCGACTGACCGGCCCCGACTCCGGGGTGGGGCGCCTGCCTGAACCCGAGGATATCTATGCCCAGGCCCTAGCTCTTTTGGGATGGAATCAGGACGCCGCGGGGCAGGGTCAGCCGGTTGAGGCAGGTGAGCTGCCCCTAGCTGGGCAGCGCCTGCTCATTACAGCCGGCGGTACCCGTGAAGCCCTTGACCCGGTGCGCTTCTTGGGCAACCGGTCCTCGGGTAAGCAGGGTATCGCCCTTGCCGCTGCCGCTACCGAACTCGGCGCCCAGGTACACCTCATTGCAGCTCATGTGGAGGTCGAGATACCGGGTAACCTGCACCGGGTCACCCGGGTATCAAGTGCCCTGCAGCTGCGCGAAGCCGTATTTGAGCACCTGGCAGCCACCGACGTCCTGATTATGACCGCGGCGGTCGCCGACTTCAGGCCGGCAGAGTACGCGGACGCCAAGATTAAAAAGACGGATGACCCCGGCCAGGACCCTGTGATAAGGCTGGTGCGCAACCCCGACGTCCTCAAAGAAGCCGTACTCTACCGCGAGGAAAACCCGCAGCGAGCACCCCACACTATCGTTGGTTTTGCCGCCGAGACCGGGGATGCCACCACCAGCCCGCTCGACTACGGCCGCGCCAAGCTGGCACGCAAGGGCTGCGACTACCTGGCGGTGAACACCGTGAGCGAAACCCAGGGATTTGGGGCAGATAGCAACACTATTACCCTGCTCTCGGGCCAGAATGACCGCGAGGTAACCCTCCAGGGCAGCAAGCTCGACGTCTCCCGCGCAATACTTCGTCATATAGCGCAAGAATTCAACAATCATTCACCAAGTAGCCCCGCCGGGCCGAGAGAAGTACAGTAAAAACCGTGACTGAAAATAATCATCTTCGTTTATTCACCAGTGAGTCCGTGACCGAGGGCCACCCCGACAAGATTTGTGACCAGATCTCCGACTCAATTCTGGATGCCCTGCTGACCGTTGACCCGCTCTCAAATGTAGCGGTTGAAACCCTGGTCACGACCGGCCAGGTGCACGTAGCGGGTGAGGTGACCACCAACGGTTACGTCGACATCCCCAGCATTGTGCGTAAGACCATCCTCGACATCGGCTACAACTCATCCACCCACGGCTTCGACGGCGAATTTTGTGGCGTGTCTGTATCGATTGGCGAGCAGTCACCCGATATTAACTCGGGTGTCTACAACTCCCTCGAAGCCCGCCAGGGTACCGC
>DXCN01000053.1 GCA_019115985.1 Candidatus Rothia avicola | reverse complement strand
CCGGTTCATCCTCTGAGGCTGAAGGCAACAATGCTGGAACCATTGACTATTGGCTGTGGGACACCGGCCAGCTACCCGGCTATCAGCAGTGCGCTAATCTCTTCGAAGAGAAAACTGGGAAGAAAGTTACTATCACCCAGTACGGTTGGGACGATTACTGGCAGAAGCTGACCGCTGGATTTATTGCTGACCAGGGGCCGGACGTTTTCACCGACCACGTTGCAAAATACCCCCAATACGTTGATCTTGAAGTCATCATGCCCCTCAATGAGCTTGAAGCTACCAAGAACGTTGATACTTCGGCTTTTCAGGGAGGTTTGACTGATATTTGGACTGGTCCTGATGGAAACCTTTACGGTATGCCCAAGGACTGGGATACCATCGCAGCTTTCTACAACAAGGATATGATCCGTGAAGCTGGCTATAGCGATGAAGACCTAGCCAGCTGGGACTTCAATACCATGGATGGTGGTACCTTTGAGCAAATCGTTGCCCACCTGACGATTGACAAGAATGGTGTACGTGGTGATGAACCTGGCTTCGACAAGAACAATGTCGCAGTTTATGGCTTAGGTATCTCTGAGTCTGGCGGTTCGACTTTCGGACAGGGGCAGTGGTCTGGTTTCGCCGCTGCTAACGATTGGCAGATAACCAACAAGCCTACCTGGGGGGATCGATACAACTTTGATGACCCTGCCTTGTCAGAGACTTTAGAGTGGTATTTTGGTCTGGTAGACAAGGGGTATATGCCTGCCTACGGCGTCTTTAGCCAGGCTGATGGTGCTGCTCCCCAGCTGACTTCTGGCGCTGCGGCTATTACTTTCAACGGTGCCTGGATGATTTCAACGTATGCTAAGGCAGATTTTGAGGTAGGAACCGCTAAATTCCCCACTAATACCGATACCGGTCTGAATATGACCATGATGAATGGGCTGGCTGACTCTATCAGTAAGAATACGGATGACCCTGAAGGTTCAGCAGAGTGGGTGGCATTTATGGCAACTGCTGAATGCCAAAACTACATTGGTGGAGAAGGTGTGGTTTTTCCCTCTCGCACCGAGGCCACAGAAATAGCAGCCCAAACATACAGCGAAATGGGTATTGATACCTGGGCCTTCACAGAACCTGTAGAGGAGCAGGACGTCTTCTTCTTCCCCATTACCAGCTTCGGTGCTGATATCTCGGCTCTATCCGTTGTAGCTTTTGAAGAGATTTATGCTAACCGTAAGCCGGCTGCCCCGGAGCTTGAAGAGTTGAACAGCTCTATCAATAACATGTTTGAAAACTCCAGCAAGTAAGCTGCCCTAATAACTTCTGAAGAAAGGACGCCACCCATGTCAGGCGTAACCCTTGAAAACGTAACCCTGCAGTACCCTGGGGCAGAACGCCCCTCAGTATCTAACGTCAACCTAGATATCAAGGAAGGGGAGTTCCTTGTTCTCGTTGGCCCCTCTGGCTGTGGTAAATCCACCACTCTCCGGATGATCGCGGGTCTGGAAGATATTACTAGCGGCACGATTACTATTGGTGGGAAGGACGTCACTAACGTTGCTCCCAAAGACCGCGATATCGCTATGGTCTTCCAGAACTATGCGCTTTACCCCCACATGACTGTGCGCGAGAATATCGCCTTTTCCCTTAAGGTTGCCAAGTACCCCAAGGAAAAGCGCAACCAGCGTGTAGAAGAAGCCGCTAAACTGCTCGATCTAACCGATTATCTAGACCGGAAGCCCAAGGCTCTCTCCGGTGGCCAGCGGCAGCGTGTTGCCATGGGGCGTGCCATCGTCCGTTCCCCACGGGCCTTCCTTATGGACGAACCGCTCTCCAATCTAGACGCCAAGCTGCGTGTACAAACCCGTACTCAGATTTCTGAACTTACTCGGCAGCTCGGTGTAACTACCGTTTATGTTACTCACGACCAGACTGAGGCGATGACCATGGGCGATCGCGTTGCTGTTCTCAAGGACGGAGTATTGCAGCAGGTTGACACTCCCTCAGCTCTCTACGATAAGCCGGCTAATGAGTTTGTTGCCGGTTTCATTGGTTCTCCCTCCATGAACCTCTTCCGCTGCAGCGTGGACTCCGCTGGCGCTAAGATGGGGAACAGCGTTATTTCCCTGCCTGATTCAGTCCGGGCTAAGCTAACCGGAGACACCGTCTCTGTAGGCGTGCGCCCCGAAGACCTACAAATCGTTGGTGCAGGTGAGGGTATTCCCGTCCACGTCGACCTGGTAGAAGAACTGGGTGCCGACGCCTACGTTTACGCTTCTATCCCCCGCTCTGTCCCGGTGCACCTGGCCCGTCCCTCATCTGACCGTCCTGCTCAGGTTATCCTGCGTGTGCCTGGCCGCTCATCTATTCGCCAGTTTGACCAGCTGAATATCGCACCTCAGGGCAATATTCACTTCTTTGATGCTGCCACTGGAGAAAACATCGGGCTCTAGCTCACTATGAATGCCCACCTATTCCTCGAAAAATAGGTGGGCTTTTATTTGCTGGATTACTCTGGAAAGAACCTCTATGACCAACATGTCTGCTTCGAAAACACACCTTGCCGAGTTGGATCGCGCCCAGCAAGCTAACGGCTCTCTCGCTGACCAGGTCAAAGACCGCTGGTACCCGGTCTTTCATATAGCGGCCCCTGCTGGGTGGATCAATGACCCTAACGGCCTCAGTCACTATAACGGCCGCTATCAGGTTTTCTTCCAGCACCACCCCTATTCCACTGCCTGGGGGCCTATGCACTGGGGTCATGTTTCATCTGCGGATTTGGTAACCTGGCAGCGAGAACCTATCGCTCTTGCCCCGTCTCTCGATGAAGACTCTGGTGGGGTTTACTCAGGGTCAGCCGTTACTGGAGCCGATGGTCAGCTTTACGTTTACTACACAGGTAACCGTTGGGAGAACCCAGCTAATCGGGATGAGGGTAACGTGCAGGTACAGTGCCTTGCTACATCCTCAGATGGCCTTATCTTCACCAAACAGGGCACCGTCATTGGCACCACCGGGCTAGAAAACTTCCGCGATCCCAAGGTATTTCAACTAGAAGGTACCTGGTATATGGTTCTAGGGGCTACCGGTCAGAACGGGCGTGGGCAGGTGCGCCTCTATACCTCAAATGACATGGTGAGCTGGGATTTTTCCGGTGTGCTTTATGAGGATCCACGCGAAGATGTCTTCATGCTTGAATGTCCGGATCTCTTTGAACTAGACGGTAAGTGGGTTCTGATGTTCTGCCCAGAACGTCCATGCCCAGTTGGTTACAGCAACCGCAACACCCATAACGCTGGCTACTTGGTCGGTGACTGGCAGCCAGGCGGTACCTTTGTTCCCTTAACTGACTACCGGCAGGTGGATTGGGGGCACAACTTTTACGCTCCACAGACTCTTGAGGCTCCAGATGGGCGACGGATATGTTGGGGTTGGATGGGGTCTTTCACTCTCCCTGTGGCAAGCCAGGCTGAGGACGGTTGGGCAGGCCAGCTCACTATACCCCGCCATCTTTCTTTGGGGTCGGACCTTAATCTGGTGAGTACTCCTTTAGAAGAGCTGAAAAATCTGAGGCAGAAAGAAACCGATATCGGGCCTCGTCGTCTAGAGCCTAACCAACGAGTTTCCCTGCTTGAAGGGTTAGATGCTTTTGAGCTAGAGATTACCCTTGACCTATCTGCCAGTTCCGCTGAGCGAATCGGCATCATGGTAGGGAATCTGGCTCAGAATTCCTATGCCTACCTTGGATACGATGCCCAGGCAGGGCGGGTTTTCCTTGACCGTCGCTTGACCGTGGGTGATGGCGGTTACCGATCTGCTGCTGTTCCTGTTGAGGGCGTACTCACCTTGCGCATCTTTGCTGATAGAGGCTCTATCGAAGTCTTTATCAATGATGGGTTCAACACGATTTCCTCGCTGGTCTTCAACGAAACAGGGTCTCGAGATGTGGCGCTAGTTGCTGAATCAGGGGAGGCGCTGATCGATGTCTGTAAGGCCTGGCAACTGGGCAGTATTTGGGTCTAAATCTTTAAGTCATACACGAGACGTACCCCCCCCCAGCTGGTGTAGCCTCATACCCCGGTATGATTTGTTGATTTTTAGGTGTCAACCGGGTGTTATCTGGGTAGGTTAACACCTACACTGGAAGAGAACTACACCACATTTATCTCCGCTAGTGAAGGGCCAGCACCATGAGCACAACCCCCACACCTCCGCCTATGGCACCGGAAGCTGCGCGCCGGCGTCCGCCTGCCAAAAAGAAAATGAGCACCCTCACCAAGGTGCTCATTGGCCTCGCCGTAGGCATCATCGCCCTCATCGCCATCGGTGCGCTGTTCGTAGGCAGCATCTTCGGCGGCAGCAACACCGCCCAGAACTCGATTCCCTCCACCGACTACCTGATTTTGAGCGACGAAGGCGTCAGCAACAAAGTACGGGTGGATGGTACCATCGCCCCCGGTGAGGTCCGTTCCATTACCACCCACCTCACCAGCCCCATCAGCTCCGTTGAGGTAGAGGTCGGCGACCGGGTTGAACTTGGACAAACCCTAGCCACTATCGACACCTCCGCTGTGCAGGGCGATTTCGATACCCAGCGCACCCAGCTCGATGGGGCTGTCACCAGCGCCCAGGGTGCTCTCACCGCAGCCCAAACCGCCTATGACCAGTACAGCCAGGGAATCGCCAACGGCACCAACCCTGAAATTCTGGCAGCCCTCGCCACCCAGCGCTCCGCTAACGAACAGGCCTCCCTGGCAGCCACCGATCTGAACGCCAAGTACCAGATGCGCGACCAGGCCGCTGCCGCAGGGGAAGACCTCACCACGCTCAACGCCGAAGTCGCAGCCGCCGAGTCGGCCCTGCGCCTAGCTAACGGGGCAAAGGCGGACGCAGACACCGGCGTCACCACCGCCCGCAACTCCGCCAATACCCAGCTCGCGGCCCTCGAAACCGAACTCAACAGCGCCCGCACCGCCCTGACCAACGCAGAAACCACCCGCGACCAGACCCTGGGTGCCCTGCAGAGCGATCTCAGCTCAGCCACCCTCACTTCACCCATCAACGGTGTAGTCATGAGTGTTGCTAAGCCCGGTGCGCCGGCGACTGGCCCCGTCGTGACCATCGGCGATGATTCCAAGCTCACCATCACCACCAGCGTCCGCGAGGCTGATGTTGCCACCATCAAGGAAGGCAACCGGGTCACCTTCACTGCCGGGGCAACCGGTACCAAGGAGTACTCGGGTACCGTCACCTCGGTTGCATCCATCGCTGACTCAGTCCAGCAGGCCAACACTGAAGCCGCTGCCGCAGGTATGGCAGCTGGTAGCTCACCTACCTTCACCGTCACCATCGAAGTAACCGGTGACCGAGACGGCCTCTACCTGGGCTCTTCCGTCAAGGCCAGCATTATCACCGCTGAAGAGGAAAGCTCCCTGGCTGTACCTCTCGATGCGGTCTACACTAACGACCTGGGGAGTGAGAGCGTTGTAGTAGCTGTGCCCAACGACGACGGCTCCTTCACCCTCGAAGAGCGCTCCGTTGAAACCGGTCTGGCCAACGAATTCGACATTGCTATCACCGGCGGCGATGTAGTCTCCGGTGACATGGTGCTCACCTACGGTGAGGCCTACCGCTACCGCGTGGGTGAAACCGTCACTCTCGATGCCGGCACCAGCTTCGGGTGGTAGGTCATGAGCACCCTGCTCGATATGCGAGGCATCGTCAAAACCTTCAACGCGGGAACACCCAGCGCCATCACGGTGCTGCCTGGCATCGACTTCCACGTAGATTACGGTGAATTCGTGTCGGTGGTGGGCCAGTCCGGCTCGGGTAAAACCACGCTGATGAACATCATCGGCCTGCTCGACCGGGCCACCTACGGCTACTACACCTTCGCGGGTGAGAACATACCCTCACTCAGCGACGACGAACTGGCCTACTACCGCAGCCAGAACATCGGGTTCATCTTCCAGAGCTTCAACCTGGTCGGCCGTATTTCTGCCCTTAAGAATGTGGAAATGCCCATGATGTACGCAGGCATCAACCCCCGTGACCGTCGCGAACGAGCCGCCCACCTGCTAGAGCAGATGGGCATGGCCGACCGCATGAATCACAGCCCCGCGGCCCTCTCCGGTGGCCAGAAGCAACGCGTCGCTATCGCCCGCGCCCTGGCCAACGACCCGCCCCTGCTCCTGGCGGACGAACCCACCGGTGCCCTGGACTCCCAAACCGGCCGTATGGTCATGGACCTCTTCCACGAGCTCAACCGTGAGCAGGGCAAGACCATCGTCTTCATTACCCACAACCCCGAGCTCGCTGCCGAGACTGACCGCATCGTCACCATGGTCGACGGTCGAATTACAGAGGAGGTCTCGCAATGAACGTGCGTGAATCAATCTCCCTAGCCCTGGGGAGCCTGCGCAACAACAAGATGCGCTCCTTCCTTACCCTGCTCGGCATCATCGTGGGTATCGCTTCGGTCATTACGATTTTGACCCTGGGGCATTCGCTGAAAACCCAGGCCTCTGAGTCAATTGTGAGCTCCGGTGCCAACGACTTGATGGTGAACGTGGTGCAGCGACCCACCGAGGAGCAGGAAGAAGCTGGTTTGACCTCCGGCCCCATGAGTATGCCGAACGGCGAATATATTGAGCCTGCAGCTGAGTCTAAGTTCGATGAGCACGACATCGCCCGCCTCAAAGAGGCCCTGGGCGATAACATCGCGGGTATCCCCCTCGGGGCAAACTCTTACACCAGCGTAGACCTCAGTGCCGGTGGGAGCGAGGCCCCCTACACCAACGCCCAGTTCGTCAACATGGACTACCTGGAGCTCAACCCGGTCAGCCTGGTGGCGGGGCGCTCTCTGACGCAAGCCGACACAGATGCCAAACGACCGGTCATCCTGCTCTCAATTGATCAGGCGTATCAGCTCTTTGGCGACCCCCAGACGGCAGTGGGAAGTGAAATCGATGCCCAGTTTGGCATGATCTCACGGAGCCTCATGGTGGTCGGGGTTTATCAAACCGAGTCTATGGGCAGTGGTATCTTTGCCAATACCGGGCCCGGCTCAGTCTACCTACCGATTTCACTGGAACCCGACTTCAACTCCTATAACAGCAACGGCTGGAACAGCATCACCGTGCGCCCGGCTGAGGGCAAGGACCTAGGCCAGGTCAAGGCCCTGCTCCAGGCCCACCTGACCAGCATGTACCGCAGCGATGACCAGTTCATGGCCGAGATTCAGGACTTCTCGGCCATGACCGAGCAGTTCAATGCGGTTCTGGACGGCATCAGTGCAGCCATCTCGGCTATCGCCGGTATCTCGCTGCTGGTGGGTGGTATTGGCGTCATGAACATTATGCTCGTGACCGTCACCGAACGTACCCGCGAAATCGGCATCCGCAAGGCCCTGGGAGCAACGCGAGGGGCAATCCGCCTACAGTTCGTGGTTGAGGCTATGATGGTCTGCCTGGTCGGCGGTATTCTCGGTGTTCTCATTGGCGGCGGCTTGGGCATGGTGGGGGCCAACATGCTGGGCACCTTCGTCTTCCCGCCGCTCAGCGCCGTGCTCCTAGCCCTGGGGTTCTCCCTGGCGATCGGCCTCTTCTTCGGCTACTACCCGGCCAACAAGGCAGCCAAGCTCGACCCAATCGACGCCCTGCGCTACGAGTAGCCGCCCGCCTCACCTCTACCGGGTGAGCAGATAAAACAAGGACGCCGCCCCCACCTTCCTGCCCTGCGGCAGGGGAGTGGGGGCGGCGTCCTTATTTTTCGTGCGCTACCTGCGCCTAGCGCAGGGTCTCACCAATCTTCAGGTGCACGATCGAGGGGCCTCGGGCAGCCAGTGCCTGCTGGACGGTCTCGGCCAGGGTATCCATGGTGGCTGAGAAGCCGGTGGCGCCGAAGCCCTCGGCCAGTTTGACCCAGTCGGGCTGCACCAGGTCTACCGCCACGGGGGCAATGCAGCGGTCACGCTCGTTCTGGCGAATCTCACCGTAGCCGCCGTTCTCGACGCAGATGATGGGTAGGTCGAGCTGCTGCTCAACGGCGGTCATGAGCTCCTGGATGGCGAACATGAGGGCGCCGTCGCCCAGTAGGCAGACTACAGGACGCTCGGGTGCAGCTACCTTGGCGCCAATAGCGGCGGGTAGGCCGTAGCCCAGGGTGGCGTAGGTGGCCATGTAGAGCAGGGAGTTGGGCCGGGCTGCGCGGTAGAAGGTGGTGGTGCCCATGTAGGTGACCTGGGAGGAGTCACCGGCGATGATGGTGTCTTCGGGCAGAATCTCCATGATTTTCTCGTTGAGCTCGGCCAGTTCGGGGGCCAGCGCTCGCCCCTCGTTATCGAGGGCGTCGAAGATGTTTTGCAGGTCGCGGGGCTCGCGGGAGCCGGGAGCCAGGCCAAGCTTGGCCAGGGCGTCCAGAAGCTGCGGAATGACGGCCTTGGAGTTGCCCGGCAGCTCAATGTCGGGGGTGATGTTGGTCAACATCTGGTCACGGGTGATATCAACGCGAATCACGGGCCCAGCGGGGTGGATGTCGCCGTCCCAGAGCTCCGCCTCACCGATCTTGGAGCCGATAATGAGCATGGCGTCAGCCTCTTGGCAGAAGGCGTGGGCTGCGCTCAGGCGCAGGTCAGCGCCGAGGGAGAGGCGGTGCTTTTCGGGAATGGCGCCCTTGCCGTTGACCGAGGTGATGACGGGAGCTTCCAGGGTTTCTGCCAGGCGGAGCAGGTCGGCTGCCGCGCCGATGGAGCCGCCACCGGCAACGATGATGGGTTTCTTAGCTTCAGCCAGCATGCGGGCAGCTTCGCGCACGTCGTCAGCTGGTGCAGGCTGGGGCTTGCCCAGGGGGCGGGCCTGCAGGATGGCGGGGTCAAGCTCAACTTCGCGTTCGAGTACGTCGAGGGGTACTTCGATGTGGATGGGGCGCGGACGGTTGTGGGCGAAGGAGCGGAAGGCGTTGTGGATGATGTCCACGGCTTCTTCGGCTGAGTTTACGCGGCGGGAGAACTCGACGATGGAGTTGACGGCGCCGGTGGGGTTCTTGGTCTCGTGCAGGGCGCCGATGTCGCGGAATTCGTGGCCCACGGGGCGGCCGGGGGAGAGGATAATCATGGGGCGCGACTCGGCGTAGGCGGTGGCGGCACCCGAGAGGGAGTTGAGCAGGCCGGGGCCCGAGGTGGTGATGACGACGCCGGGTAGGCCGCGGGTCAGCGACCAGCCGTCCGCCCCGTAGGAGGCACCCTGCTCGTGGCGGGTGGTGACGGGGTGGATGTCGAGCTCTTCGAGGTGGCGGTAGAACTCAAGGTTGTGGGTGCCGGGAATGCCGAAGACGGTGTCGATGCCGTAGTTGCGCAGGGTGGCCAGAATGGCGTAGCCGGCATTGCGGCGGGGCTCGGTGGTTTCACCGGAACGGTCGGGGAGTGAGGGGTGAGTCATGGTGGCCTTTCGTCGGCGCGTGGTGCGGGCTTCCGATTCAGCTTAAGGGGTGAATGCATAGATATGCGGGATTTTGAGCAATGTAATGTTATGCGGACCATAGTATGTTTATGAGCGGACGCTTGTGGCGGCTTGGGTGATCTGGGCAGTCTCGCCCGGGGGTCTGCCGAGGGCTTCATTCTGTGTAATAGAAGGGCCCTGAAGGAAAGTATTCAGTAGACTGATTAAACATTTGCAGTCAGCTCCCAGGGCACCATGCGCACTCGCCACACCCACCTTCTTTCCCTTATGACCCTCTCTGCCCTCACCCTACCAGGGTGCTCCGCCACCCCAACTGAGCAACCTGCGATCGAAACCGCTACCTCTACAGTGGCAGTGAGCAGCTTGGCAACCGCCAACCCCACACCCAGCGCGAGTGCTGCAGCGTCCTCATCTGCTCCTGCCATCTCAACCGCTAGCCCGTCCGCAGGTGCCAGCGCTATGGCGTCCGCTCCCGCACAAACCTTACGGGCCAACGCCCCTCAGGGCGAGGTGCTTGGCGGCGGCGACCAGATCTTTGCCCACCGCTACGTGGCGCTCTACGGTAACCCCGGCGGCCCGTCCTTGGGAGCGCTGGGGGAGCAGGGCCCCGCTGAATCTGTTGTCCGGGTTAAAAATCTCGCCGCTGAATACCAGGCGCACACCGACGAAAAGGTCATTCCTGCCTTTGAGATCATTACCACGGTAGCCAGCTCAGCCCCTGGGCCTGACGGCGACTACTCCGATGAGGCAACCGTTGAAAGCCTGCGCCCTCTCATCGATGAAGCCCGTAAAAACGGGGTCTACGTTATCTTGGACTTCCAGCCCGGCCGCAGCACCTTCACCGAGCAGGTCAAACAGTATGAAGAGCTGCTCAAGGAACCCCACGTTGGCCTGGGCATTGACCCCGAATGGCGTCTTTACCCCGGGCAGGTGCACCTGCAGCAAATCGGTACCGTCGATGCCTCAGAAATTAATGAAACTCTGGACTACCTGGCGGCGCTGACCGATAAGCACCGCCTGCCGCAGAAGATGGTGGTGCTACACCAGTTCACGCATTCTATGATTACTAACCGGGCGGCGCTCGATACGAGCCACCCCGAGCTGGCCCTTACCCTGCACGCGGGTAGTGACCTACCAGTAAATACGGCGGGGTGTGCAGGGTTTTTGGGCTCTGTGCAGGTTTTTCTGTGCACAGAGCCCAAGAAACCTGCACAAGCTGATGCTATGGCTCGGCAGGTATCTCCACTAGTCGGTACCAGCGTCCGCGCCTGCTGGTAGAGGGCGGTTCCTATGCCCTGCCGCCGCAGATGAGGAGCCACTGCAAGCTGGAATTCGTAGTGGGTGCGGTGGGCGCGGGCCGTCCACCAGGCAGCGATTCCTACCAACTCTCCATCGTGATAGGCCAGGAGGCAGCGCGTGTGCTTATCGCGGGTGAAATCCTCAAAATACACGGCTTGCGCCCAGGCCGGCAGCTGCTCCCGATGGTCAGCGGGAGCTCCAGAATAAACCAGCTGCATACTAGCTATTTAGCCGCTCCTGCCAAGCCTTCATCACCTCGGGGGAAGTAGGTTTGGTCGCAAGTGAAGCAATCACATAGACCACCAGCGATGCTGCCAGGCCGTAGTAGATCGGCTCGTTAGCCAGCACACCAAAGACCGGCATACATCCCAGGGTCACCAGGGAACCTGCCGCCATAGAAAGAGCTGCACCCATGCCAGTGCCGCGCTTCCACACCAGACCGCCCAGAATCGCAACCATCAGGCCGCCCACCAGGATGTCGTAGGCAATGGTCAAAGAGGTGACGGTGTCGGTCAGGAAAATGGCGATAAAAGTAACCAGCACACCCATGACCAGCAGGTAAAGACGGTCAGCCTTAAGGGTGGCATCGGTCTCATCGCCCTCCTCAAGCGCAGGACGCCCGGTGATAAAGGGAATCACATCCACACGGGCTACGGTCGCAGATGCAATCAGGGCACCCGAAGCCGTTGACATCATCGCCGCTACACCGGCTGCCAGCACAACGCCGCCCACACCCACAGGCAGATAGTTCTGAGCGATAGCCGCGAAGGCATCGTCCTGATTCTCAAGCTGAGGGGCCAGCACCGCAGCCGCCATACCAAT
This sequence comes from Candidatus Rothia avicola, assembly GCA_019115985.1. Classification (GTDB taxonomy): domain Bacteria; phylum Actinomycetota; class Actinomycetes; order Actinomycetales; family Micrococcaceae; genus Rothia; species Rothia avicola. The sequence goes on along the minus strand of DXCN01000053.1, from coordinate 13,648 downwards.
GACCGCACCGGCTACACCGTAGAGAGTGATGTAGATACCGGCGCTCGCGCCACCCCAACGGGCCACCTCGGGGGAACGGGCCGAGAAGACGCGCTGCCAGATATCCTGGCCAACCAAAATACCCAGGGTATAAATCACGAACATGGTGATAATCGAGTTCATGCCCATAGAACCTATCTGGAAGAACTCGGCGTCCAGACGCTCCGTCATCCCCGACCAGCCGCCAGCCTGGCTCAGTGAGAAGGGCAGCATCAGCAAGAACATACCCACAGTCATAATCGCGAACTGCATCATGTCGGTCAGGGTAATGGACCACATGCCACCCAGCAGCGAGTAACCAATGACCACCAGGGAGCCGAGCAGAATAGCCCAGGTGCGATCCATATCGAACATCACGCGGAAGATAGAGGCATAGGCGGCGGTTGAGGTCACCGCAATCATCACGGTGTATGCCAGCATGACGATAGAAGAAACCTGGGTTGCTCGCACCCCATAGCGCAGGGAAAGCATTTGCGAGACGGTATATATCTTGAGGCGCGAGATAATGGGCGCAAAGACCAGGGAGAGCAATAGAATACCCGCTGCAATGGCAACAACCAGCCACATGCCTGACAGGCCATAGGTGTAGCCTAGGCCCACACCGCCCACGGTTGAGGCCCCGCCCAGCACTACGGCGCTCATGGTGCCGGTATAGAGGACGGGCCCTAGACGGCGCCCGGCCACACGGAAGTCTTCAGTGTTCTTGGCCTGGTGCTTGCCCATGTAGCCAAAGAAGACCAGGGCCGCCAGATAGAGCAGGATAATAGCGAGGTTCATAGGAGCTCCTTCAAGGGAGTGTGATGCGGGGAATAGTGAAAGTATAAACCGCGCCATGATTTTTTAACTTCATTTTCTGCAAACTTATGCGCCTGCGCGCGGCGGCGGGCAGGTGAGGACGCTTTCCCCCGCCCGGGTGCCGCCGGTGAGTTGGCATAGCTTTACCGACCGGTGAATAAGTATCAGGTTCATGTGCGCGGTCGCGGTCAAAACTGCCCCGCCGCTGCTGTGCAGGCGGGTTATAGTAGTAGCGATTCTAGTGCGCCCGGCCACACTAACTCCGGGCTCAGCCCGCACCCAGCCTGCCCCGCGCACTGAGCCAGCTACCAGCGTCCTAACCCCCTTGGAGAACCCATGACTCAAGCTTTTTTCTCAGCCGACCCCAACCGCGTCATCGCCACCGGCGCTGACGGTGTCGAACGCGTCGGCCCCGTCAACGCCGCCGAAGTACCCCGCTGGGCCGGCCTTGCCACCTTTGCCCGCCTACCCCGCCTCGACCAGGTCGAAAAAGCCGACATCGTCGTGGCCGGTATGCCCTGGGACTCCGGCGTCTCCTACCGCCCCGGCGCCCGCTTCGGCTCCAACCACGTGCGCGAGTCCTCCCGCCTGCTGCGCCCCTTCAACCCCGCCGCCAACATCTCCCCCTTCAAAGAAGCCCAGGTAGCTGACGCCGGTGACATCATCGGCAACCCCTTCAACATCGAAGAAGCGCTCGCCATGTTCGAGGCCGGCGCTCACGAGCTCACCAAGGAGGGCGCCCGCCTGGTCACCATCGGCGGCGACCACACGATCGCGCTCGCCAACCTGCGCAACCTGGCCAAGAAGCACGGCAAAATCGCCCTGCTGCACTTCGATGCCCACCTGGACACCTGGGACACCTACTTCGGCGCCGAATACACCCACGGCACCCCCTTCCGCCGCGCCTTCGAAGAAGACCTGCTCGACACCGACGCCCTCTGCCACGTGGGCACCCGCGGCCCCCTCTACGGCACCGAGGATCTTGAGGACGACGCCCGCTTCGGCTTCGGTATCGTCACCAGCGCGGACGTCTACTATCTGGGCGTGCAGAAGGTTGTTGAGCTGTTGCGGGAGCGCATTGGCGACAAGCCGCTCTACGTCTCCATCGACATTGACGTGCTCGACCCCGCCCACGCCCCCGGTACCGGAACCCCCGAAGCTGGCGGCATCACCTCCCGCGAACTGCTTGAAATCCTGCGCGGCCTGCGCGGGCTCAACCTGGTGGGTTCCGAAGTGGTTGAGGTGTCCCCGGCCTACGATCATGCCGAACTGACCGGCATCGCCGCAGCTCATACCGTCTACGAACTTATCTCCCTGCACGCCGCCGGGGTAGGTGCTGAGCCGACCTCACCGGCGTCCGGTGTCGCCGACATTACCTACGGTGGCAAGGAATAACCATGAGCAAGATTGCAGCTCTACTGGCCGAAGCTAACCCTGCCGAAGCCCGCATTATGCACCACTTTGCTGACCGCGCTGCCGGCTTCCGCCCGTCCGCTGTGCGCGACGTCTTTGAGGTGGCCATGCGCCCCGGCATTATCTCCCTGGCTGGTGGCAACCCCGACCTCGACCTGCTACCCCTTGACCGACTCGGGGCTATGAGCGCCCGCATTATCGAAGAAGAGGGCCTGGAAGTTCTGCAGTACGGCTCAGGCGCTGGCCTGGAAGCCCTGGCCGAGCTGGTCTGCGAGTTCATGGAATCTGAAGGTGCCTGCCCAGCGGTCGATGACATTCAGATGACCGCGGGTTCCCAGATGGGTCTAGACCTTGCCACCAAACTCTTCGTTAACCCCGGCGACGTGATCCTGGCTGAGGGCCCCACCTACACCGGCGCCCTGGGCGTCTTCGAGGGCTACCAGGCGGACGTCCGCCAGGTACCCCTGGACGCGGACGGCCTCGACCCCGCCGCCGTCGCCCGGGCCATCGAAGAGATCCGGGCCGAGGGCAAGCAGGTCAAGTTCCTCTACACCATCCCCAACTTCCAGAACCCCACCGGTATCTCCCTGTCGGACGAGCGCCGTGCCGAGCTGGTGCGCGTCTGCCACGAAGCCGACGTGTTGATTGTTGAGGATAACCCCTACGGCCAGCTTTCCTTCACCGGGGAACGCCGCCGCTCCCTCTACTCGCTTGACCCCGAGAACGTGCTCTACCTGGGCTCCTTCTCTAAGGTTTTCTCGCCCGGTGTGCGTGTGGGCTGGATGGTCGCCCCCTTCCGCGTGCGTAAGTTCCTGCAGATCGCGGGTGAGGCGGTGACGATTTGCCCGTCGGTGCTGTCGCAGCGCCTGGTGCTGGGCTTCATGAGCGAGGGCCTGTGGGAGTCTCACACCCGTGCCACCGCTGCCCTCTATGAGGCCCGCTGCAAGGCCGTGCTGGACGCCTGCGAAAAGTACATGCCCGAGGGAACCACCTGGACGGTACCCGAGGGCGGCTTCTTCACCTGGCTGACTCTGCCTGCCGGCGGTAAGTACGAGGACGCGACGGACGCCCTCGCCCCCGCCATCGAGGCCGGCGTGGTCTTCATTCCGGGCTCGGCTTTCTATGAGCCGGTGGTGGGTTCAGATGGTGTTTCGCGGAACCCCGGCGCCAACCAGCTGCGTATCGCCTTCTCGGCGATTGAGCCGGACGCCCTGACCGAGGGTGTGAAGAGACTTGCTGAGGTGCTGAAGGGCTAGAGCTCTTTGTCGCATTGGTGTGTGCAGGGTTCTTGGGCTGTGTGCAGAGTTTTCCCTGCACACAGCCCAAGAACCCTGCACAGCAAGCTTTCGCTGCCGCCACGCGGTCGGGGCGCGGGTGTCCGCACCCTTGGACTTGATAGGCTTGAATTCCATGGTGAACAAAATTGGTTTTGACCGTGAGAAGTACATCGAGATGCAGTCTCGGCACATCCAGGAGCGCCGCGAAGAAATCGGCGGCAAGCTCTACCTCGAAATGGGTGGCAAACTCTTTGACGACATGCACGCCTCCCGTGTGCTACCCGGCTTCACACCCGACAACAAGATCGCGATGCTGGAGCAAATCCGCGATGAGGTAGAGATTCTCATCTGCCTCAACGCCAAGGACCTGCAGCGCAACAAAATCCGCGCCGACCTGGGCATTACCTACGAGGACGACGTGCTCCGCCTGGTCGACGTCTTCCGTGAGCGCGGCTTCCTGGTCGAGCACGTGGTGCTCACCCAGATGGAGGACGACAACGCCAAAGCCGTTGCCTTCAAACAGCGCCTGGAGCGCCTGGGCCTGAAGGTTTCGCGTCACCGCGTCATTCCCGGTTACCCCACCAATACCGACCTAATTGTGAGCGAGGACGGCCTGGGGCGCAACGAGTTCGCCGAAACCACCCGTAACCTGGTGGTTGTTACCGCTCCCGGTCCCGGTTCCGGCAAGCTGGCAACCGCCCTGTCGCAGGTCTACCACGAGAACAAGCGCGGTGTGAAGGCTGGCTATGCCAAGTTCGAGACCTTCCCTATCTGGAACCTGCCCCTGGAGCACCCCGTCAACCTGGCCTATGAGGCTGCGACCGTTGATCTCGATGATGCTAACGTTATCGACCATTTCCATCTGACCGCCTACGGCGAGTCCACCGTCAACTACAACCGCGACGTTGAGGCCTTCCCCCTGCTCAAGGTGTTGCTGCAGAAGATGACCGGCACTACCCCCTACCAGTCGCCCACCGACATGGGCGTGAATATGGCCGGTAACTGCATCACCGATGATGCCGCCTGCCGTTACGCTTCTGAGCAGGAGATTATCCGCCGCTACTTCAAGGCCCTGGTGGACGAGGCCCGCGGCGGCCTGGATTCCACCCAGTCGGACCGCGCTGCCGTGGTTATGGCTAAGGCCGGTATCAAGGAAACCGACCGCCCTGTTGTCACCCCTGCTCGTCTGCGTGAAGAGACCACCGGTGCCCCCGGTGCGGCGATCGAGCTGGCAGATGGAACCATCATCACCGGTAAGACCACCGACCTGCTCGGCTGCTCGGCTGTTGCCCTGCTCAACGCGCTCAAGCACCTGGCTGGCCTGGACGATTCCAAGCACCTGCTGTCCAACGAGGCCCTGGAACCCATCCAGCGCCTGAAGACCCTGCACCTGGGTAGCCAGAACCCCCGTCTGCACACCGACGAGGTGCTGATTGCCCTCTCAACCTCTGCGGCCCACGATGAGGACGCCCGCGCCGCCCTTGAGCAGATTAAGAACCTGCGTGGGGCTGATGTGCACACCACCACCATTTTGGGCTCGGTGGACGAGGGGATTTTCCGCTCCCTGGGCATGCTGGTCACCTCTGATCCCAAGTTCCAGAAGAAGGCCCTCTACCAGAAGCGCTAGGCTTCCCCGGTAGGGCTTCTGAGTAAGGACGCCGCCACCCGCGCCCCTGCCCTGAGGCAGGAAAGCGGGTGGCGGCGTCCTTGTTTAAGGTCTGTGGGGCCTAGCCGGTGTAGGTGGCGTCGTCGACGGGGGCGCCCCAGTTGACGAATTCGCCGTCCTCGTTGAAGGGGGTGACGGCGATGTGGGTCATGGGCCCGTCACTGGTGGCCCCGTGCCAGTGGTTGATGCCGGGTTCGAAGAAGAAGGCTTCACCGGGCTTGAGGGTCTGGGGATCCTGGCCTTCGAGCTGGTAGATGCAGATGCCGGAGGTTACCACGATGAGCTGGCCAAGGTCGTGGGTGTGCCAGTTGGTGCGGGCTTCAGCGTCGAAAGTGACGGCAAGCGACTGGAGCTGGCTACTGGGTGCCAGCGGGTGCATATAGGCCTGGCCGGTGAAAGAGCCGGCAGGAGCAGGCTTGCCCTGCGGGAAGAGCTGATCTGAGGGAAGGGACGAAGCGGTCATGGGGGCCTCCTGAGGGTTTGGTGAAGCAGGCTCGCAGCGAAGCTGCTGGCATTGTGTATTTTACGGCTCCCCTAGCGCACCAGGGTAGCCTGCTTGAAATCGGGGCTGGGGGCGCAAGTGACCGCGTATTTGGTCGCGGCGAGCTCGTCAATTTTGACCACGTAGTTTTGGGTCTCAAAGTAGGGTGGGATGCCGCCGTATTCCTCGACTGCGCCGGGCCCGGCGTTGTAGCCTGCTAGAACAATATCCTGAAGTGAAGCCTCATCCGTTACATAGGGGGCTAGGCGCTCCGAAAGGTAGGCCAGGTAGCGGCCCTGGGCGGCAATGGAGTCTTCAGGGCTGTTGATATCGCCCTCGCCCCAGATGTCCCAGGTGTTTTGGGTGAACTGGGCTAGGCCGTGGGCCCCCGCGTGGGACTGGGCGGTGGTGACCCAGCCTGATTCGGTTTCTAGCTGGGCTGCCAGCACGCCTGCGCGGAAACCAGCAACCTGGGCGGCAGCTTCAATATCGTCCCGCAGTTCGGTGGGGGCGTAGGTCAGGTCGGTTTGCCCGCAGTAGTCCTCGTAGGTAGCAGAAAGCCCCACGACACCGGCCGACATCAGCACCGCCGATGCCACAAGCTGCCAGTGCGCGACCAGCCCCGCGCTGATGCGCAGGGCAAGATTGGGCTTGGGGCGTTCACTTGTCATCAGGTCAAGACTACTGGATAACCCTCCTGCCCGTCAGGTGCTCACCTGCCGTACACGCCCCAAGGTGATGCACTCAACCCGGCAAGCGGCTCGTGCCCGGTGTTGCCTGCCACCGGCGTCCGCGCTGCCCGACCTGCTCTAGTTACCGGTGACGATAATCTGCCCGCGGGCCCCGCGTTCGGCGGCGGCAAAGTTGTGGTTGACGAAGGTGTAGGTGCCCGGTTCGGTAAAGACCATTTCGACGAATCCGCCCTGGGCGGCTGAAAGGTCGAGGGCCTGGGCGCCGCCCCCGCTGGAACCAAACGCATCTACGCCGTCCTGGAGCAGGTAGCCGCCTTCCTTGTAGACCGTGTCGAATTGGCTACCCACCACATGGAAGCTTAGCTCCCCGTTGGGCCCGGCGTTGAGCACCCAGATGCGCACACGCTCGCCGACGCGGGCGGTGAGCGGGTCGCGTAGGTACTGGGTGGCGTGGCCGTTGAAGAGAGTGAGGGTGGGGGTGCCAGCGGCGAGGCCTTCGGGGGAGATGTCGGTGAGGACGGCCTCGCCCGGGTCGGCGGTGGAGGTTTGGGTGCCCGTTTCGGTCAGGGCTACCTCTGACTGTACCAGCAGGTATTCGCGGTCTACCTCGGGCAGGTCGGCGGGGTCGATAATGACCGCCCCAAACATTCCCGCGGCCAAGTGGGTGCTCATGGGCATGGTGGAGCAGTGGTAGAGCCAGATGCCCGAGCGTACGGCTTCAAAGCGGTAGGTGAGGGATTCACCGGGGGCGATGGTGCGCATAACCTCGTCGGGGGAGACGGCCCCGGCGTGGAAGTCTACCGAGTGCCCCATGCTCCCGTTGTTGACGAGTGTAATTTCAAAAATATCGCCCACGTGCCCGCGCAGGGTGGATCCCATGTAGGAGCCGTTGAAGGTCCAGGCGTTGAGGTTGACCCCGGGTGCGATTTCGCGGGGGAGTTCCTGTACATCCAGGGTCTGGCGGTGCACGGTGCGGCCGTCGATGCTTTCACCGTCGGCTACGGGAGTCAGGGTGGCATCGCGGGTCTGGTAGCTTTCAGCGATATCGCCTTGCAGATCAATATCGGTGGGGGCTAGTACTGAGCCGGTCGCCCCACCGGTGCTGTGCCCGGCGTGGGCTGAACTGTCGGTGGCGCTGGTACCTGCCTGGGCGGCGTCCGCCCCGCTTGCTACCACCGTGAAGGTCATGCCCATAGCCCTGTGCCCGACCACCGAGCACCAGCCCTCTAGGTCACCGGTGATGATGCCGACGTCCACGCTCTTGGTTGCCCCGGGGTCGATTCGGCCGGTGGAGGTTCCGTTGGAGAAGGTTAGGTCGTGGGCGTTCTTGGTGTCGGTGTTGGTGACCTCAATGACCAGGCGGTTGCCTACCGGCACCTCTGCGGTGCCTGGGGTAAAGCGCATGTCGGCGGTGGCTTCAACGGCCAGGGTGGTGGTCTGGCCGGTGGCGCTCCCGGCGGACGCGGGCGCGGCAAGTCGTGCGCGGGCCGCCGGGTCAACCGCGACCCCTAAGGCTACGATCAGAACCACAGCCAGGGCACCGATGAGGGCATTGCGCAGGTGGGGTACGGGAGTCGGTCTGAGCGCCTCGGGGTCGGGGGTGGGTGCCTCGCCGCGGGCCCGGGCCTGAATCATGGCCTTGCGCGCGCTAACGGAGGCCCGCACCCCTCGCATCATGAGGGGGATGAAGGCGAAGAGGGTAAAGGCTCCGAGCAGGGAGGCGCCGGTGCGCACCCAAGAGCCGGTGAGGGAAACCGGCAGGATGAAGATGAGCAGGGAGAGGTTGACCATGACGGTGCGGCCCGCCGCGAAACGGTTGAACTCCTTGTTGGCGGCGCGGACGGCCTTGGGACCGCCGCCCATACGGGCTGGCAGTAGGTAGGTCATGGCACCCAGCAGGGTTTGAGCCAGGAAGCCGGCAACAAATATGGGAGTGACCGGGCGCAGGGTCAGGGAGTCAAAGGGGGAGGTAGCGACCAGATAGGCAGAGAAAAGGACGCCCGCGGTCAGCCAGACCATACCGGCAGCTACCGAGAAGGTCGCGTAGTCGGCAGGCTTCTTGGCGGCAGCGGTGCGCACCATGAGGGTAAGAACTAGCCCCAGGGCACCGGCGTAGAGTAGCAGGCCGGTAACAGCCAGCCAGGTGAGACCGGCCAGGGCGCCGGCCACAGTGAGCCCCAACCCCGCACACAGGCCTGCCAGGGCGCGGGTGGAGCGGACGACGGCGTCTGGCACCATGACCGTGCGCAGCATGGTCGGCCAGAGGGTCATCAGGGTACCTACCACCGTGATACCCACAAACCCCAGAACGTTGATAGCCTCGTGAGCCAGCAAAAGACGGCCGTGCCAGGTGGCACTCAGCCCGTCGTAGGCCAGCAGGGCACCAAAAGTAGCGCCCACCGGCAGCAGCCAGGAGGCCGCAATGTAGTAGCGAATCGTCACCCCAAAGCGGGCAGGCAGGGCCGAACGCATCTGTTGCAGCAGGGCAACCCCGTGCCAGGTCACCGCAGCGCCCACGCCCACCGAGCCGAGCACCGTCAGCGGGTAGAGAGAAAAGACCACACCCACCATCAGCACCACCATCGAGGCGTTGAGGGCATAGATACGGGCCAGCTGCACCGGTCGAGCGGTGTCGGGGAGCTTGTGCTTGAGCAGGGCCTCGGTGAAATGCTGGGACCACACCAGAATCGAGTTGGTGATGAGACCCAGGGTGACCATATGAACCATCAGCCAAAGGGACTCTGGAATCCACCGGTGGGTCATGAGCACAATGAATAGGGCAAACATCCACAGGGACACCGGCTTAGAAGCCCTGCGGTGCCAGGTGCGGCGGCCGGTAGCGATATCGCGGGCCTGCCGGTCGGTGATAGGCGCACCGGGGGCATCGAGCGGACGCGCTCCCAGGGTCAGCTGCTCGCGGTAACCGGGGCGGGGGGCGGCGTCCTTATCTGGCATCTCTACTCCAAAACTTGTATGTGTAATGCTGATTATATCAGTGTGGTTTTACGATGAGATAGCTAAGCATTGGGCATACCTCTACCTATTGACCCTCTTGCTCCTCGCCTGGGGGCTCGTCGCAATTCACGCCAGCCCCGGCCAATAGGCTTCGGCATGCCCAATGCTTGCCAGTAACCGCACCGGTAAACTGAGCAGTATGACCCTAGCTATCGTGATGACCCTTATCGCCGTCGTCCTCATTGCCGTCGGTATTGTCGGTATCGTCTACCCCATCCTGCCCGGCTCCTTCGCTGTGCTCGGCGGCGTGCTGCTCTGGGGGCTTACCCTGCGCGGGCCGGAAGGCTGGTGGCTCCTCGGCCTAGGCCTTCCCATCATGATTGTGGGCATGGCCGCCCAGGCCCTACTCACCGGCAAGACCCTCAAACAGCGAGCCATTCCCAACCGTTCTATTCTCTGGGGCGTGCTCGGTGCGGTAATCGGTATGTTCGTGATACCTGTCGTCGGCCTCTTCGTCGGCTTCGCAGTAGCCCTGCTGCTCAGCGAAACCGTGCGCAGCCAGGGCGATATCGCCGCCTCAGCACGCAGCACCCTGGCTGCCCTCAAATCAATGGGCATCGGCATCCTCACCGAACTCGCCGCAGCCCTTATCACCGGCACCATCTTTACGATCTGCGCCATCACCTACTTCATCACCGCCTAGCCGGTAGACTGGTTTCCCGTGAAAACACTGCCTGCTTCCCTCATTCTTGCCGCCACCGCCATCGTCCAGGCCCTCGGTATCTTCCGCTACACCGAAGACACCATGGCCCTCTCCGGTCAAATTTTCTTCCCCGTGCTCTTTGCGCTCATGGCCATCTACATCACCTGGCGCAACAAAGAGAACAACGGTGCCTTCCCCCTGGCCCACATCATCATCGCCGCCCTCGCCGTTGTAGCCCTGGGTGCCACCATCGCCGGGTGGAGCGCCAGCCTCTACTACTTCTACCCCTCCTACTACGTCTTCTATGCAGCCCTCGGCCTGCTCGTTCTCGAACTCGCCCTGCGCATCGCCGCCCTGCCCAAGAAAGCCGCCGAGGAGCGTCCTACCAAACGCCTACCCGGCCGAGCCAAAACCAAGCGCGGCACTAACCTGGTAGCCGTCCGCAAGACCGCAGACCAGGACGCCGCAACCCCCACCGAAAAGTAGCCCCAGGTGCCCCTCTTCAGCCTCACCACCCGCCTGCCCGCCCGGCACATCATCTGCCCGGCCCTTACCGGCATCTTCTTCCTAGCGGTCATGCAGTGGCACATCCGCCACTCCATGATCCTCAACGGCCAAGACTTCGAGGTCTACCGCACCGGCGCAGGCGTAGTCTTTGGCGACCTCTACCCCGGCAAAACCCTCTACAACTACTACCTCGAAGACGGGCAGCCCATCACCCTGCCCTTCACCTACCCGCCCTTTGCGGTCATGGTCTTCGCCCCCTTCGCCTTCCTGCCCCTCTGGGCCGGTGCCGGGGCTATGACCCTCCTGGCCATCCTGGCAGCCCTCTGGATCTCGGTACTGATTCTCAACCACGCGCGCGCTCGCGGAATCACCGTACCCGGCGAGGCCCTGCTAGGTAGCCGCTCGACGGTTGTAGTGATGGCTACCTGCATCACCATGTTCAGCCCCTGGGACCGCGGTATTGGCTTAGCCCAAATCAACGCCCTAATCCTGCTGCTGGTACTCATCGACCTGCTCCGCCCAGCCACCCGGGTGCCCCGCGGTGTGCTCATCGGTATCGCTGGCGGTATCAAACTCACCCCGCTGGCCTTCGGCCTGATCCTGCTCATGCGTCGGGACATCAAGGGGGTGCTCACCCTGGGTGCCACCTTTGCAGCCACGGTCGCGGCAGGGTTCATCTTCATGCCCGCCACCGCTCGTGAATTCTGGTTCTTCGCCATCTCAGACCCCTCCCGCGTGGGCAACATCGCCTATGTTGATAACATTTCCACCCTGGGCTGGCTTCTGCATCTGGGGCTTGCTGAAGGGCCGCTGCTCTCGGCCCTGCGCTACGGTCTTATTCTGGCTCTGCTGGTGGGCGTAGCCTACCTAATTCCGGTGCTGCACCGCCGAGGCATGGTACTCTCCCAGATAGCCCTCAACGGGTTTCTCATGATGGCCATGTCGCCCATTTCTTGGTCCCACCACAACATCTGGCTGCCCTTACTGATTGCCGCCTTCTGGCTGGACGCCTTCCCCACCTTCTTCACCCTCGCCCCCCGCGCGGTCCGCCTGCTGGCCGGTTCCCTGACAATTATCGGCTTCGCCGGGCTCATCTACGGGCCCATGCGCATTGGCATTCGCCTGGACCCTACCACCCACAACCTCGATGAGCTCAGCCAGGCTGCCCTGGCGGCGTCCTCTGCCCCCATCATCTGCCTTACCGCAGCGGTGCTGCTCTGGGTCGCGGTTGCGGTGCGCTACCGGCGGGTACTCACCAGGCCAGCTTTCTGACCGCAAGGCTGTGTGACGTGCAAGTTTTCACGAGGACGCCTGAAATTTAGGGGAGTGAGGCAATTTAGTGCTTTGATAGTGGAGCCTGACGGAGAGACATTCCATAATTGTGCCGGATGCAGTACAATTATGGAATGATAACCGTTGAAGCTTACTCCCAAAAAGCAGGTATAACCCCCAGGGCAGTGCGAGCCAAAGCTCAGCGTGGACTGATAAAGGCACATAAATTTGGAAATCAGTGGGTTATCGAAGAAGATCCCTCATCTGCTGAAAAGTTATCTGCTGGTCGCCCCCTCTCAACTCGGGCTTTTAACGACTTAGCTCTTATTGCTGACAATTTTTCCCCAGAACTTCCACCTCAGCGCAAGCATCGGGCTAAACAAAGACTTCAGCAGCTAAAAGTAGAAGGTTTTAGCTGTTTTCTTGGTTTTGCTCGTAGAACAGATCTCGATGTGCAGTACTTCTTACTCTCCCACCAGGAGATCGCTGAACTTTCTCAAGAGCTTGCTTCACAGCTCACCGGCGTTAGTAATCCGATAGCAGGAATAAACGGAACTCTCGTTGATGTCTACGTATCCAGGGAACAGCTAGAAGATATCTTACTTTTCTACTCTCTATCCCCCGCAACGAAAGCACACCATAATGTGCGGCTTAGAGTAGGGGATGTGCCTAAGAACATCTCACGTCTGCATATTGCCGCTGATCTCTATGAGGATGCTACTCCTCGTTCACAAACTCGTGCGCGGGAACTTTTTGCGCAAGTAATGCAACAAGGACTCAGACATGGAGACTAACGTCGTTAAAATCAATGCTCTTAGTGAGGCTGAAAAAGAGACCTGGTGGGCACTCTTTGATATCGCCCTCCAAATGCCAGATGGGTGGGCAATAACCGGTGGAAGTCTTATGAGACTTCTTCTTGAAGAAAGACGGCACCTTGGCGCGCGGGCAACAAACGACATCGACGTTGTGCTTGATGTGAGAGCCCGTCGTGCAAATGTCTCCGAGTTTTATGAGGCTCTTGACCGGGTCGGATTCTCTGTAGATGGGCATAACGCAAGCGGGCAGAACCATCGGTGGGTGCGAGGTCGAGCTCAGATTGATGTTCTTGTTCCCTCCGGGCTGAGCTTGAGGACGCTATCGTGGAACTACCCGGGATTTGGCAAGCTTTTGCCGACCCGGGGAGCGCAATTCGTTTTATTTGATGTCGAAAAGGTGCTGGTGCAGGTGAACGACCGTCAAGGTATCGTTAACCGCCCGACAGCGCTAGGAGCTTTATATGGGAAATGCTCTGCACTTTTGAATAATGGGGACACTGATAAAAGTCGTCACCTTGCAGATATAGCTCTGCTGAGTAAAGTTCTCAGTGTAACGGAGCGAAGACGCATAGTTGGGTTGAGCGGTAAACAAAAATATCGACTGAAAAAAGGAATCCAGGGTTCGTTGAGCGCGTCTTCAGATACTGAGTCAGTTGAATCGCTTAACCGGTTGCTTAAAATTCTCGAGCGTTAGACCTGTGTAAGAAAGCCCTTCCTCGGTTTTCTGAGGCTTATTCATAAGGGGTGCCCAGCAGCCAAAAACACCAACCCCCTCACCAGAAGAAAACACCCGCCCATAAACACCCAACGGTCGACGGAAAACCGAATGCAAAACACGCCAGGTCTTAATCTGCGCGATGACACGCTCCACCACCACCCGCAACTTATTGATGACACGATTGTTGTCTTTAACAACCTTGGGCATTTTCAGCCCAGGCTTACGCTTGGTCGGGGTCAGTAGTCCCAAACCGACGTAGCCCTTATCCGCCAGAGTGGTCTCACCTAGATACTTCTCAAGACCGTGTTCCTTAAA
>DXCN01000052.1 GCA_019115985.1 Candidatus Rothia avicola | reverse complement strand
GAGCGGGGTGTGAAAAGGGGGTGTGATGTGTGGAGATGGGGTTACCTTTTCACGGGTTACCGGCTAATCCAGCTGGGGGAGGGTGGGCCGGTGGAACCGCCTAGGCCTGAGTGGTGCCTACGTTCTGGAAGGACAGGCCGGTGGTGGGAATGGGGGCGAAGTCGGTGAGGGTATCAGCCGACCAGGCGGTGGGCAGCTTGCGGTGGAAGAGGGGGTAGAGGGGGGCGTTCTCTGCCACGATGTCGAAGATGCCCTTCCAGTCGGGGCTATCTGATGCGACGGCCTTGGCCATGGCGTCCTGCAGCTGGGTGTATTCTTCGGTGGTTGACCAGCGGAAACGCTTCTCGGGCCAGGTGGCACCGCGGTACCACCAGGAGAGCAGTAGGTCGGGGTCGTTGCCGAAGACGGAGGGGTCGCCGGGGGCTAGGACGACGTCGAAGTCGCCGGTGTCAACGTAGTCGGAGTAGAGGGAAGAGCTCTGGGAGTCCTGCAGGTTGACCTCGATGCCGGCGTCCTTGAGGGATTCCTGTACCAGCTGGGAGCACTGCTTGACCCAGTCGTGGTCGGTGGTGCGCAGGGTGATGGAGAGGTTCTCGACCCCGGCGTCCTTGAGCAGCTGCTGGGCCTTGGCCTTGTCATAGGTGTAGACGGTGGAGGCCTCGGCGTAGTCGGGGTGCTCCTTGTGCAGGAAGGAGGTGGCTGCGGTGGCGTTGCCCAACAGACCGGTGGAGATAACCTTTTCGACGTCGATGGCGTAGAAGAGGGCCTGGCGTACTTCCTTCTTATCGAAGGGGGCCTTGGCACAGTTGAACATCATGAAGAGCAGGCCGAAGGACTGCACCGAGTCCACGGTGACGCCGTTGGTGTTCTCCAGTACGGGGATGCTGTCGTAGGGCACGGACTCGATGGCCTGGACGCGCTGGGAGCTCATGGCGGTAACACGGGCTGAAGACTCTACCAGGATCAGCCACTTCATGTTCTTAGCGAGAGCAGGGCGGGGGCCGTTGTAGTCGTCGAAACGCTCGAAGGCGATGTGGTCGCCCTTGGTGGCAGAGACGAACTTGTAGGGGCCGGAGCCGATGGGGTGGGCACCGAAGGCCTCGATGTCGTTGCTTGCCGAAGCGGGCATGATGTTGACCAGGGCGATGCGGTCGGCGAAGAGGGGGAAGGGCTGGTTGAGCTTGAACTCTACGGTGGCGTTGTCTACGGCGGTGACGGTGTCGATGAAGTAGAGGAACTGGCTGAAGAGGGATTCTTCTGAGGTGTAGAGCTCGAAGGTTGAGACAACGTCTGCGGCAGTGACCGCTGCACCGTCGTGGAACTTAGCGCCCTCGCGCAGGGAGACACGGTAGGTGGTCTCGTCAACGACCTCGGGGTCACCGGTTGCCAGGGCGTTGTAGCGCTTGCGGGTGGCGGGGTCGAGGCCGTAGAGGCCCTCGAAGATATGCATGTTGGCGGCGAAGGGGGCTGCGCCTGATGCCTGTGAGGGGTCGAAGGTGGTGGAGACGTCGTAGGCGATAGCGGCGGTGATGGTGCCGTCGTTGTTGGCACCTGCGGCGCTGCCGCTAGCGGACGAGTTGGTGGTGGTTGATGAGTTACCGCAGGCTGCGATGGAGGCAGCGAAGGCGGTGGCTGCGCTAATACCGCCGGCGATCTTGAAGAAGCCGCGGCGTGAGGTGTCAAATTCCTTGACTCGGGTGAGCTGTGACATCGATGTCTCACTCCTTTTTTAGGGGCTGCGCTCCGGGAAGGAGCGGGAGGTTATCTAACTAAAGTGGAGGTAGGACGTCCTACCTATATCCTGTATAGTAGTGACGGACGTCTAATTTGGTCAAGTAAAAGATGTAAGAATCAGTAGTATGAACCACCACGACTCATTCACCAGCACCCCGACAGGAGCCGCCCTGCCCACCTTCCCGCCCCCGGCGTCCTCACTGAGCGCGGCCCAAAAACGCCAGCAGCAGCTGCAAAACGACATCATCGCCCTCATCTTCCGGCGCCAGCTGGGCCAGGGTGACCCTCTGCCCACCGAACAAGAACTCATTGACGAGCTCGGGGTGGGCCGAAATTCCGTGCGAGAAGCCCTCAAAGTACTTGAGGCCCTCGGTATCGTTGAGGTGCGCCACGGCTTTGGCACCTTTGTGGGCGGTAACGCCCTGACCTCCATGGCGCGGGCCCTGAGTTTCCGCGGCCAGCTAGCCCTCTACCACGGTGGCCAGGAAGCCCTCGAACTGGTTGAGGTGCGCGAAGCCCTCGAAGTCGGTTTGTTACGCGCGGTCATCCCCGTCATTACCCCTAACGAGCTGGACAAAATCAAAGCCGCCTACGACGATATGGAAGCCAGTGTGCACAACGGCATCTGGCTGGCCGAATGCGACCAGCGCTTCCACGCCGCTATCTTCGAGCCCCTGGGCAACGAGCTGCTCTCCCGCATGCTCGATGTCTTCTGGCAGGTCTACAACAACATTTCCGGCGTGCTCGATACGGTAGCCCCCCTCGACGAGGGACAAACCTGCACCCTGCTCGATGCCCACCGCAAGCTCTATGAGGCCATTCGAGACAAGGACGCGGACGCCGCCACCCGGCTGATGGGCGAACATTTTGTGGGTATTCGCGCCCGCCTCACCTCATGGCAGGCCAACTGGCGTGCAGAAAAAGAAAGCTGAACCCGGCCGTCCTTTTATGACGTTTTATGACGCCGTAACTTTTTGTTGCGGTCACACACGTGAGATATGACCCAAAAAGAAGCCGCAGTGGGGAGCGACGGCGCCACAGTGTTCTAATAGAAGAGGTGTCTAGCCTGGACGCTCGAAACCACATCAGCACACAGCGCTAGAGACGGTGCCGCTGAACCGTGGCCGCACACACCACTATTTCTCAACAGAAAGATTCATAGCCGTGAAGAAATTTGTTGCCACTCTGGCTCTCGTACCCCTCGCATTCGGTCTTGCAGCCTGCGGCTCATCCTCCAGCGACGACGTCGTTAAAATCGGCGTAGTAGGCGCCGACCCCTCCAACGACAAGCTCGTCGAGGTCGCAAAGGCAGAGGGAATCAACATCGAAATCGTTGAATTCTCCGACTACACCCAGCCCAACCCCGCCCTGAGCTCCGGCGAAATTGACCTCAACTGGTTCCAGCACATCGCCTACCTCTCCAACTACAACGTAGAAGCTAACGACGACCTGCAGATTGTAGGCCCCACCGTCATCTACCCCATGGCGCTGTTCTCCAACAAGCACGACTCCATCTCAGCACTGCCCCAGGGCGCTGAAATCGCAATCCCCAACGACACCGTCAACGAAGCACGCGCCCTGCTGCTGCTCGAAGCTAACGGCTTGGTCTCCTTCACCTCAGAAACCACCAGCCCCACCGTTGACGACATCGACACCGCTGTCTCCAAGGTCACCGTCACCCCTGTCGACGCAGCTCAGACCGTGCTCGCCCTCGAATCCGTTGACGGCTCCGTCATCAACAATGACTTCCTCAAGGACGCCGGCCTGAACCCCAAGGACGCCCTGGCCCAGGACGACCCCGCTAACGAGTCAGCCCGCCCCTACGTCAACCTTTTCGTCTCCACCGCCGATAACGCCGACAACGAGACCTATAAGAAGATCGTAGAGCTCTACCACACCGAAGAAGTTCAGGCCGTGGTACAGGAAGACACCCAGGGCACCGCAGTTGAAGTCACCAGCGATGTCTCCGAACTGCGCTCCACCCTGGCAACCCTCGAAGAGCAGAAGCGCAACGGCTAAAACACTAGGTGGAAGCTCACCCTTGAGCTAGTTCACGCACCCCATAAGCGGCAGCCAACCTGCGGTAGGCTAGACACTTCGGCCCCGTCCGGTGCCCAGCTCTAGCCCCGCAGCGGCTGCCGCTTTGTGCACCCACCCAGCAGGTGCGTCCGCCCGCAGCCACAGCAAGCCCCCAACCGAAGAAGAAGACATGACCGAACAGCGACTACAGCCAACCGGGCCCCAGCCCATGGTCGTGCTGAACAACGTGACCAAAGAGTTCAAGGTCGGCAAAAAAACCGTCACCGCCGTCAACGGCGTAGACCTTACCATCAACAAGGGCGAAATCTTCGCCATTATCGGCTACTCCGGTGCCGGTAAATCAACCCTGGTACGCCTGATCAACGGCCTAGAAGCCATCACCTCCGGCTCACTCACCGTCGACGGTTTTGAAATCGCCGGCAAGCGCGAATCGCAGCTGCGCCAGGTACGCACCAATATCGGCATGATCTTCCAGCAGTTCAACCTCATGAACTCCCGCACCGTCGCCGGTAACGTCGAATTCCCGCTCATCGTTGCGGGCTGGGACAAGGCCAAGCGTGCCGAACGCATCGCCGAACTGCTCGACTTCGTAGGGCTCGCCGACAAGGCCAAAAACTACCCCGACCAGCTCTCAGGCGGCCAGAAGCAGCGCGTCGGTATCGCCCGCGCCCTCGCTACCTCGCCCTCCCTACTGCTGGCCGACGAATCCACCAGCGCCCTGGACCCCGAAACTACCGCTGAAGTACTCGACCTGCTCAAAAAGGTCAACGCCGAGCTGGGTATCACCGTCATCGTCATCACCCACGAAATGGACGTCGTCTCAACCATCGCCGACCGGGTAGCCGTCATGGAAAACGGCCGAGTCGTCGAATCAGGCAACGTCTACGACGTCTTCTCCAACCCCCAAACCGAGGTCGCCCGCCGATTTGTCGGCACCACCGTCAAGTCCCTACCCGTAGGCGACGAAGCTGCCGACCTCAAAGCCCGCCACAAGGGCTACCTCATCAACATCGAAATCACCGAAGGCAACAACGGCATCGGCAAGGTACTCTCCTACCTTGGCTCCCGCAACGTCTCCTTCAACATCGTGCAGGGCGGCCTCGAAACCCTGCAGGGCAAGAGCTACGGCAACCTCACCCTCGAACTGCTCGGTGACGTCACCAGTCTCGACGCCGTGGTCGCTGAGCTCAAGACCGTCACCCGCGTGCAGGAGGTACGCTAACCGTGGACTCAACCTTCGTCACCGACAAACTCATCCCCGCCCTTGGCGACACCCTCTACATGGTCTCACTGACCATGCTGGTCGCCGGTGCCCTAGGCATGATCTTCGGTCTGCTGCTCTACACCACCCGCCAGGGCAACATCCTGGCTAACCGCTTCGTCAACATCCTGCTGAACGTCGTGGTCAACGTGGTACGCCCCATCCCCTTTATCATCCTGCTCGCAGCCCTGGGCCCCCTAACCCAGATGGTGGTCGGCACCCGCCTGGGCGTCAACGCCGCAATCTTCGCCATGGTCTTCGGCGCAACCTTCGCAATCGCCCGCATCGTCGAGCAGAACATGGTCTCCATCGACCCCGGCGTTATCGAGGCAGCCCGTGCCATGGGCGCCTCCAAGATGCGTATCCTCTTTACCGTCATGATCCCCGAAGCCCTCGGCCCGCTGATTCTGGGCTACACCTTCCTGGTCATCGGCGTAGTCGACATGTCGGCTATGGCCGGTTACATCGGCGGTGGCGGCCTGGGTAAGGTCGCCCTGGTAGACGGCTACCAGCGCTTTAACGAAGTTATTACCTGGTCTGTTGTTGCCGTAATTATTGTTTTGGTGCAGCTTATCCAGCTGGTGGGCAACATGCTGGCCCGCAAGGTCATGCGCCGATAAGGCTGTTCTGAAGGCTGCGAGGAGAGTGGGGGCTGTCAGGCATACTTGCGTCTGCGACCCTCTCATTCCTCGCCTGGGGGCTCGTCATGATTCACGCCAGCCCCGAGCCAGCAGACGCTGCGCATGCCTGCCAGCCCCTGCCAGCCCCTGCCAGCCCCAGCCAGCCGGCTCCAAGCGCATCCACGCGTCCTCTTTGTTTGCTGGTCTTGCGTCAGCAGACGCTGCGCATGCCTGCCAGCCCCTGCCAGCAGGCTCCAAGCGTATCCGCGCGTCCTCTTTGTTTGCTGGTCTTGCGTCAGCAGCCGCTGCGCATGCCTGCCCCTTCTACTAAGTACCCCGGTTTTGGTACAAATACCCCAGGTAAAAACGGGGGTGTCTGTATAAAAACTGGGGTAGCTAAGGGCCGGTTCCCCCTCGGGAGCCGACCCTTTTGCTCTCTAGTCGTTTTTCTTGCCGCTAATCCAGGACGAGTCGTAGAGCCCGTCCGGGCCCGGCCCGTTCCCGCTGTTTCGGCCGGTACCGCGCTCAAACTCCTGCTCGTAGAGGCGCTCAGCAAAATCGGTGGGGCGCATGAGCCGCTCGTCATCCTCATCGTCGTGGTCGGTGAACCGTGAGAGCGCAAAGATGCCGTACAGCAGGGCTGCAAAAAGCAGGAAGAAGAAGGCAAGCTCAGCCCACATAATCACGTAGTTACGGCGTAGCTCCGGGGTTACGTCGCTGTAGATCGCGGGTACCACCAGAAAAGAGGCCACCGCCAGAATCACCGCCATGATAGTGAGAGAGTGCGGTAGCCAGTACCAGCGGCTGCGGGGCCGTTTGCCCCGCTGGCTGCCGGGGCCCGTCCGCGCCGGGTGGGCAGCGTCCGCTGACTCTAGCGGGGCGGACGCCTGCCCCGCCCCCTGCTCCCCGGTAAAGGCCTGGGGCGGGAGGAATTCGCGGTAGTAGGCGCGTTCGTCGTCGCTGAGGTCTTCGAGGCGGCGGCCGTAGCGGGAGGGGCGCGGGTTCTTCTCGGGGTCTGTCACTGCTCGTCCTTGAGAAGTTGGTGGGTTTAGCGGTCGCGGTCGGGCAGGTTCCCTACCCAGGCGTGGAGCTGGGCGAGGAAGTCGGGGTCGGTGAAGGAGCTGAACCGCCCGATACCTGCCGTCAGCAGGGGAGCGGGGGTGGCGGCGTCCGGCTCTACCTGGTAAATCAGGCAGTTGGTGCCAGCATTGGTTGCGGCAGTCATGCCGGTGACGGAGTCTTCAACGGTGAGGGCCTGCTCGGGGGCGAAGCCCAGGCGGCGGGTTGCTTCGAGGTAGATGTCGGGGGCGGGCTTGCCCTCTTCGACGTCGTGGAAGGAGACCCAGGTATCCAGGTAGGGGGCGTAGCCGAAGTGGGTGAGTTTTTTGGTCAGTAGCTTGTCGCCGGAATTGGACGCCACCGCCACGGGGATTTTTGCTGAAAGCAGTTTGATGACTTCGAGGGCTCCGTCGATGGCGGTGACACCGCGGTCGATGATGTCGAACTCGGTGGTGGTGATGGTGGTGTAGACGCTGTCACGGAAGGCTTCGGGGGATCCGTCAAATTCGGACGCCAGCGGGGTGAGTGCTGAGAGACGGTCGGCGAGGTCACCGGCGGAGATGCCGATGAGGGAGGCTTCGAGCTCGGGGGTGAGGTCTACCCGGTAGCGCTTGAACATTTCGGCCTGGATTTCGCCCCAGAGGGTTTCTGAGTCAAGCAGGACGCCGTCGCAGTCGAAGACAGCGCAGGAGGGGGCAAAGTGGGCGGGGGCTGAGTGAAGTTCAAACATGGTTCTATGCTCTCATACCGGGGTGGGCGGGAGCACCTGCGGCGTGGATTATGAGTGGGGCGCCCCTCTTTCTAGAAGGATTCGGAGTGGACCTGCTCTAAGAATTCCTCAAATTTTTGTGGCGAAAAAGCTGCGTGAACAGCTTTGGGGTCGAGATTCATAAAACTAAGAGGCTTATTCAAAGGTCTCCCCAGCCGCAAAAAACACCAACCCCCGCACCACCGAAAACACCCGCCGGCAAGACCCCAACGGCCGCCTGAACCCAGTATGCAAAACACGCCAGGCCTTAACATTGGCAATGACTCGCTCAACGACCGAACGCAGCCTATTGATCTGACGATTCACTGCCTTACGATTCCTGATATGTACTGGGTTTAGTTCCGCTCCCGTAAATTTAGAAACAAACAAAAAGAGCAAAGGAACCTTCACCCATGCCCACCAAATACCCCGCCGAACTCAAAACACGAGCCCTACGCCTACTGACCGACCA
>DXCN01000051.1 GCA_019115985.1 Candidatus Rothia avicola | reverse complement strand
ATGCTCACCCACCGCAACCTGGAATCCAACGGACGCATGGGTGAGGAATGGATCCAACCCGGCAACGACGAGGTCATCTACGCTGTTCTGCCCCTCTTCCACGCCTACGGTATGACCCTGGGCCAGACCATCGCAGCGGTCTGCAAGGCCCGCCTGGTGCTCTTCCCCACTGTAGACATGGACCTCATCTTCCGGGCCATGAAACGAACCACCCCCACGATTCTGCCCGCCGTGCCCCCGGTCTACCGCCGCATGCTCGAAGAAGCTAAAAAGCGCGGTGTCTCCCTGAAGGGCATCCGTTACGCTGTATCCGGTGCCATGCACCTGCCCACCGATCTGGTCGCTGAATGGGAAGAAGCCACCGGCGGCATGCTGGTTGAGGGTTACGGCCTTTCTGAGTGCTCACCCCTGGTCTCCTGCAACCCCCTGAACTCCACCCGCCGGGCAGGCTCAATCGGCGTGCCCTTCCCCTCCACCGACATCCGCGTGGTTGACCCCGAAACCCTCAAGAACGTTCCCGACGGTGCTGAGGGCGAACTGCTGGTACGAGGCCCCCAGGTCATGCGCGGCTACTGGAAACGTGGCGAAGACACCAGTAAGACCCTGCTACCAGGCGGCTGGCTACGCACCGGTGACATCGTGCGCCTGGACCACGACTACTTCATCGAAATTGTTGACCGCATTAAGGAAGTCATCATCACCGGCGGCTTCAACGTCTCACCCACCGAGGTTGAAAACGTACTCAAACAGCACGACTCGGTAGCGGACTGCGCTGTAGTTGGCCTACCGGACGGCTCCGGCGGCGAAAGGGTCACCGCCGCAATCATCCCCGCCGAGGGTCACGCCATCGACCCCGAAGAACTTAAACAGCACTGCTACGAGCGCCTGACCCGCTACAAGGTACCCAAGAACTACTACGAGGTTGACGAACTGCCCCGCTCCATGCTGGGCAAGACCTTGCGTCGCAAGGTGCGCGAAAGCCTCGAAGCTAAGTACAGCTAGGCTATGCAGGCTCGCGTGCGCACCCGCTCACGTCATCCCAGCCAGCAGCTGCGCTGCGAGCCTGCTCCGCCTATCCTGATAAAAAGAGCTACCCTCGCAACACGCCCTGCAGGGAGCCATTGGCGCCCAGCAGGGTGTAGCTGTCTGCGGGCTCTGCTAAGCCGAGGGCAGCGGCGGGGACGCTGGTGGCAGCCTGGGCTGCTTCGGTGAGGGGGACGCCGAAGGCGACAGCCTGCTCCACCGCTCGCGCCAGGGTAAGGGTGCTCCCGGCAATCGTTTCGGTGCCCCTGATGCGGGCAATCGAATCCTGCACCTCTACCGCCAAAGAACCCAGCCGGTAGGGGCCGTCCGCGCAACCAGCCGCCGCCATAGCGTCGGTGACCAGGGCTACCCGCCCCGGTGCCAGGGCGAAGGCGGCCCGTACCATGGGCCCGTGCACGTGGACCCCGTCGCAAATGACCTCCAGGGTGACATGGGGGCTATCTGCGGCAGCGGCCACCGGGCCGGGCTGCCGGTGATGGAGGGGAGGCATGGCGTTAAAGGTGTGGGTCAGCAGCGAGGCGCCCTCGTCGAAGGCAGCTTTAGCCTGGTAGTAGGTGGCGTCGGTATGCCCGACCGCTACCTTGATACCGAGCTCCACACAGCGCTGCAGAGTTGCCAGAGCCGGGTCTGTTTCGGGAGCCAGGGTAATCTGCAGGAGCCTACCCTCTGAGGCCTCCCAGAGCTGTTCCAGGGCATCGGGTGTGGGGGTGCGCAGGGCTTCGGGCGAGTGGGCCCCCTTATGGGCCGGGGAAATAAAGGGCCCCTCAGCATGAAAGCCCACCAGACGGGCCTGCCCCGGCACCTTGTGATCCATCAGGGGCAGGAGCTGGGCCATGCTGGCCTGCATCTGCTCTAGCGGGTTAGACACTAGGGAAGCTACTAGGGCGGACGTCCCCGCCTGCCCGTGCACGCGCAGGGCAGGGGCAACGTCGGGGGCATCTTCAAAGGCAGCGCCACCCCCACCGTGACAGTGAATATCGGTAAAGCCGGGGGCCAAGAGCCAGTTGCCGGCCTCGCGCACCTGGGCAGAGGCCAGCTGATCTGCCGTCAGCTGCTCCCGCCAGCTCTCACCTTCGCCCATGGCCAGCAGGCGCTCGCCCTCCACCAGAACCCAGGCCGTGGGGCTACTCTGCGGGGTGAGATGGCGAAGTGAATGAAAAAGGATGGTGCGTGGCATGAGGGCCCCCTTATCAATACGTCATATTGTTGTGCTAACGGGTATTTATACATATATTTTCGTACTATATTCTTATGGAAATAATTATATGTGATTCAAAGGACCAAGCGGGAGCTTATGCCGCATCACTGATCGCTATGGTGACCGAGCGAAATAATCAGCGGGGCACCTCAACCGTGTGGGGCGTAGCAACCGGTTCATCACCCGAGAGTACCTATGAGCACCTTGCGGCTAAAGTGCAGGCGGGGCTCGATGTGAGTGCTGTGAGCGCCTTCGCTCTCGATGAGTATGTGGGGCTTGACCCTGCCCACCCGGAGTCTTACCACAGTGTTATCGATGACCAGGTGGTGCAGAAGGTGGGCCTGAGTGCTGAGCGGGTGCACGTGCTCAATGGTATGGCTGAAGACATTCCTGCCGAGTGCGCCGCCTATGAGGCAGCTATCAAGGCTGAAGGTGGTGTTGACGTGCAGATTCTCGGTATAGGCGCCAACGGGCATATAGGCTTTAACGAGCCGGGATCCTCCCTGGCTTCGCGTACCCGCATCAAGACTTTGGCCCCCAAGACAGTGGCAGACAACGCCCGTTTCTTTGACGGTGATACCTCACAGGTTCCGGTTCACTGCCTGACTCAGGGTATCGGTACCATCATGGAAGCCCGCAAAATTGTGCTGGTTGCCAATGGTGAGAACAAGGCGGCCGCTATTGCCGGTATGGTTGAGGGGCCTGTAACGGCTTCCTGTCCGGGGTCAATTTTGCAGCTGCACCCCGACGTTACCGTGGTTATCGATGAGGCAGCTGCCTCCCAGCTTAAAAATGCAGAATATTACCGTTTTGCCCAAAACAATATTCCCTTTTTCCAAAAGCCAGAAAATATTGGGGCATAAAAATATATAAAACTGGGGGTACGGTTATCTACATAACCGTACCCCCAGTTTTATCTTTATTGAGTTATTTTTTGAGGTTTATGTATAAGAAAGGCGGAGCAGGCTCGTAGCGAAGCTGCTGGCTCGGATGCAGTGAGCGGGTGCGTCAGCACATAAGAGCGAACGGAATCCGCCGCAAGGCGGGGCGTGAATCGCCGTATGAGCGAAGCGAATCGGGCGAGAGGGTCGCAGCGAGCGTGAGCCTGCGAAGCCTTTCTGTTACTCAGTCATTGCCTCTTTAAACCAACCCGTAATAGAAATTGGGTGGGTGATGGCGGTGCCGACGACGACAGCGTGGGCTCCGGCGTCGAGGGCGGCTCGGGCTTGGGCTGGGGTATGGACTCGCCCTTCTGCGATGAGGGGGCGGCCCAGCTCGCGGGCGGCGATGGCTTCGAGAAGATCGAGGTCGGGGCCGTCGGTTGTGGGGCGGGCGCCGGTGTAGCCAGCCAGGGTGGTGCCGATAAAGTCGGCTCCAGCCTCGGTAGCTGCGAGGGCTGAGTCGAGAGAGTCGCAGTCTGCCATGACCAGGGCGTTGCTCGAAGAATGAACCCCGTCGATAACCTGGGTGAGGGTGAGCCCGTCCGGGCGGTCCCGTAGGGTCCCGTCGAGGGCGACGATGTGGGCTCCTGCCTGGGCGACGGCTAGGGCGTGGTGCAGGGTGGGGGTGATGAAGATTCCGTCGTGGCCGTCCTTCCAGAGCCCGATAACGGGGACCTCAACGGCGGTGCGGGTGAAGGTGATATCTGCCAGGCCCTGCACGCGTACGGCGGCGGCCCCGCCGAGGACGGCTGAGGCGGCAACCTGGCCGGTGGTGCGGGGGTCGCGCATGGGCTCGCCGGGGTAGGCCTGGGCCGAGACGATGAGTTGGCCTGCGAGGAGGTCGGTGAGCTGGTCGAGAGTGAACACGATGTTTTTCCTAGCGGGTGACGAAGTCGGGGATGAGAGTGGCGGCGCCGAGCAGGGGGGCGTCGGAGCCCAGGGTTGCGCGGACGATGGTGGTTTCGGCTGCCTGGCCCAGGGCGGAGCCGAGGTAGGCGGCGGCCATATCGTTCCACCAGCGGGTGCCGAGGTTAACCACGCCGCCTGAGACGACGATGAGGTGGGGGTCGAGGATGGTGGCCAGGTCGCCGAGGGCGATGCCGGCAGCCCGGGCCCCGAGGGCGATGGCCTCGCAGGCGATGGGGTCTACGGCATCGGCCAGATGTTCGAGGTCGAAGAGGTTGGCTGCGGGGCTTTTGCCGCCGAGGCGGTGGTAGCTGGTGACGATGCCGGTGCCTGAGGCGACGGCTTCTACATGGCCTGTTCCACCGCAGGTGCAGTCGATGCCCACGGCCCAGGGGGATGAGAAGTGGCCGACGTGCCCGGCGAGGGAGTGGGCTCCTCGCATTTGGGTGCCGCCGCTGATGTAGGAGCCGCCGACTCCGGTGCCGAAAGCGACCATAAGGCTTGTTTCGGCGGTGGCGGTGGCACCCCGCCAGGCTTCACCCAGGGCGTGGGCGTGTACGTCGTTGACGGCGTAGGTGGGTAGGCCGGTGCGGTCGGTGACGATGGCTGCTAGCGGGGTGCCGCTCCAGTTGCGGATGAGGTTGGCCGCGGTGATGACCTGCCCTTCTTCACCGATGACTCCGGCTGACCCGATGCCGATACCGACGGGCTGGTAGCCGCGGCTGCGGGCCAGGTCGGCGAGGTCGGCTAGGGCGGACGCGGTGCGCTCGGCGAGTTTGGCCCCTCCGGCCTGGGCCTGGGTGGGGATTTTGTCGCGGTACAGGATGTCGCCGGTGGGGGAGACGATGCCGAGGGCGGTTTTGGTGCCACCGAGGTCTGCGGTGAGTGCTACGGGCTGGTTGGTCATGAAAGCGTCCCTTTCTCAGGTGGAGGGGGGCTAGATGAGCCCTACTGATTCGACGATAGTGCGGATGCGCTGGGTTTCGGTGTCGCCGAGGGTTTCCATGGGCTGGGACATGGTGTTGGAGTCGAGTACTCCCATGACCTGTAGGGCGGTTTTGAAGGCGCCGAGGCCTGCTGCGCCGCCGGAGACGCTGGGGGTTTCGACGAAGACGATGTCGAAGAGGCGGGCCAGGCGGTCCTGTTCGGTGCGGGCGGCTTCCCAGTCGCCTGCGTGGGCGGCTTCGTAGAGACGCTTGTAGCCTGCGGGGTCGACATTGCCGAGGCCAGGTACGAGGCCTGCGGCACCTGAGAGCATGGCCCCGTCGCAGACGACTTCGTGGCCGGTGAAGGCTGCGAAACCGGCGATGTCGCGGGTTGCCAGGACCAGCTGGCGGAAGGAAACGTCGTCGCCTGAGGAGTCCTTAACACCGGCGATGACGCCTTCGCGGGCTAGCTTGGTGAGCAGGGGCAGCGGGAGCTTCTGCTTGGTACGGACGGGCACGTCGTAGGCGAAGACGGGGACGCCGACAGCGTCGGCGATAGCGCGGAAGTGACGTTCTTCTTCGAAGGCGTTGTCGATGGCGTAGAACTGGCTGGTGACCACAATGGCGTCGCCGCCGATGGCTAACAGACGCTGGGCTTCGTCGATGACGCGGGCGGTGGTCATATCGTTGATGCCGACGATGAGGGGGACCCGGCCAGCGACGGCGTCCACACAGGTTGTGAGCACGGTTTCGCGTTCTTCGTTGGTCAGGTAGAGGACCTCGGATGAGGAACCCAGGGCGAAGATGCCGTCTACTCCGCCGTCGATGAGGTGGTCGATGAGGCGGCGCAGGGAGGGAATGTCGAGGGTGCCGTCAGCGGCGCGGGGGGTGAGCAGGGGCGGGATGACGCCGGAGAAAGCGGGCGCGGTCATGGGGTGTTCTCCTGGGTGGGGTGGGGGCGGCGCGGTGGCTCGATTGTGAGGTGCCGCGCCGCCCGGGTGGGTGGTTTAGACGTGGAGCAGGGTGGGGGCCGCCCCGAGCAGGGTGCGGGTGTAGTCCTGGCTGGGGGTGTCGAAGACCTGTTCGGCGCTGCCTTCTTCGACGATCTTTCCCTTATTCATCACGCAGATACGGTCAGAGACGTAGCGGACGGTCTGAATGTCGTGGGAAATGAAGACCATGCCAAGGAAGAGCTCTTCCTTGAGGTCTGAGAGCAGGTTGAGCACCTGGGCGCGCACCGAGACGTCGAGGGCGCTGGTGGGTTCGTCCGCCACAATGACCTTGGGTTCTAGGGCCAGGGCGCGGGCGATGGCGACGCGCTGGCGCTGGCCGCCAGAGATCTGGGAGGGCAGGGCGTCCGCTGCTGAGGCAGGCAGGCCCACCAGGTGCAGGAGCTCGCGGACGCGGCGGTCGCGCCCGGCCTTATCGCCGATGCCGTGCACGTCCAGGGGGTCCTTGAGGATGTCTTGCACGGTCATGCGGGGGTTGAGGGCGGTGGAGGGGTCCTGGAAGACGATGGAGACGTCCGAACCGAACTCCTTGCGCAGGGCGGCGTTGCGCTTGAGGGCGCTTTTACCCTTGAAGAGTACGTCGCCGCCGGTGGGCTTTTGCAGGCCCACGATGAGGGAGGCCAGGGTGGACTTGCCGCAGCCCGATTCACCGACTAGGCCGATGGTTTCGCCGCGGCGGATGGCCAGGTTCACTCCGTCTACAGCCTTGACGATATTGGGCTTGAAGATACCGCCGGTACGGGCCCGGTAGTGCACCTGCACGTCTTTGAGCTCGATGATGGGCTCGCTGACGCGGCGGACGGCGGCCCGGCCGGTGGTGTTGAGCAGATTTTCTGCTGCGGGTGTCACAGGTTGGGTGTTCATGCTGTCTCCTGTGAGGTAGGGGCGGGGGCCAGATGGGAGGCCCAGTGGTGGTCGGTATCGCCGGTGACGGGGGTGAAGACCAGCTTCTGCTCGGGGTTGGCGTCAGGGCGCTGGGATCGGGGGGCGAAGCGGTCGCCGGTGGCGAAGTCGGAGGGGGAGGGCACGGTGCCGGGAATCTGGTAGAGGCGCTCTGAGCCGGATTCGATGGAGAGCACGGAGCCGAGCAGGCCCCGGGTGTACTCGTGCATGGGGTTGCTCAGAAGCTGACTGGTGGCGCCTGCTTCCACAATTTGGCCGGCGTACATGACCGAGATGCGGTGGGCGACCTGGGCTACCAGGGCTAGGTCGTGGGATACGAAGATCATGGCGAAGCCCAGCTGTTCCCGCAGCTCGTTGAGGAGCTTAATAACCTCGGCCTGGACGGTGACGTCGAGGGCCGTGGTGGGCTCGTCGGCAATGACCAGCTTGGGGGAGCGGGACAGGGCCATAGCGATCAGGACGCGCTGGCGCTGACCGCCGGAGAGCTCGTGGGGGTAGGAAGCCAGGGTGCGCTCGGGGTCGAGCTTGACCAGGCGCAGGAGCTCTTCGGGGCTCTTGCGGCCACCGCGGCGGGTGAGCTGCTTCATCTGGTCCTTGATGAGCATGGAGGGGTTCAGCGAGCTCAGGGCGTCCTGGTAAACCATGGAAATCACTGAGCCGCGCAGCTTCTGGAAGTCTGCCTCTGAGGCCCCCACCAGTTCCTGGCCTTCAAAGAGCACGGAACCGGTAATCTTAGCCTTCTTATCGAGCAGGCCGATGATGGCCAGGGAGGTGATGGACTTACCCGAGCCTGACTCACCTACCAGGCCCATGGTCTGGCCCTCGGTGACGGTGAAGGAGACGCGGTCGACAACCGGGGTGTCGCCGAAGCGTTCGGGGAAGTAGATGGAGAGGTCCTTGACTTCCAGGATGACGCGGGCGGACGCGTCCGCCTGCAGCCGGTCGGTGCGGCGGGCTTCTGCCCCCTTGAGTTCTTCGAGCACTGTTTCAAGGTCAGCACTGGCCTTGCGGTCGCGTACGGTGAGGGCTGCTGAAGCGGCTAGAACCTCGGCTGTGGGCTGCTCGGTAGTTTCCTCAATCTTGACCTTGCGGCGCAGCTTGGGGTTGACCATGGCGTCGGTCATGCCCTCAGAGAGCACGTTGAGGGCCAGCACGGTCAGCAGAATGACGGCACCTGCGAAGGTGGTAGCCCACCAGCCGCCTGCCAGTACCAGGGCACGGCCGTCGGCGATGACGTTACCCCACGAGGGGTTGGGCGGGCGCACACCGGCTGAGAGGAAGCTTAGAGATGCCTCCAAGATGATGGCATCGGCGACCATGACGGTGGCGAAGACCAGTACGGGGGCGATGGTGTTGCGGACGACGTGCTTGAGCAGGATGTAGAAGCGGGGGGCTCCCATGACGCGCTCAGCACGCACGTAGTCTTCGTCCCAGGCGGCGAGCACCTGGGCGCGGACCACGCGGGCCAGCTGCGGGGTGTAGACCACGGCGATGGTGAAGATGATGGTGCCTACCGAGTTACCCAGGGAAGCCAGCAGGACGGCTGCCAGGGCAATGCCGGGGAAGGCCATGAGCACGTCCATGACGCGCATAATCAGCTCGGAGACGAACTTGGAGCTGGTCGCTGCCAGGGCACCGAGAATACCGCCCATGATGAGGGCCAGGGCAACAGCACCCAGGCCGACTTGCAGGGAGGCGCGGGCACCGTACATGAGGCGGGAGAGGATATCGCGGCCCTGGCGGTCGGTGCCGAAGAGGTACTCGGAGTTGGGGGCACCGATGGGGGCGCCGGTGGATGCCAACGGGTCGTGGGGGGCCAGCCAGGGGGCGAAAATCGCGACCAGGGTGATGGCGGCGAGGAAGCTGAGGGCGATTTTGGAGCCGGTGGGGAGCGCCCTGAATCGGATGCCTGGCGCTGAGAGGCGTTCTGCTAGTCCGCTACGCATGGTTAGACGCTCCTGATACGGGGGTTGATGAGTAGGTAGAGCAGGTCAACGATGATGTTGACGAGCACGAAGGTGACGGCGATGGTGAGCACGACGCCCTGGACGAGGTTGATGTCGTTACCGGTGATGCCGATGAAGATAAGGTTGCCCATGCCGTTGAGGGAAAAGATCATCTCAATCACAACTGCGCCGCCGAGCAGGTAGCCGATGCGCAGACCCAGCACGGTAACAGGGGTGATGAGGGCGTTACGGAGGACGTTCTTGGTGATGACCTCGCGGCGGGGTACGCCGTTGCCGATGGCGGTGCGCACGTAGTCCTTGTCGAGTTCTTCAACCATGGAGGTACGGACGGTGCGGGTCAGCGATGCGCTCACCGGGATAGCGAGGGCGACGGCGGGCAGGAACATGTGCGAGAGCCAGCTGCCAAAGCCGCTCCCGGGAGGGGCAGAGCCGCCGGTGGGGAACCATCCCAGGCCCAGGGCGAAGTACTGGATCATGAGAATACCCAGCCAGAAGGAGGGAGTTGCGATGGAGGCCATGGAGAGCACGCGGATAACCTGGTCGGGCCAGCGGTCGCGGTAGAGGGCCGCAATGACGCCCAGCACCAGGGAGGCTACCGCCGCAATCAGCACGCCCAGGAAGGTCAGCTGCAAGGTGGTGGGGAAGGCAACCTTGATTTGGTCGATAACGGGCTGGGCAGGAGGGGTGGTCATGCCCAGGTCAAAGCGGATGAGCCGGGAAAGGAAGGCAAAGTACTGAACGATGAGTGGGTCGTTGAGGCCCCGTGATTCTCGGTAGGCTTCTTTGGCTTCTTCTGAGGCGCCTTCACCCAGGGCGATGGTTGCTGGGTCGCCGGGGGTGAATTGCAGGATGACGAAGACCAAGATGGTGACGCCCAGAATCATGATGGGCAGGGCGATAAGGCGCCTGCCGAGCAGTCTGAGAAAGTTTGACACGGGTCTGGCTCCCTGAAGTTTTAGGACGGGGCCGGGGCGGCTTGGGGGTGGGTGG
>DXCN01000050.1 GCA_019115985.1 Candidatus Rothia avicola | reverse complement strand
GTTTGCCCTTTAGCGGGAGGGCGGGGCGGGGGCGTCCGGAATATCATCAAAGTAGTAGTAGGCCTGATCTGCCGGGTCCCAGTAGTAGGGGCGGCCGGTGGCCTCATCGATCCAGTATTCACCCTCGTACTCGAAGTAGAGGGTGGGGTCGGTGCTCTTTTGAACCGAGTCTTTAAGCAGACGGTACCAGAGGTAGAGGGCGAAGCCCGCAAAGACCAGCCATTCAAGGGCGTAGAAGATGTTGAGCCAGTCAACGGTTTCGTCGGTGACCTGGTTAGCGCGGATAGGCTGAAGGGTGCCACTACTATCAAGCAAGGTCGCGGTATCGACGATGGTGCCCTGGGCGGTGAGCGGGGTAGCTCCACTGCTTTCGGAGTCGAGGGTCAAGATACCGCTGAAGAGGGCAGCGTTCCAGACATTGGTCAGGTAAGAGGAGTTGGCGGAGGCAAGCACCCGGTCCTTCCCGCGGTTCTCTTCGCTAACGTCCTTGCTGGTGAGCGGAGCGTCGTTACCCACAACTCGCCCGGCGATGGTCACGGTGCCGGTGGGCTCAGCGGGGATCTCCGCGGTGGGGGTCCAGGCACGGGCTACCACGATACCGCGGGGCCCCTCTCCCAGACTGGTGCTGACCTGCTGGCTGTCATCGGGCACAAAGAGGCTGACCAGCCAGTAGCCTCCAGCCCCGTCTTTGAGCTTGTTCTCTACCAGGTAGGTGGAGCCCTGCACGTAGCTGCCGGTAGCTTCCACAACTGTATCGGCCTCGGTCATGCTCAGCGGGTCGTGGGGCTGGAGAATCTGACTATAGGGGCGCACCACGTCCTTAGCCGGGTCTGCGGTAACCTGTCCCAGGGTGGAAGCATTGATTTGCCATTTGCTGAGCATCACAAAACCGCTAGCCAGCGCCAGCACCAGGAGCAGGCCAAGGAGCCAGCGGGGGGTCAGGGCGGTTTTTAGCACGTTTGCTCTTTTCAGCGTGAGATGGGCGGACGACAGCAGGTCAGCCCCGCGCGTCTAGCAAGCTAGGTGCACGGGGCCGGGGCGTCATCTACTTGACGTAGGGGGTGACGTTGACGTCGATGCGTTGGAAGGACTTGAGGTCGGTGTAGCCGCAGGTTGCCAGTGCTCGCTTAAGGGCGCCCACCAGGTTAGCGCTACCGTCGGTGTGGGCTGAGGGGCCGTAAAGCACCTCTTCCAGGGAGCCTACGGTGCCCTGGTAGGTGCGGATACCGCGGGGGAAGTCAGCTGAGTGGGCTTCGTTGCCCCAGTACCAGCCGGCGCCGGGGGCCTCGGCTGCGCGGGCCAGGGGCGCACCGATCATGACGGCGTCCGCGCCCATCGCCAGTGCCTTGACCATGTCGCCGGAGCGGCCTAGGGAGCCGTCCGCAATCACGTGCACGTAACGGCCCCCGGACTCATCCAGGTAGTCAGAACGCGCAGCAGCGACATCGGAAATCGCGGTGGCCATGGCAGCCTGGATGCCCAGGCCGCGGCGGGTGGTGAGAGCAGCGCCGCCGCCGAAACCTACCAGCACACCGGCAGCCCCGGTACGCATCAAGTGCATAGCCGGGGTGTAACCGGTCACGCCACCAACCATCACGGGGACGTCGAGTTCGTAGATGAACTTCTTGAGATCAAGGGGCTCACGGCGGGATGAAACGTGCTGGGCAGAGACCGCGGCACCGCGAATGACGAAGAGATCAACGCCAGCCTTGACCACGGTCTGGTAGAACTCCTGGGTGTTCTGGGGGGTCAGTGAGCCGGCGACAATGACGCCCGAGTCACGGATCTCTGCCAGGCGGGCGGTAATCAGCTCAGCCTTGATGGGCTCAGCGTAGATTTCCTGCATGCGGCGGGTGGCGGCGGGCGCGTCGTCAGCGGGCAGGGTGTTGATTTCGTCGAGCAGGGGCTGGGGGTCCTCGTAGCGGCTCCACAGGCCTTCAAGGTTGAGGACGCCGAGCCCACCAAGCTTGCCCAGGGCAATGGCAGTGGCCGGTGACATCACAGAGTCCATGGGGGCACCGATGATGGGGGTGTCGAACTTGAACGCGTCAATCTGCCAGCTAAGGTTCACATCGTGGGCATCGCGGGTACGGCGGGTAGGTACCAGGGCGATTTCATCGAGTGAGTAGGTGCGGCGAGCGCGCTTGGACATACCAATCTGGATGTCGGTCATGGATTTTCCTTTCACCGGTGGCAGGCCGGTTGGTGCAACGAGCGTGGTAACGTTCGGAAGCCCCGGCCTCTCACCGCAGGGGCGAGAGAACCGGGGCTGGTCGCTACAGTTTAGCGACGGTAGTTGGGGGCCTCGACGGTCATGGTGATGTCGTGGGGGTGTGATTCCTTCAGACCTGCTGAGGTAATGCGCACGAACTGGCCCTTGTTCTTGAGTTCTTCAACGGTGTGGGCACCGACGTAGAACATGGTCTGACGCAGACCGCCTTCCAGCTGGTGCAGTACTGAGGACAGGGGGCCGCGGTAGGGTACCTGCCCCTCGATGCCCTCGGGAATCAGCTTCTCTTCGGAGGACACATCGGCCTGGAAGTAGCGGTCCTTAGAGAAGGACTTCTTGCCGCCGCGGGACTGCATAGCCCCCAGGGAGCCCATGCCGCGGTAGGCCTTGAACTGCTTACCGTTGACGAAGATGAGGTCACCGGGTGATTCAGCGGTACCTGCCAGCAGGGAGCCCAGCATCACCGAATCCGCACCCGCCACCAGGGCCTTGCCGATTTCACCGGAGTGCTGCATGCCGCCGTCCGCAATCAGGGGAACGCCGGCGGGGATAGCAGCCTTAGCCGACTCATTGATAGCAGTAATCTGGGGTACGCCAATACCGGCGATAATGCGGGTGGTGCAGATGGAACCGGGGCCAACGCCGACCTTGACTGCGTCAGCACCGGCGTCGATGATAGCCTGGGCGCCAGCGCGGGTAGCAGCCTGACCACCCACAACATCAACGTGGGCTGCGGCGGAGTCCTTCTTCAGGCGGGCAATCATATCGAGCACGCCCTGGGAGTGGCCGTTAGCGGTATCAACGAAGAGGGCATCAACGCCTGCCTCTACCAGGGTCATGGCGCGCTCGTAGCCGTCGCCGAAGAAGCCGATAGCAGCGCCAACGCGCAGGCGACCGTCCTCGTCCTTGGTGGCGCGGGGGTACTGCTCGCTCTTGGTGAAGTCCTTGACGGTAATCAGGCCGGTCAGCTTGCCTGCGTCATCGATCAGGGGCAGCTTCTCAATCTTGTTTTCTGCCAGCAGGGCGAAGGCTTCGTCCTTGCTCATGCCCTCGTGGCCGGTAATGAGCGGCATCTTGGTCATGATGTCGCGCACGCGGGTGGTCTCAAAGGTGGACTCGGGCAGGTAGCGGGTGTCGCGGTTGGTGATGATACCGACCAGTACGTTGTTCTCGTCCACAACAGGAAGGCCCGAAACCTTGTAGTGGCCGCACAGGGCATCGAGCTCGGCGATAGTTGCGTCGGGGCCAACGGTCACGGGGTTGGTAATCATGCCCGATTCGCTGCGCTTAACGCGGTCGACGTGGTCGGCCTGGTCAGCGATGGAAAGGTTACGGTGGATCACGCCCATGCCGCCCAGGCGAGCCATGGCGATAGCCAGGGCTGACTCGGTCACGGTGTCCATTGCTGCCGAGATAATTGGTGAGGCGATGGAGATGCGCTTGGTCAGGCGGGTGGTGGTGTCTGCATCTGACGGGATGACGTCGGTGTTGCCGGGCAGGAGCAGCACGTCATCGTAGGTGAGGCCGGTGAAGCCGAAGGGGTCTTCGCTCAGTGCAGTGGGAGTAGTCATGAAGGGTTCGCTACCTTTCGAGAGTGTTCAGGCGGGCGCTTAGCGACACTGGTTTTAATCTTAGTCGGGTTAGCCCCGATGTGCGAGCGTAGGGCCCGGGCGGCTAACTGTCGTTTGCTCACATCACGGGTTTTATCCCTGTTCGTACTGAGTGCAACCCCTCCCCTGCCGTTTCTATTCCACGGCCTCGTAGGGGGAACTCCCTGCCGGTACTACGTGGCTATGTGCCTGTGAACTAGCATCGGCTTTGCCCAGGGCTTCGAGCAGGCGTGGGTCGAAGTAGGGGCCTAGGGTTTCGATGTAGGTTGCGGTGATGTGGTCGTAGTCGAAGTAGGTGTAGATATTACCGATGGACGCCGGGCAGGAGTTTTCGGGGCAAATCAGGTCAGAGAAGTTGAGGGCAGCAAAACCTGGGTAGGTTTCTTCGAGGGAGCTGAGGGGGTTGACGGTGACGTCCTGGCCAGGGCTCATGACGCAGTCGTCCGCCGTACCGAAGGCGTCCATGCAATCCTTGTGCATGGTTTCCATGCGCGGGGTGTCGCGCAGGCCCAACACCTGGATGCCTGCACCGGTAAGTTCCGCGATACGGATTTCAGCATCGAGCAGAGGGGTGTCGGGCAGGTTGGGCTCTGATGTGGTGCCCTGCAGTAGGACGGTATCGGGGGCAAGTTTCTGGATGAAGGCGGCGCTGTCTGCTGCCCAGGTATCGCACTCAAACCCGCTAGCGTAGGCGGTGTTGTCAGTTTTACCGAGGAAGCAGCCGGGACGGGTCAGGGCGATGACCGTCCAGCCCTGGGCTTGGGCGAGCGGACGCATGGCCGTCATCCACATCTGCATGTGGGAGTTGCCCCAAGCCACGATGGTTCGGCTGGGTTGGGGTGAGTAGGCGACGTAGGTGCAGTCCCCGACAAGAGAATCGGGGACGGCCAGCTCGGGGGTCACGTCGGTACAGGCTGTGCCCAGGTCAGCCCAGTCCGCATCGAGCACGGCACGGATGGGGATGACGGGGGCGTCTTCTTCCCCTGTGTATTCGTAGTCCGGCTGTAGCACGGCCGCCCCCACGTTATTGAGGGTGCGGTTAGCTTCTGCCTGCTCGGCCTGTCGGTAGATGGAGGACTGCCAGGCGTAGGAGGGCCCTAAAGCGAGGCCCACGCAGATGAGGCCGGTGAGCAGACCCGCAGCTACCGACCGGTTAGGCAGGGCCCAGTCCCGCAGGGGCTTTTCGACCAGCTGGGTCAGGGCCCAGGCGATAACGCCCGAGAGAAGAAGCAGGCCAAGCCCTGCCCAGAATCCTGCCTTCTGCTGGTGGGTCTGCGCTAGGTAGAACACGAGGATGGGCCAGTGCACCAGGTAGAGAGCGTAGGAGAAACCTCCCAGGGCCAACAGAGGTTTGGCGGTGAGGAGTTTTTCGGGGCCAAACCGGGTTCCGGTATCTCCAGCGATGATGACGAGCGAGGCCGCCAGGGTGGGCCACAGCGCCACATAACCGGGGAAGGTGCCGTTGACGTCCAGAATGAAACCGCAGCTGATAATAGCTGCAATGCCTACCCAGCCCAGCACCGCACGCACTAGCGGCGGTAATTTCAGGACGGGCAGCCAGAGAGCCACCAAGGAGCCCAGCGCGAACTCCCACAGACGGGCCTCGGTTTCGAAATAGGCCGCCTGCTGGTTGGCCGCAGTGACCTCGATCGAGTGGGACAGGGATAGCACAAAGAGGGCTGCAAAGGCACCGCTTAAAGCCCAGCGGGCAGAGCCCCTTATTCGCTTACCCAACACCAGGGCAAGGGCAACCATCAGCACCGGCCACAGTACATAGATTTGCCCCTGGACCGATAACGACCAGAAGTGACGGAAGGGGGAGGCCAGGGAGGTATCGGCTGCGTAGTAGTCCACCGCGTTCTCGATCGACCAGTTGTTGTGCTGGTACAGGATCACGGCCTTTGCCTCATCGGCAATGGAAAGCCAACGCTCTGCCGGGATAAAGAAGTAGGTGCCCAAGAGGGTCAGAACAACGGTGATAGAAGCCAGGGGCAGGAGGCGCTTAAAGACATGAACCCAATAGGCCACCAGAGTCTTTACACCGGACCAGGTGCCGGGCCCTACCAGCTTGCCCTGCTCAATCTTGCGAGCAAAAGAGCCGGTTAATAAAAACGCCGAAATCAGCAGGAAGACATCGACACCGCCCGATACACGACCAAACCAGAAATGGTAGGCGGCCACCAGCAGGAGGGCGAGTGCACGCAGCCCCTGAATCTCGGGGCGCCAGGCGCGTTCTGCTGAACGAGTGACGGTTGCAATGGTGCCGGTGGCTGGTTTGGTCTCGCTTGCTGGGCGGGGCACTGCGGTCTACCTCCTTTGCTGACGGTTATCTGGTGTCAGAAGATCGGTTACTGAGGGGTAACGGGCAGGAAGACACCAAGTTAAAAATGTTACTCTCGGTGACTGAAAATTTGCTTTAAAAGCAAATCCCGCCCTTACGGTGTTAGTCACTGCAAGAGCGGGATCTGCTGTGCCCGGAAGAGGGCTCAAGGGCAGGAGCCTTACTTGGCCTCGTCCTCGTCCTTCTCCTCGGGCTTTTCGACAACCAGAGTTTCGGTGGTCAGCACCAGGGCAGCGATGGACGCTGCGTTTTCCAGGGCTGAACGGGTGACCTTGACGGGGTCGATGACACCGCGGGCGATGAGGTCTTCGTATTCACCGGTTGCGGCGTTGAAGCCGTGACCGATGGGCATATCTGCCACACGGGAGGTGACCACGTAGCCGTCCTCACCTGTGTTCTCCGCAATCCAGCGCAGGGGCTGAACCAGGGCACGGCGGACGATCTCTACGCCCACCTGGGCATCGCGGGATTCGAGCTCAACGCCGTCCAGGGCTGCCAGAGCGTGAACCAGGGCGGTACCGCCACCTGCGACAATGCCCTCTTCGAGTGCTGCGCGGGTGGAGGACACGGCGTCCTCAATGCGGTGCTTGCGTTCCTTGGCCTCAACCTCGGTAGCGGCACCCACCTTGATAACACCCACGCCACCGGCCAGCTTGGCCAGGCGTTCCTTGAGCTTTTCGCGGTCCCATTCGGAGTCTACGCGCTCAATTTCGGCACGGAGCTGGTCAACGCGCTCAGCGACAGCTTCAGAAGTACCGCCGCCATCGACGATGGTGGTGTTGTTCTTGGTGACGGTCACGCGGCGGGCTGAACCGAGCTGCTCCAGAGTGACGGCGTCCAGGGAAATGCCCAGTTCACCGGTAATGACAGTGCCGCCGGTCAGGATAGCCAAATCCTGGAAGATTGCCTTACGGCGGTCACCAAAACCGGGTGCCTTCAGAGCAACGACATCGAGGTTGCCGCGCAGCTTGTTAACGACCAGGGTGGAGAGGGCTTCGCCGTCCACGTCCTCAGCGATGATGGTCAGGGCCTTCTTAGCCTGAACAATCTTCTCGAGGACGGGCATAATCTCAGCCACGGTTGAAATCTTGCCCTGGTAGAGCAGGATCGCGGTGTTCTCAAGAACAGCCTCAGCACGCTCAGGGTCGGTGACGAAGGAGGGTGAGAGATAGCCCTTATCGAACTGCATACCCTCGGTCACTTCAAGCTCGATCTCGGTGGTGGAGCCGTCCTCGATGGTGATGACGCCATCCTGGCCTACCTTGCTGAAGGCCTCAGAGAGCAGCTCACCAATCTGGGGTGACTGGGCAGAAATAGCTGCCACGTGAGCAACTTCCTCGCCGGTTACCTCGCGGGCGTTAGCCAGCAGGCGCTCTGACACCAGCTTGGTAGCGGTCTCGATGCCGCGCTTAACCTCACCGGGGGCAGCCCCCGAGGTGACGTTACGCAGGCCCTCAGATACCAGAGCCTGGGCCAGGACGGTTGCGGTGGTGGTACCGTCGCCAGCAACATCGTTGGTCTTGGTAGCTACTTCCTTAGCGAGCTGGGCACCGAGGTTTTCGTAGGGGTTTTCCAGTTCAATCTCGCGGGCAATAGATACACCGTCGTTGGTAATGATGGGTGCGCCCCACTGCTTATCAAGCACCACGTTACGGCCGCGGGGGCCCAGGGTCACCTTGACAGCGTTAGCAAGCTTATCGACGCCTGCCTGCAGGTGCTTGCGCGCATCATCATTGAATTCAAGCTGTTTTGCCATGAATCCTTACTTCTTTCTCGTGTTTCGTGTTGTATTCGGTAGAAACAGCGAAAACTTAGGAAACGACAGCCAGTACGTCGCGGGCTGACAGAATCAGGTACTCAGCGCCACCGTACTTAACCTCGGTGCCACCGTACTTGGAGAAGATAACGACATCGCCTTCAGCTACGTCAACGGGGATGCGGTTGCCCTTGTCGTCGATGCGGCCGGGGCCAACAGCGATAACCTTAGCCTCCTGGGGCTTTTCCTTAGCGGTATCGGGGATTACCAGGCCTGATGCGGTGGTCTGCTCTGCTTCAACGATCTGAACGACAATGCGGTCTTCGAGGGGCTTGATGGCCATGATGAGGGACTCCTTCAAGTGAGGTCTCAGCGTAAAACTTATGGGGGTGACCGTGGGGCGCTAAGACGGCTATACCAGGTATCGTCGCGGTGCTACCGGCTGCCGATTTAGCACTGTCAGCGGTCAAGTGCTAACTAAAACTTTATTCCCCTCACCCCCTACGGGCAAGATAAAGGCGTCGGTTTCGCAGACAGCGCACCACCAGAATCACCACTAATGCGCGCCAAATTCCTCTCCATCTGGTCCATGTTCTCCCAGGTCTCCGTCGTTGCAGGGCCCCTGGCAGTCTCTAGCACCATGCTGATTTCTTCACTCCCGGTGGCCTTTACCGTCATCGGCTCTAGCGCCCTGGGGGCTCGCCCGATTCACGCCAGCCCCAGCCAGTCGGCTTTCAGCGGGTCTTCCCCCGCCCCTCCTCTTTCTGAACCAGCGGGTCTTCCCTGCCCAAACCTTTAAACTGGACACATGACCTTTTTCCCCCGCGCCGGTGCCCACCCTTTCTCAGCTGACCAGCTAGCAACCCTTGACCAGCTCGTCCCCTACAACCCCGCTGACTCTCTGCAGGCGGTCTCCAGGCTCCGGGCCCAGGGCATCAGCGCCGAGGACTCATCAGCCCTGCTGACCCAGGCCCGTCTACGCGCGCTAGGGGCTACCAAGTTCGGAGAAGAAGCCTCGCACATGCTTTTCACCGAGGCCGGATATGAGCAGGCAACCCGCGCCGCCGTCGCCGACCACCACGCCGCCCGCTTCATCGAGGCCGGGCTTACCTCTGTGGCTGATTTAGGCTGCGGCCTGGGGGCAGACTCCCTCGCCTTTGCCCGCGCAGGGTTAGCGGTGACGTCCGTTGAGCTCGACCCCGCTACAGCAGCTCTCACCGCTCACAATCTCTCCCCTTACCCGTCCGCCCAGGTGCTCGTGGGCGATGTAGAACAGGTCGAGCTCGAAAAACTCACCACCGTGAACGGCGAGCGCGTCGCCGCCCTCTGGCTAGATCCAGCCCGCCGAGAGGTTGAAGGCGGCTCTACCACCTCCCGTCTTTTTGACCCCGAAGCTTTCTCCCCGCCCTTTTCCTTCCTGCAGAAGCTGGCAGCAACAAGTATTCCTATGGGGGTCAAGCTAGGCCCGGGCCTGCCCCACGAGGCTATTCCAAACGGGGTGGAGGCCGAGTGGGTTAGCCACGGCGGATCCGTGGTTGAGGTGGTGCTCTGGTTCAACGCCCTAGCCCGCCCCGGGATTGCCCGGTCAGCTACAGTGCTGGGGGCGGACGCCACCACCCGGCAGGTGCTGGGGGAGATAAGTTCACCGCTTGCGGCTTCAGCCGATGAAGAGCCGGTTGAGGTCACTGAACTGGGCGCTTACCTGATTGAGCCCGACGGTGCGGTGGTGCGCTCCCACCTGGTCGCGGACTTCGCCCGAGCGATTGGGGCTACCCTGCTTGATGAGAATATCGCCTACCTGACCTCAGACTCCCCCGCCACTAGCCCGCTGGGTCGGGCCTACCGCGTCCTGGGCACTTTGCCCCTCAACGAGAAAAAGTTGCGCCGCTGGGTCAAAGAGCAGGGTATTACCGCCCTGACCGTTAAAAAGCGGGGAGTCGATGTGGTTCCTGAAAAGCTCCGGGCCGCTCTGCTTGCCGGTGTGAAAAAGAAGAAGGGGGCATCAGGCCGCGAAGCCACCCTGATTCTGACCCGGTTGGGCAAGGGGGCGGCCTCTCAGCGCCTGGCCATCTGGGCTGAGCCAGCCTAGTTTATTACGTCTATCTCACTAGTAGCGTCATAGAGTGAGCCGGATTCTTCTGCGCTAGCCCCTGCCCCTAAGATAGAACCAGCACCGCACCGAGACCCTGGAGCCAGCGCATGATTTTTCGTCCCTCAGACCAATCCACGATTGGTGTGGAATGGGAGGTCGCCCTCATCGACCCCGAAACCCGCGAACTGGCATCCCGCGCAGACGAAGTGCTAGCACTCCTGAAAGAACAGCACCCGCAGATTCTTGAAGCAGCCCCGGACCGGGCCCACATCACCGGCGAATTTTTGAACAACACCGTTGAGCTTGTCACCGGCATCTGCCGAAACCCGGCAGAGGCCGCCGACCAGCTTGCCCAGGCCACCGGCGTCCTGAAAGACATCACCAACCAGCTGGGCCTAGCCTTCTTCTCTGCCGGCACCCACCCCTTCTCCCGAGCCCTGGAACAAAAAGTCGTTGGTAAGGATCGCTACCTACGGGTACTCGACCGTTCCCAGTTCTGGGGCCGCCGCCAAATCATCTACGGGGTGCACGTGCACACCGGGGTCACTTCTCGAGATAAAGCCCTGCCGGTACTCAACGGGCTCACCAACTTCTACCCCCACCTGCTGGCACTGTCGGCGTCCTCCCCCTTCTGGGAAGGGGAAGATACCGGGTTCGCCTCCCAGCGGGCCCAGATTTTCCAGCAGCTGCCCACCTCTGGCTTGCCCTTCACCTTCGAACGCTGGGAAGACTACGAGGACTACCTCAACGACCTGGTGGTCACCGGCGTCATTGATGACCCCAGTGAAAACCGGTGGGACGTTCGCCCCGTACCCAAATACGGCACGGTAGAAATGCGGGCCTACGACGGGCTGGCCTCTATTCGTGACATCACGGCTCTGACCGCCTTTACCCAGTGCCTGGTGGAGTGGTTCTCCCGCCAGCTCGATGCGGGCAAACGAATTGAGCCTCTCAAGCCCTGGCACGTGCAGGAAAACAAGTGGCGGGCCGCCCGCTACGGCACCGAGGCCATCGTCATTCTCGATAACCAGAACACCGAGCGCCTGGTCACCGAAGACACCCTAGGGCTTCTGAATAAGTTGGAGGGTATTGCCTCTGACCTGGGCTGCTCCACTGAACTGGCCGATGTGGAGCGAATCTGCCTGACCGGGGCAGGCTACCAGCGTCAGCGTCGTGTCGCCGCCGAAAACGGCGGAAATCTACAGGCTGTGGTAGACGACCTGGCTGCACAAGCTACCGAGGGGCTGTAGACCTTCTGCCCCAGCCGCCCTTGCTTACTGCTCCGGCTAGAGCGAAATCTTAGTGACGGGCAGGGACGAGTCTGCGGTGAAGTCGGTGCCCGACGGCGCCCGCCCCTCAGTTACCAGGCGGGCGCCCAAGGCCGCCACCATGGCCCCGTTATCGGTGCACAGGCTCAGCTGGGGAATCACCAGTTTGATACCGTGCTCGGCACAGCGCTGGGCAGTCAGCTCACGCAGGCGCGAGTTAGCGGCCACTCCCCCACCCAGCAGCAGGGTGGTGATACCGCGTTCGGTGCAGGCCAGCATAGCTTTCTTGGTAATCACATCGACCACAGCTTCCTGGAAAGAAGCTGCGATATCAGCAACCGGCACCTCTTCGCCCCGGGCCTCAAAGCCCTCGACGACGCGGGCAACAGCGGTCTTCAGACCCGAGAAAGAAAAGTCGTAGCGATGGGGCCCGGGCTCCTCAGCGGTACCCATAAACTTGCGCGTCGACAGGCCCCGGGGGAAGGCGAAAGCCGCCCCATTGCCGTCCGCAGCAACCCGGTCAATCACCGGCCCACCCGGGTAGGGCAGACCCAGCAGGCGGGCTACCTTGTCGTAGGCCTCACCGGCAGCATCGTCCAGGGTTGCGCCCAGCAACTCAACGTCCCCGGTAATATCGCGCACGGCCAGGATTTCGGTATGCCCACCGGAGACCAGCAGGGCACCAATTCCTTCACTCGGCAGGCCCTCCAGAAAATCAGCGCTATGCCCCTCGATACCGCAGTCATCGAGCAGACCCACTCCCACGTGGGAAACCAGGTGGTTAATACCGTAGAGGGGCTTGCCGGTCGCGGTAGCCAGGGCCTTAGCGGCAGAGACCCCCACCATGAGGGCACCTGCCAGGCCGGGGCCTGCGGTCACGGCAATAGCGTCCAGCTCGTCCAGGCTTACCTGAGCCTCATCCAGGGCTGCTTGCAGGGCCGGGATCATGGCGTCTAGATGGGCGCGGGAGGCAATTTCAGGGATGACCCCGCCAAAGCGCACGTGCTCGTTCATGGAGGACGAGACGGTGTTGGTCAGCAGGGTTGAGCCCCGCACAATGCCGATACCGGTTTCGTCGCAGGAGGACTCAATACCCAGCACCAGGGGTTCGGTTTTAGCGGTCATGGCTGGTTTCTCCTTGCTAGGCGGTCTGTTGGGTGAGGTCGCGGCGCATAATCAGGGCGTCGACCCCGTCCTTGTAGTAGCGGCGGCGCACATGGATCTGCCGATAGCCGTTTTTCAGGTAGAGGCCCTGGGCCCGGGGGTTATCGGCCCGCACCTCCAGTAGTATCTGTTCAGCGCCGCGGGCGGCTGCCTCACGGGCCAGAAAATCGAGCAGAGCCCGCCCGTAGCCGCGCCCCTCGTAGGCGGGGGCAACAGCGATGGTTTGCACATCGGCGGTGTCGGCTACGCTCATGAGCCCGGCATAGCCGATAACCTGCGGACCGGTTTCTGTAGGGATTTCCAGGACGACATACCCCCGGGCTTCGTGGGTGATTTCGGCAAGGAACATGTCCAGGGGCCAGGCGTCGGCCGGGAAAAGGTCGAGTTCTAGGGTATGGACGGCTGGGACATCGTGCAGGGTCATTTCCCTGGCATGGGCCCCGCCAGCAAGATGTGCGGGGAGGTCGGTGAGTAACATTAGGCGCTGGCCTTCTTACGAGCAACCGGTACCTTGGCATCGGATTCGCGCA
Organism: Candidatus Rothia avicola; assembly: GCA_019115985.1. Classification (GTDB taxonomy): domain Bacteria; phylum Actinomycetota; class Actinomycetes; order Actinomycetales; family Micrococcaceae; genus Rothia; species Rothia avicola. The sequence continues at coordinate 73,644 of DXCN01000050.1, read as the reverse complement.
GGTAGAGGGCGCTGGTATCGGTGCTGAGATTGGTCAGACCCAGGCGGACAGCAGCTGCCAGCAGGGCGGCGGCATCCGGCTGGGTGTGCTCAAAACCGGGCTGGGCGTCCAGGGCCTCGGAGTAGAGGGACGTGCCAAAACCGTAGGCGGGCAGGTCGGGGGCCTCGCTGGCCGGGCCGACGGTGGGGCCACTCTCCAGCTGGTAGCCGCTCTCGGTCAGTTCATAGACAGCCGAGTATATTTCCTTGCGGCGGGCATCTGAGGCGACTAGAAAACGGGTATGACCGGACGCCCGCGCGGTACCTTCAGCGCGTTCGGCGAGGGCGGTAAGGCTCATGATTCCGTAGAGGGGCTTGTTCCAGGCAAAGGCCAGGGAACGGGCGGTGACGATCCCGGCGCGTAGGCCGGTAAAGGGGCCGGGGCCGGTACCGGTTATCACAGCGTCAATATCTTGGCCCCTTACTCCAGCTTCAGCCAGTACCTCGGTGACAAAGGGAGCCATCACTTCGGCGTGAGAGCGGGTATCTTCGGTTGACCGTGACGCAAGCAGGGTCAGGGTCTGCCCGTCCAGGCGCCCCAGGGCGACAGAAGCAATAGCGGATGAATCAAGAGCGAGAATAAGCACCCCACCAGTCTAGCGTGTTTAGGCTCAAAGGCTTGATACTCGGCATCCCGGGCTCGCGCTCGCTGCCGACCCTCTCGCCTGGTTCGCTAACGCTCACAAGGCGATTTACGCCAGCCCCGAGCCAGCAGCTTCGCTGCGAGCCCGTGGCCCCGCTGTCTTTCAGCCTACTTTGAGTGGCAATGTTTCCGTAATGGGCTTTCTCGAGGGGAGCATAGGGGCCTGCAGGAGGCTGGCTCGGGGCTGGCGTTTAAGGGTGCTTCCAAAGGCCCCTATGTTCCCTCCCCTCTCTACCGCTCAGCTTCTCTACCATCTCATCCCAAACATTTTCCCAGCGGGGCCCGCTTCCGATGAGACGGAGGCGGCGCAATTCGGGGGCTCCATCGTCCTCGTCGTCGTCTTCCCAGCTTCCCGGGGCGTAGAGGGCGTAGGGGTCTGTTTCAGCCAGTTCTGCGCCTGTCACGCGGGTAAATTCCAGATCAAGAATAGATTCTGAGAGGTGTTCGGCTTTGTCGCGGCCCCATTCGATAACGGTAACGGACCGATCAAGGGAGTATTCCAGGTCGAGGTCATCGAGTTCTTCTGAGCTGGCGAGTCGGTAGGCGTCAACGTGCACGAGGTCGGGCCCGCCGGGGCGGGGGCCGTCGGGTAGGTTGGGGTGGACGCGGGAGAGGACGAAGGTGGGTGAGATGACGCCCTCGCGCACGCCGAGTCCTTCGCCGAGGGAGCGGGTGAAGGTAGTTTTGCCAGCGCCTAGCTCTCCGGTGAGAATCAGGACGTCGCCCGCGGCGAGGAGGGGGGCTAGAGCCAGGGCGATGGATCGGGTGTGCTCGGGGCCGGTGATTTCGAGGTCAAGGACGCGGTCGGTCACGGTTTACTACTCGCTTTCGGTATCGCGATGGCGCCAGGATCCGCCGACGCTGATGCGGGTGACGCGCGGGGAGATGCGGGTGACGATTTCGTAGTTGATGGTTCCGGCAGCTTCTGCCCAGTCGGTGACTGGCGGGTTATCGCCGATTCCGAAGAGGACAGCGGGGGCACCCAGGAAGCCGGCCGCGGGGTCAGCCAGGCCGGGTTCACCGAGGTCTACAACCAGCTGGTCCATGGCAATTCGGCCCACTGCTCGGTAGGTTCGGGCAGGGCCGGAGGCCGGGTAGATACGGACCGGCCCGCCGGTTGCGACTCGGGGCACGCCGTCCGCGTAGCCAACCGGTACCAGGGCCAGGGTCGTGGGTTTGTCGGTCACGTAGTTGAGGCCGTAGGAGACGCCTTGGCCTGCGGGGACTTCCTTGACGGCGTTGATGAAGGTTTGCAAGTGCATGACCGGCTTGAGCCCCAGGTCAGCAGGGGTTTTCCCGGGCAGGGGGGAAAGCCCGTAAAGGCCGAGACCCACGCGGACGGCGTCCCGCAGCAGGCCTTCTTCAGCACCAACGGACGCCGCGCTGAAGGTTGCGGGTGTGTTAGCAAGGTGGCGCAGGGTTGGGCGCAGGCCAGCAGAGTGCAGAATGCTGAGTGCCCGGTCGAAGGTCTGGGACTGCTCGGCTGTTTCGGTACGTTCTGGTTCGTCGGCTACTGCGAGGTGGGAGAAGACTCCGACGACCTGCAGCACCCCGTCCGCTTCGAGCTGACGGGCGGCGGCCGCGAGTGCCGACAATTCGCCCATGGTCACGCCGTTGCGGCCGAGGCCGGTATCTACTTTGAGATGGACCTTGACAGGCTCTTGCTGCCGGCGGTCACGGTGGGCGCTTGCGATGGCATCAAGTTCCCAGGTGCTTGAGACACCCAGTTCGAGCTTGTCCGCGAGGGCTTGCGCAAAGTCAGTTCGGGGGGTGTGGAGCCAGGCGATGATGGGGGCTGTAACGCCACCGGCGCGGAGGGTGCGGGCTTCTTTGACGTGGACGACGCCCAGGTAGTCAGCTCCTGCCGCCACCGCTGATCGGGCTACGTCGAGGGCCCCGTGCCCATAGGCGTCCGCTTTGACCACGGCGATAAGGGCGCGCTGCCCGATGAGGGGTTTAATGAGCCGGACGTTATGTTCGACGGCGTCCAGGTCGATGACGGCCAGGCGTTCTGCGTCTGTGGGGGCGTCAAGGGGCACGAAGCCGTGGGCGCGGTAGAGGCTGTCGATAGACACGGTGTCCTCCTTGGGCGTAGGGTCTGTTCCTCTCTAGCTTAGTTGAGTTTGCCGCTAGCGCACCTGCGCTGACACCTACAGGGTGCGGGCGAATGTGGCAGGGGTAGAGTAGAGATGTGAGTTTTTCTTTTCCGCTGCACCTGCATATCTTTTCGCTGCATACCTCCCCCCTGGCCCAACCTGGGTCAGGCGATGCCGGCGGTATGAACGTTTATATTGAGCGTTCTTTGGCGGCTCTTCTTGAGGTCAACCCGCAGCTGACAGTGGAAGTTTTTACGCTGGCAACCAACCGTCAGCAGGCTGGGCAGGTACGGTATCACGAGCGGGCTACCGTTACCGCTCTCTACCTACCTGAGGCTGAAGGAGCCCGTAAGGAAGATCTACCTGAGCTGGTTCCGGGCTTTGCTATGGCCGTTCGGGCTATAGCGTCGCGGCCACCCCAGCTGGTTCACAGCCACTACTGGCTCTCGGGTCTGGCAGCCCTTGCCGCCTACCCGCAGGTACCTCTCGTTCATACCATGCACACTACCGCAGCTGCTAAGAACGCCCGGTTGGGTGAGGGCGAGCGCCCGGAACCCGAGGTGCGTTTGCGCGGTGAGCAGGCGCTGGTGCGTAGAGCCGCTGCCCTGGTAGTGAATACAGAGTATGAGGCTACCCAGATGCGCGACTTCTACGGGGCAGAAGAATCCCAGCTGGTGACGGTGCCCCCCGGCGTTGACCTTTCGGTTTTCTCCCCGAACGAGGGCGTCCGCCCTCTTCACGAAGGGCAGGACGGCGCAGCCCACCTGGTCTTTGCCGGCCGCCCCCAGCACCTTAAGGGCCCCCATCTGCTGGTTGAAGCTCTCGGCCTACTTCCGCGAGAGCTGGACGTTACCCTCAACGTCATTGGAACCTCCGGCACAAACTATGAACAGGATCTCGCTACCCGAGCAGAAGAGCTGGGATTAGGCGACCGCGTCCGCCTACTTGCCTCGATGCCCACCCCCGACCTCGCCCAGGCTTTCTGCCGGGCCGACATCGTAGCCTGCCCTTCGTCCTCAGAGACCTTTGGCCTGGTTGCTCTGGAGGCCTCTGCCTGCGGCACCCCGGTACTCGCCAGCAAGGTGGATGGGCTCAGGGAGGCAGTAGCTGACGGCGTCACAGGCCTGTTGGTAGCCCAGCGGACGCCCGTCGCCTGGGCGGACGCCATCGAGCAGCTTGTGAGAAACCCGCAGCTTCGAAGTGCGTTAGGTGACGCCGGGGCCCGGCGCGCCCACAACTTTACCTGGCAGGCAACAGCCCAGGCCCTCATTCAGCTCTACCAGTCCCTTACCCGCTCCTAGGAGGAACCCCATGACCTTTCCCATGACCCGCCAAGAATTTGCAACCTACCTCGATAATTCGCGCATCACCGGGCAGGTAGCAACCGCCCGTGAGAACAACCTCGCCCATATGCAGGGCTTTGTTGAGGGCAACGAACACCTGGAATTCGGCGTGAAGTGGACCAGGGACTGGAGCGTCGACGACATCTTTGAGCTGATGGCGCGCAGGGTCGGCACCAGTTCCGACCCCACCCACAGGGAGGGCCAAGACACCATCAGCGCTGACCTTTGTATCGACAGTCTCACCGAGTACGCCCACATCTTCGGTGACGCGGTACGGGCAGGCAAAAGCCTGCTCTTTGCTACCGGCCACCCCGCGGGGCTCTTCCCTATCTACGCCCGCCTCGCAGCAGCGGCCAAAGCTTACGGCGCGACCGTCCTAACCATCGAGGAGGGCGACCGTTTTCTTGACGGCGATATCCGCCAAATCTTTGACGTCATCATGTTCGAGCAGTACGGCAACCTACAGCACACCCACTTCCCCGGCCCCATGCAGCTAGCACTCGCCCAGCTCCAAGAACGGGGAATTACCCCCGATCTTGTTATCGCCGATCACGGGCTCGCCGGGTACGCGGCGTCCGCCGGAATTCCCACCATCGGTATCGCCGACTGCAATGACCCCGGGCTTTTCGTCTCCGCCGAACAGGGGCAGATTCTCGTCGCGGTTCCTATGGACGATAACGTCACCCCGCACCTCTACGAACCGGTGATTGATTTTATCCTACATGAAGCTGGACTTACCCGCTAAGACCACTCTGACCAGCACTAACAAGTTACTTTCAGCTGAAAGTGTGAAGCATATTTCAGGATATTTACCTGCTCTCAAGCCAGCTGACACTGTAGTATTAAAAGCCTAATCGTACAGGTCTGCCCACCTCACTCTCGCACCCGGCGCAGGCATCATCTTTAGGGGAATACACACTAGTGAACGAACAGTACATCGAGGAGCGGTGGGCAGAAACCCGTAACCGCCGCACCTGGCACCCCAAAGTCAAGGGGGCCCTTTACCTTGCTGATACTTTAGCCATCGCGCTCTCCATTGCGCTAGCTCATATCGCTAGTTTCGGCTTTCAAAATTCCGAGGTCATGGGACGGGCAAGCCTACCCCTCGGTTATATAGGTACCGGAATTCTGCTTGGCCTTATCTGGTTTTTTGCCCTCTCGATTGCTAACAGTCGCAATATCCGCTATTTAGGTCATGGCGTTGATGAGTACCGACTGGTCACTAAAGCGACAACTTACTTCTTCGCGGTCATCGCGATCTTCTCCTATCTGACCAAAATTGATTTTGCCCGCACCTACGTTGTGCTGGCCTACCCCATCGGGATTGTGTTCCTTCTCTGTGCCCGCTGGGGTGTCCGCCGCTGGCTCGTTCACTGGCGGTATAAGGGGCGCGCACTTTCCCGCGTCATGATTATCGGCGATTCAGCCTCGGGCGAGCACCTCTACAAGACCCTCCAGGAGGCCCGCACCTCAGGCCTCTCGCCGGTAGCAGCCTACCTGCCCCGTTCGCGTCCCGGCACCCAGCTTGCTGACGGAGCTATCCCAGCCCTGGGCTATTCACCCGATGCAGCCGAGGTCCTCAAGGTAGTCCGCGAGAACAATATTCACACGGTAGCTGTCTCCACCGGCCACGGCCTCAACCCCACAGAGCTGCGCCGTCTGGGCTGGGCGCTGGCGGCCGCCCACGTCGCACTTATCATGGCACCTGCCATGACCGATATAGCGGGCCCCCGCATCCATACCCAGCCCCTTAACGGTGTGCCCCTGATTCACGTTCACACCCCCCGCATCGAAGGCATGCAAGCCCTGATTAAGCGAGCTATCGATGTTGTAGCCTCAGGCCTTGGCCTGATCTTGCTGGCCCCTCTTCTGGTTCCGGTTGCCCTGCTGGTCAAAAGGGACGGTGGCCCCATCTTCTTCTTACAGGAACGCGTCGGCTACCGCGGCACTCCCTTCCACATGATTAAGTTCCGCTCCATGGTGACCAACGCCGAAGAGCTCAAAAAGGAACTGATGGATCAGAACGAGGGTAACGGCGTGCTCTTTAAGATGGCAGACGACCCCCGCATCACTAAGATCGGCAAGTTCATCCGCAAGTACTCTATCGATGAGCTTCCCCAGCTGTGGAACGTCTTTGTGGGCGATATGTCACTGGTAGGCCCCCGTCCCCCGCTACCTTCTGAGGTTGAGCAGTACGAAGAGGACGCCTACCGCCGCCTGCTGGTCAAGCCCGGCATTACCGGCCTCTGGCAGGTCTCTGGCCGCTCGAATCTCTCCTGGGAAGAGTCTATTCGCCTAGACCTCTACTATGTCGAGAACTGGTCGGTTATGAGCGATATCGTCATTCTCTTCCGTACCGTCCGCGCAGTTTTTGCTAAGGACGGAGCCTACTAGGGATCATGCACAAGAAGGCCGGTTACCGTTAGGGTAACCGGCCTTTGGTGTAGGCTCTACCGCTCAAGGAATATGGCAACGGCTTCTGGGACCTTCTGGGCTACCAGGGTTGGTGGGGTCGGGCCAGAAATCCCTGCTCCGTGCACCAGGCCTGCTGCTAACTGATGGACCCGGACGGCGGCCCCCGCTAGCCTTGCATAGTCAGTTGAGAGGGCACCGGGTTTGAATTCTTCTGCCTGATAGCGGGCAAGAAGAGCCCCCAGAATACCGGTGAGGGTGTCCCCGCTACCGGCTGTGGCCAGCCAGTGGTTCTCACCTGTGCTCTGAAAGAGCTCACCGGTGGGTGCGGCCAAGATAGTCACACCGCCCTTAAGCAGAACAGTTGCCCCCGTTGCCTGAGCCAGTAGGCGGGCAAAGCGATACGGGTCAGCTTCGACCTGCTCCCGATTGGGTGGCTCGGTGAGCTCGGGGTCTACAGCATGGAGCACAGACGGAGCCAAGGCAAAAATCCAGGTCAGGGCATCGACCAGCTCGCCGGCATGAGGCGTCAGAATATGGTGTGCCGTCAGCTCTAGCCCGTCAGCCACCAGCCGGGCAGCTAGGGGTATGGCCCCTGCGTCGATAACGGCCGGCTGCCCTCCGGCAAGGACGGCCAGGGCTTCAGCTTCTCGCGCTTCGCCGGCGATACCTGAGCCAAGGGCCCAGGCATCCACATGTAGATTCTCGGCTTCGCCCACGCTGCATATAGCTTCAGGCACGGCCAGCTGTACCTGGAAGTTTAGGGAGGACGTTCCAGCAAATCGCACCATGCCAGCTCCGGTATTAACGGCAGCCCGGGCAGACATGAGGGCGGCACCCGGATAGGTATCGCTCCCAGTCAACAGACCTAACACCCCGCGGGTGTACTTATGGGAGGAAGAAGTAGGGGAAGTAACATATTGTTCGACGTCCCCGTGGGTCAATTCTTTGGCACTAGCCACTCTGGTTCCCCTCTTCTACCGGGCGAGCTAGCAGTAGCCCCCGAGCAGAGGGATCTAACCGCAACAGGTTTAACAGGTCGCTGTCGCTCAGGTGCTCTGCCACAACAGTTGCGGTAGCTACAGGTTCATCATGGCTCATCGTGAGGTGCCAGCGGTTGATCCCTAGTTCAGCAGCTCGCCGGGCAACCGTCCCTTCTGCAACCAGGTAGGGGGCGCCATCCGCGTCCTTCTCCACCCAGCAATCCTGCCAGTTCAAACCGGAAGGGGCCCGCAGGGCCTTGGCAGCGGCTTCCTTGGCCGCAAAGCGGGCAGCTAGGGAGCGGACGGGAAGCCCCCGCTCCCCCGGTGCAAAGAGCCGCTCCCGTAGGGCTGAGGTACCTTCTAAGAGCTCAGCGAACCGATCTATATTAACCACGTCAGTGCCGGTACCAATAATCAAGGCGTCTCCTTATCGCTCCTACTAGCTCTGTCTTTCTTCTGCCCATTCTACGGCCCTGTCTATTCAGTTTAAAGAGCGAACCCCGCACCCTACCGGGTACGGGGTTCTTATCACTCTTTCACAGAGAGATTTACTCGACGGTTACTGACTTAGCCAGGTTACGGGGCTGGTCAACGTCGTAGCCCTTAGCGTGAGCCACTGAGCATGCAAAAATCTGCAGGGGTACGGTAGACAGCAGGGGCTGGAGCAGGCTGGGTGAGGCGGGGATGCGGATGATATGATCTGCGTGTTCCTCAACAGCGGTATCGCCCTCTTCTGCAATAACGATGGTCACTGCACCGCGAGCGCGGACTTCCTGGATGTTCGAAACAACCTTGGAGTGCAGGGAGTCGCGACCGTTGGGTGAGGGGACGATGACGAAGATGGGCTGGCCTTCTTCGACCAGGGCGATGGGGCCGTGCTTGAGCTCGCCCGCGGCGAAGCCCTCGGCGTGCAGGTAGGCAATTTCCTTGAGCTTCAGGGCGCCTTCCAGCGCTACGGGGAAGCCAACGTGGCGGCCCAGGAAGAGCACGGACTTGGCGTCCTTCATAGAGGTGCCGAGGTCCTTGACCTGCTGTTCGTTGTCGATAACGGCCTGAATCTTTTCGGGCATCTTCTGCAGTTCTTCAAGGATGGTACGGATTTCATCCTTGTACATGTTGCCGCGCAGCTGGGCCAGGTAGAGGCCAAGCAGGTAGGCAGCAGCAATCTGTGAGAGGAAGGCCTTGGTGGATGCAACTGCGATCTCGGGGCCCGCGTGGGTGTAGAGAGCTGCATCGGATTCACGGGGCAGGGTTGAGCCGTTAGTGTTACAGATTGAAATGACCTTGGCGCCCTGTTCCTGGGCGTGGCGCACTGCCATGAGGGTGTCCATAGTTTCGCCGGACTGGGAGAGGGCCACAACCAGGGTCTTCTCATCTACGATGGGGTCGCGGTAGCGGAACTCGTGGGCCAGCTCGACCTCGGTGGGGATGCGGCACCAGTGCTCGATAGCGTAGCGGGCTACCTGGCCAGCGTAGGCAGCGGTACCACAGGCGACAACGATGATCTTGTTGACGGAACGCAGGGTGGCGTCGTCAATCTTGAGTTCGTCGAGGGTCAGGTTACCCTTTTCATCCAGACGGCCCAGCAGGGTATCGCGTACAGCGGCGGGCTGTTCGTGGATTTCCTTCTCCATGAAGGAGTCGAAGCCACCCTTTTCAACGGCAGCGGCGTCCCACTCGATGGTGAATTCCTTGCCGTTGGCGGGGAAGCCTTCGAAGTCGATGATGGAGTAGTCGCTACCGGTGATGGTAACAATCTGGTCCTGGCCCATTTCGACTGCCTTCTTGGTGTAGTCGATGAAGCCAGAGACGTCTGAACCCAGGAAGTTTTCGTTTTCCCCCAGGCCAATAACCAGGGGTGAGTTGCGACGGGTTGCTACGACACGATCAGGGTGGTCAACGTGGGTGACCAGGATGGTGAAGGCACCTTCAAGGCGGTTTGATGCCTGGCGGACGGCCTCGGTGAGATCCTTGCTCTCCAGCTTGTTGTAGATGGAGGCAATCAGGTTAGCGGCAATTTCGGTGTCGGTCTGTGACTTGAATTCGCAGCCTTCTTCAATCAGTTCTGCACGCAGCTCTGCGAAGTTTTCGATGATGCCGTTGTGTACAATTGCCAGGCGGCCGTTGTCAACAACGTGCGGGTGAGCATTGTTATCGGTGGGGCCACCGTGGGTAGCCCAGCGGGTGTGACCAATACCGATAGTGGTGGCAGGCAACGGGTTGGCTTCTACTTCAGCTTCGAGGTTAACAAGCTTGCCTGACTTCTTACGGAATTCGATGCCGTTATCACCAATGAGGGCAACACCGGCTGAGTCATAGCCGCGGTATTCCTGGCGGCGCAGACCTTCAAGAACCACATCGTATGCGGTATGGTCAAATTTCTTACCGTCTGCGGCAGTGCCGAGACTTACGTATCCTACGATTCCACACATGCCTTCATCTTACATCTAAGAATTCGCTGACCCACTGCAGTCTTCGCCACAGTGTCGCAACCTGTTGCATCTCTATAGACCTCTGTCATATTAGGTGCTCTTTCTTCTGGCCTCTAGACTGATTTAAATGAGCATGTCTGCGCTTTCTTCTAAATACTCCCCTTTTACCGAGCTAGACCGGGACACCTGGTCACGTCTCGCTAGCGAGATCTCGGTTCCACTGACGGAGGACGAACTACAGCAGCTTCGCGGCCTGGGCGAGACCATTGACCTGGATGAGGTGGCTCAGGTCTATCTTCCTATTTCTCGACTGCTCAACCTCTACGTCAATGCAGCCACGAGCACTAACCACATGACGAACGACTTCTTAGGTCTTCAAGGCCAGAAAGTCCCCTTTATTATCGGCGTGGCAGGGTCAGTAGCTGTCGGCAAATCCACTACCGCCCGCGTTCTGCAGGAGCTTCTCCGGCGCTGGCCCTCAACCCCGAACGTCCAGCTGGTGACAACCGATGGCTTCCTCTACCCCAATGCCGAGTTAGAACGCCGGGGGCTTATGGGGCGCAAGGGCTTTCCAGAGTCCTACGACCGCCGGGCCCTCCTGCGGTTTGTATCAGAAGTGAAGTCAGGTGCTCCCCTCGTCACCGCCCCTAAGTATTCCCACCTCTACTACGACATCGTAGAGGGTGAGCGCATTGAGGTTACCAGCCCCGACGTTCTGATTGTGGAGGGCCTGAACGTGTTGGCCCCGGCCAAGCTTGATAGCGAGAAAAGCTCGGCACTCAGCCTGGCTGACTTCTTTGATTTCTCTATCTACGTTGATGCTTCCACCCGGGACATCGAACACTGGTATGTGCAGCGGTTTTTGAAGCTGCAACGGTCAGCTTTTACCAACCCCAACTCCTACTTCAAGCGGTATGCCGATTTATCAGAGGAGGCAGCGGTTGAGCTGGCCTTGAGCATTTGGCGCTCTATCAACGAACCCAACCTGAGGGAGAACGTCCGCCCCACACGCGGCCGAGCCCGACTAATCTTGAAGAAGTCCCGCGACCATAAAATCCGCAAGGTCCTGTTACGGAAGAACTAGCTATGCGCTCTTATTTTTCACAGCTTTCGCTGGCTTTAGCGAGCGGCCTCATGGCCCTGTCAATGACTGCCTGTAGCCAGAGCACTTCCGCTGAACCGGACGCCGCCCCGTCATCTGCCAGCTCAGTGGCGGCTTCTCACCCTCAGCAGGTAGCTTCTTCGAGCGCACCATCTTCTTCTAGCGTGAGCGTTAAGTCAGCTGCCCCTAGCCAGGCCGCCACGCGCCGTCCTGCCGATATTGAGTCGGCATCATCGATGACGGTTCTCGTCAATAAGCACAATCCCCTCTCTCCTCTTACCTACGCACCCGATGACCTACAGCCGTTTGGCTCCGTCCTGCTTCGTGCCGAGGCAGCGCAAGCAGCACAGCGTATGTTTGCTGACGCCTCGGCAGCGGGTGCCCCCATGATGGCCCTCAGCGGCTACCGGTCATATGAGACCCAGCAGGGAACCTACGCCAGCTGGGCTGCTCAGTACGGTACAGATCAGGCAGACGTGGCTTCTGCCCGCCCCGGTTATTCAGAGCACCAGACGGGGCTTGCCCTCGATATCGGGACCGGTGGCGCCTGCGACCTCCAGCCCTGCTTCAAGGACACGGCAGCTGCCCTGTGGGCAGCCGAGAACGCCCACCGCTATGGTTTTGTGGTGCGCTACCCCTGGTGGCACCACGAAACCACCGGCTACTGGTATGAGTCCTGGCATTTGCGCTATATCGGTCTTGATGAAGCCACCGCGCTGAAGGAATCCGGGTTTGAAACGCTAGAAGATTTCTGGGGTGCGGGGCCCGCCCCCACCTACTAAGAGAAACAGGCACCGGCTGACGGGTTGCCGACCGGAAACATACAATTTTTTAGTATAAGCTGATAGGTTACCCCAACCTGTGAGCAAACCCACTGGTTTACAGCGAAAATTTCAGCTCAGATTGGTGTTCATCGCTGGCAGAAACCGCTATTCTTGAACTCATGCTTAGTGGTTTTAAAGATTTCATCACCCGCGGTAACGTCATCGACCTCGCAGTCGGTATGATCATCGGTACCGCCTTCACCGCAGTTATTACTGCCCTCGTTGACTCCATCCTGATGCCCGCCATCTCAATGCTGGTTGGCTCCCCCACCTTCGACGATTTCTTCGTCTTTGGTCAGATCAAGGTTGGTATCTTCCTGACCGCAGTCGTCAACTTCCTGCTGATCGCAGCAGCCCTGTACTTCTGCATCGTTATGCCCGTCAACAAGTTCAACGAGCGTCGTGCTGCCAAGCTCGACCTTGAAGAAGAGACTGAGGAAGAGGACCCCCAGGTTGCTCTTCTCAAGGAAATCCGTGACGCTCTGACCGTCAAGTAATTTTTCTATCCATTTATATAGGGAAGGCCCCGGTAGCTAGCTACCGGGGCCTTCCCTACGCCTTTCCGGGGCTTTATGCTGCGGTGCGCTCCTTCACCAGGGCAAGGACGCCCGGGTAGAGGGGGTGGTCAGCAGCTAGGCCGGTGAGGCGTTCGGTTACCTCTTCAGCGGTCTGATCACCTGTGCGGACGCCGGCAAGCAGGGCCTGCAATTCTACCGATTCGGGGTCTTCAGCCACATCGAATTCCAGCAGGGCGCCTATGGTTGCCAGCAGGGCCTCAGTGGGGCGGCCCAGCTCAGCGAGCTCAGCGGCAGGTCCGATAAAGCGCTCGTGACGGGAGATCTTTCGCAGCGGTGAACGGCCTACACGCTCGGTGGTATCGGGCAGGTCGGGGTTAGCGAAGCGTCCCAGAATCTTCTCAACGTAGGCCTGCTGTACCTCGGGCTCGAAGCCAAATTTACGCACAATCAGGTCCTTGGTCTCGGCCAGGGTCGCTTCGACCTTGGCACGGATCTCGGGAACTTCAAGAGCCTCGGAGAGCTTGGAGATGCCCGCCTGCTGCCCAAAGTAGGCGGTAGTCGCGTGGCCGGTGTTCACGGTGAAGAGCTTGCGGGTGATATAGGGGGCCAGGTCTTCAACCCAGGTTGCCCCGGGAATCTGGGGTACATCGTCACCGAAGGGCCCGGTTTCTACAGCCCATTCGTAGTAGTTCTCCACGGTAACATCGAGCCCCTGGCCGGGGGCCTGGTTGGGCACGATGCGGTCGACTGCGGTGTTAGCGAAGATGGCAACATCATCTGCTGCCGGGTAGTGTCTACGGACTTCTTCTGCCAGCGCATCGGTTGCGTTGATAGCGTTTTCGCAGGCCATCACAGCGACCTTCGAGCCTGTTCCCTGCTCAGCGCGGAGCTTGAGACCCTCAGCAATATTGACGGCAACGAACTTGAGAATGGTGGGGCCAACAGCGGTGGTTACCACATCTGCAGTAGCGATTTCCTCGGCGAGCGCCTGAGGATTCTCTGCCGAGTTGATGCCGCGGAAGCCGGTGATGGTGATGTCCTTGGGGTCATGGCCGACCTCGTGGACGGTGTAGCTCTCTTGCTCATTGAGGGCCTCAATAAGCGGGGCAGCGACATCTGAGAAGACCAGCTCATAGCCAGCTTCGTTCAGGATAACTCCTACAAAGCCGCGGCCAATATTGCCAGCGCCAAAGTGGACTGCTTTTTTCACGGTTACTGAACCTTTCCAAAGATATCCAGGATTTCCTGGGCGCTACGGGCTTCTTCCAGCTGGGCTACGGCTGCCTTGTTGGAGAAGGTCTTGGCGATCTTCTGCAGCAGTTCCAGGTGGGTTCCGCCGGCACCAGCGATACCGATGACGAAGTTAACGGGCTTACCGTTCCATTCCACCGGTTCGCTCAGACGGACGAAAGACATAGCGGAGCTGTGGATGGCGTCCTTAGCTTGGTTGGTTCCGTGGGGAATAGCCAGGCCGTTGCCCATGTAGGTGGAGACTGATGCTTCGCGCTCGTGCATAGCAGCTACGTAGCTCTCATCGACCTTGCCGGTAGCAACCAGCAGGGCACCTGCCTGGTTGATGGCGTCGTCGCGGTCGGTGGCGCTGGCGTCGAGCACGATGGTTGATGCGGTCAGCACCTGTTCTTCGGTGGCCACAGCGGTTGCTGTTGTAGCGGGGGCTGCGGACGCCGGTGCTTCAGCAGTTGCCTGGCTACCGGTCTGCTGCTGGCGGATCATCTCTACGATTTCGTCGTAGCGGGGTGAGTTCATGAAGCTGTCAACAGCAACGTGAACAGCGCTGGGGGTGGGAGCGGCGGCACGCTCTGCCAGGTCCTGGTGGGAGACCAGCAGGTCGTATTCGTCCTTGAGGTTGTTGATTGCGGAGTTCACTACGGTGACGCGATCGCCGAAGCCGGCGTCCTTAATCTTGTTGCGCAGCACCGAAGCCCCCATCGCAGAAGAACCCATACCGGCGTCGCAGGCAAAGACAATGGAGCGGATTTCGCGATTCTTATCGGCGGTAGCGAAGGCACCGGCAACAGAAGACTTCTTGCCCTTCATCTGCTGCATCTTGGCTGCCGCTGCTTCGAGGTCATCTTCGCTGTTCTTAGAGAACTTGAGGATGGGAGCTGCCACCAGGAAGGAAACGGCGGTAGCGACGAGTACGCCCAGGTAAATCTTGAACAGGTCGCCGGGGGCCGCGACAGCGGTGATAGCGATAATGGAACCGGGAGCGGAGGCGGAGGTCAGACCCACGTTGAGGGTCATGAAGGTGAAGGTACCGGCCATGCCACCTGCGATGGTGGCAAGAATCAGCTGGGGCTTCATGAGCACGTAGGGGAAGTAGATTTCGTGGATACCGCCGAAGAAGTGAATCAGGGCTGCACCGGGTGCGGTTGCCTTAGCTGAGCCACGGCCAAAGAAGCAGTAAGCCAGCAGGACGCCAAAACCGGGGCCGGGGTTAGCTTCGAGCAGGTAGAGAATGGACTTGCCCTGTTCCAGTGCCTGGGCGGTACCCAGCGGGGTGATAATGCCGTGGTTAATGGCGTTGTTGAGGAAGAGGACCTTAGCCGGTTCAATCAGCAGGGCGGTCAGCGGCAGCAGGCCGGTGGAAACCAGCCAGTCGACGGCTACTTCAGCACCCGCGGAGAAGGCTCGCATGACGGGAGTCAGCAGGAACATGGAGCCCATTGCAGCGATAACAGCAAAGATACCGGCAGAGAAGTTGTTCACCAGCATCTCGAAGCCTGGCTTGATTTTACCGTCCCAGAGGCCGTCGAGCTTCTTCATGCACCAGGCGGCCAGAGGGCCCATAATCATAGCGCCCAGGAACATAGGTGAGCCGCCAGCTTCGCCGATGAAGATTTCGGCGCTGGTGCCCATGATGACGCCCATAGTAGCGGTTGCACCGACTACACCACCGCGGTGGTCGTAGATGAGCTTACCGCCGGTGTAGGCAATCAGAATCGGAAGTAGGTAGGTCACCATGGGGCCAACCATGGTTGCTACGTATTCGCTGAAGCCTGCCAGGCTCGGGATGTACATGGGCACGAGGCCCTTAGGAATGAAGAGCGCGGTGATGATACCCCACGCGATGAGGGCACCGATATTCGGCATAATCATGCTCGAAAGGAAGGTACCAAACTTCTGCACACGTACGCGCAGGCTGGGTGACTGTGTCTCTGCCATAGAGTCCTTCTTAGGAATGTGTTTCACAAGGAGTGTGGTTCTACATAAAAAGCCCTCTTTTTCCCCGCCAGCGCTGGCGGGTCAGAGAGCTGAGTGTCTTTAGTCTACCTCTCTGCCAGGCCGCTACCTACAGGAAAAATTGACCAGTTTCTCACACCTGTTAGACAAGTTTAGGCTAGGGGCAACAAAAAGCCGAGCCCCGCTCCCCCGGTGAGGGAGAACAGGGCCCGGCAGAGGCTAAGAGGAGGCTACCTTAGATAGCCAGTTCACGAGCCACAACGTCGGCTAGAGCCTGGGCAGTTGCATCTGCAACCTCCTGGGTTTCGGCTTCAACCATGACGCGCACCAGGGGTTCGGTACCCGAGGGGCGAAGCAGAACTCGACCGGTATCGCCCAGCTGGGCCTCGGCGTCCTTAATCGCTTCTTGCAGGGGCACGCAAGCGGCTACACCAGCGCGGTCAACACCCTTGACGTTAATCAGCTTCTGGGGGGTTGCCTGCATACGGTTCGCCAGCTCAGAGAGGGGCAGACCGGTACGAGCCATTTCAGCCGCCAGATGCAGGCCGGTGAGCACACCGTCACCGGTGGTAGCATGGTCCGACATAATCACGTGGCCCGACTGCTCACCGCCCAGGTTAAAGCCGTTCTTGTTCATGGATTCCAGCACGTAGCGGTCGCCCACAGCGGTGCGCTCTAGCTTGATGCCGTGTTCCTTGAGGAAGATCTCCAGGCCCAGTGAAGACATGACGGTGGCAACCAGGGTGTCGCCCTTGAGGGTTCCTGCTTCCTTCATCGACAGCGCCAGAATCGACATAATCTGATCGCCGTCGACCAGGTTGCCCTGCTCATCGACAGCCATACAGCGGTCGGCGTCACCGTCGTGGGCAATGCCGAGGTCAGCGCTGTGGCGAACGACCGCTTCCTGAAGCTTCTCGGGGTGGGTTGAGCCCACACCGTCATTGATGTTAATGCCATCGGGTTCAGCGCCGATCACAAATACCTTGGCGCCCAGGGTGCGGAAGGCGTCGGGAGAAACCCCGGATGAGGCGCCGTTAGCACAGTCCAGTACAACCTTGAGCCCGCTGAGGCGGCGGTGCTCGGGCATGGTTGAGACCAGGTGGGTGACGTAGCGGTCTTCACCGTCAGTGAGCGGACGGACGCGCCCCACCTCACCGTGGGTGGGGTAACGGAAGTCCTTGGAGCGGTAGAGAGCCTCGATGGCGTCCTCAATCGCATCATCCAGCTTCTTACCGCCGCGAGCCAGGAACTTAATGCCGTTATCTTCAGCCGCGTTGTGGGAAGCAGAAATCATGACGCCGAAGTCGGCTTCTGTGCTTGCCACCAGGTAGGCCGCGGCGGGGGTGGGCACCATCCCCGCGTCGAGCACGTCAACCCCCGATGCTGCGAAGCCTGCAGTCATCGCCGCGCCAATGAACTCACCGGAGATACGGGAGTCATGGGCGATAACAGCCTTGGGGCGGACACCTTCTTTAACCGTATTGAACCCAAGGACGATGGACGCGGCCTGCGCAAGCTCCATAGCAAGAGCAGGAGTAATCACTTCGTTAGCGAGGCCGCGAACACCGTCGGTTCCGAATAATCTAGACATTACTGATTATTTTACGCGCTCAGTTCTATTTTTCTTCGCGTAAGACGGGGAAACCTTCAGGGTTTTCGGGCACATCGTCCTCGAGAACATCTGATCCCTTACCCACAATCAGCGGGTCGGTGGAACCGACAAGGGCGTGATCCTTATCGGGGTAGTCGAACTGGTTGAGCACATGGCGCATAGCTTCGAGGCGGGCGCGCTTCTTGTCGTTAGACTTCACAACGGTCCAGGGAGCGTCGCCTGTGTCAGTGTAGAAGAACATAGCCTCTTTAGCGGCCGTGTAATCGTCCCACTTATCCAGGGAAGCCAGGTCGGTGGGTGACAGCTTCCACTGGCGTACGGGATCGGTGCGGCGGGAATTGAAGCGGGCCAGCTGTTCTGCACGGGTAACGGAGAACCAGAACTTAATAAGTTTGACGCCGGAGTTAACCAGCATGCGCTCTAGTTCGGGGACCTCACGCATGAATTCGTAGTACTGCTGGGAGGTGCAGTAGCCCATAACACGCTCAACACCTGCTCGGTTGTACCAGGAGCGGTCCATCAGCACGATTTCGCCACCTGAGGGTAGGTGCTGA
This sequence comes from Candidatus Rothia avicola, assembly GCA_019115985.1. Taxonomy (GTDB): domain Bacteria; phylum Actinomycetota; class Actinomycetes; order Actinomycetales; family Micrococcaceae; genus Rothia; species Rothia avicola. The sequence goes on along the minus strand of DXCN01000050.1, from coordinate 55,883 downwards.
ATGTAGCGCTGGAAATACCACTGGGTCTGCTCAACATCGGTGGGCTTTTCCAGAGCAACGACGCGGGCACCACGGGGGTTCAGGTGTTCCATAAAGCGCTTAATGGCGCCGCCCTTACCCGCTGCATCTCGGCCCTCAAAAATAATTAGAACCTTCTGGCCGGTCTCCTTGACCCAGAGCTGGAGTTTGAGGAGCTCAATCTGTAGGGCTCGCTTTTCCTTCTCGTATTCCTTGCGGGAAAGCTTCTTGTCGTAGGGGTAGCCGGCCTTCCAGGCATCCGATTTCTCGCCGTCACCGCTGAGTTTCTTGGTCAGAGATGAAATTTCGTCGAGCTCTGCGCTGTAGTCCTCTACGACCGATACGCGGCGGGTCTCCTTGGTGAGAGCCGCTTTAACTGCTTCTTTCTTGGAGTCAGTTGCCTGTTCGGGGGTAGCCTGCTCCGTAGCTTCGGTGCTGGGAGTTTCTAGCTCGGCTGCGGCGTCCTTGCCTGCGGCCTTGGTGGAGCGTGAGGTGCGAGTGGTGTTCGAAGATGCCATGGGCACCCTTTCTCTCGTGCGTATGTTCCACATCTATTCTAGATGCAAGACGTGAGACACCCCACTGTTACACGTCTTTTGACCCTAAGCCGGGTAAGGCAAATGCCCCATTTCTGCAAAGAGAAATGGGGCATTTGATAATAAACCTGAGCTGCAGGCCCAGCAGTCGTAGCTTAGCGCTTTGAGAACTGTGAAGCCTTGCGTGCCTTCTTAAGACCAGCCTTCTTACGCTCGATAACGCGAGCGTCGCGGGTCAGGAAGCCTGCCTTCTTGAGGGCGGGGCGGTTGTTCTCAGCGTCGATCTCGTTCAGGGCACGAGCAACGCCAAGACGCAGAGCGCCAGCCTGGCCGGAGGGGCCACCACCTGAGATGCGGGCGAAGACGTCGTAGGCGCCTTCGAGTTCAAGTAGCTTGAAGGGGTCGTTTACTTCCTGCTGGTGCAGCTTGTTGGGGAAGTAGCTGTCGAGCTCGCGACCGTTAACGGTCCACTTGCCGGTACCGGGTACCAGGCGGACGCGGGCAACGGCTTCCTTGCGACGGCCAACCGCCTGACCACCAACGGTCAGTGCGGGGCGGGCAGCCTTCTCAGCAACGGGTGCCGAGGACTCGGAAGTGTAGCTGGTGAGCTCTTCTTCGGTGGTGTACTCTTCGTTCTGAGCCACGATGTCTCCTTTAATAGTTCTTTCGTAGGCCCGAATTACTGGGCAACCTGGGTGAATTCGTAGGTCTTGGGCTGCTGAGCTGCGTGAGGGTGCTCGGAACCTGCGTAGACCTTGAGGTTCTTGAGCTGCTGGGCAGCCAGCTTGTTCTTGGGGAGCATGCCCTTAACAGCCTTTTCTACGGCGCGAACGGGGTTGGTTTCCAGCAGCTCGGCGTAGTTGACTGACTTCAGACCACCGGGGTAACCGGAGTGGCGGTAGGCACGCTTCTGCTCAAGCTTGGCACCGGTCAGTGCAACCTTTTCAGCGTTGATGATGATGACGGAGTCACCCATGTCAACGTGGGGTGCGAAGGTGGGCTTGTGCTTGCCGCGCAGCAGGATTGCGGTCTGGCTTGCGAGACGGCCGAGAACAACATCAGAGGCATCGATGACGTGCCACTGGCGGTTGTTATCGCCTGACTTCGGAGTGTAAGTGCGCAAAATTTCGCCTTTTCTCGTTTCTTGTAGCGCTAGTTGGGTATCGCGCTGGTTTACATAGGTGCGTTTTCGCAGGGTTTGGGTGAGGGCCAAACGCATCTGCGTTACCGATTTCCTCAGACCTCTTGTTCCCCGTTATTGTCCTGCAACTAGACCGAAGAACAGGGTACGAAATGAGGGCGGTATACGCACAACATATGAAACTATACAGAGTTTAAGTCTCTTAATCCAGGGCTTAGCCCTTTAAAGAGGGGGTTTTGACCGACCTCACGTTTAAATCACAGGCTTGTGATTTAGAGGGTTCGCAGGTTTTTGGCTTTCTCGCTTTGGGCTGCGTAGCCGGACGCCTCGGGGTAGGTGATGGAGGCTAGGGCCAGGCCGCGCGGGGCAGCTAGACGCACCTGGGAGTCTCGCACAGGGGCTTCGATACGGGAGATTAGCCAGGCTTCGTCCTTCTTCCCCTCCCCCACCATGACCAGCGAGGCGATGAGGGTGCGCACCATATTGTGGCAGAAGGCATCTGCTCTGATGCTTGCTTCAATGAGACCGTCCGCCCGCCGCTCAAACCGAAGTTCGCGCAACTCGCGAATCGTGGTGGAGCCTTCGCGGGGCTTGCAGAAGGAGAGGAAGTCGTTGAGGCCCAAGAGGTTCTGGGCAGCACGGTTCATCAAATCTATATCGAGTACGGGGTTGATGTGCCAGGCAATCTGCCGGTTCAGCGGACTGCTGCCCTTCTCTTCTTGCCCGTCTTCAAGCAGGTAGCGGTAGGAGCGCTCCAGGGCCGAGAAGCGGGCATCGAAATCAACCGGGACTTCCTGGCAGTTACTGACCGTAATCGCCCGCTGCATATAGCCCTGTAGACGACTCGGGATCCCCAGCGCTGACTCAGCATCTGCCAGAGCTCTGCTCAGTGCCCCGCGCAATTTGCGACGGAGGGCGGACGCCGGTGCCTCCTGGCTGCGCCCGGGTAGCCGCTCCCAGGCGTCCTTGGCAACATCAAAGTGCACCACCTGGTGTAGGGCATGAACGCCGGCGTCGGTCCGTCCGGCTACCGTGGTATAGACGGGGCGGCGGAAGATAAGGGCCAGGGCTTCTTCGAGGACTCCCTGGACGGTGATAAGCCCCGGTTGCTTGGCCCAACCTGCGAAGGGGCCACCGTCGTAGGCAAAATCAAGACGCACGCGTACGCGGGGCTCGTATAGCGGCTCGGGGGTTTCGGTCACGGCTCTCCTTAGAAGGCGGGGTACAGGCTCACTCCACTTTACCCGCTACAAACAAAGGCGGCCCTCCCCCGTGTGAGGGGAAGAGCCGCCTTTTATCTACCGGTGACTAAGAATTAGTCTTCGGAGATGGTCTGTGCTGCTGCACCACCGGCAGGTGCGTAACCTGCTGCTTCAGCTGATTCCTTGGTGTCGAACCAGATTTCAGCCTGGGTGTTTGCGTACCAGCGTGAGCCGGGTACGTGGTACTTCATGGAGTCAGCGTTGCCCTTGATTTCGAAGCCCTCGGGAGCTTCGCCGTTCTCGGTTGCTGCGTGTGCGCCTGCGGGCAGGTCTGAGGGCTCAGCTGCTGCGGGTGCTGCTGCCTTGGTCTCTTCTGCTGCGGGTGCTGCGGCCTCTGCTACCTTGGTAGCTTCAGAAACAGCTGCTGCGGTTGCAACGGGCTCCATGACCAGTTCGATAACTGCCATGGGGGCGTTGTCGCCCTTGCGGTTACCGATCTTGGTGATGCGGGTGTAGCCGCCGGGGCGCTCTGCCATTGCGGGGGCAATGACGGTGAAGAGCTCGTGGACTACGCTCTTGTTACCGATGGAACGCAGGACGCGGCGGCGTGCGTTGAGGTCGCCCTTCTTTGCGAAGGTGATCAGACGCTCTGCGACGGGGCGCAGACGCTTTGCCTTGGTAACGGTGGTGGTGATGCGCTTGTGCTCGAAGAGCTGCTGAGACAGGTTGTTCAGCATGATGCGCTCGTGGGTCGGTGATCCGCCGAGGCGGGGACCCTTAGTGGGAGTAGGCATAATTTATTCTCCTGGTTTGCCGTTCCTTACTGCCTCACGGCAGGGGAACCAAAGATGTTTGACTGGTGTAACGCGTGGAAGCGTTGACTGCCGGTGTCTTAGTAGTCGCTGCCGTAGCTGTCGTCGTCCTGCAGGCGGGCTGAGAGGTCCATTCCGGCGGGTGAGTCCTTGAGGGACAGGCCGAGCTCGGTGAGCTTTGCCTTGACTTCGTCGATGGACTTGGCACCGAAGTTGCGGATGTCCATGAGGTCTGCTTCGCTGCGGGTCACGAGTTCACCCACGGTGTGGATGCCTTCGCGCTTGAGGCAGTTGTAGGAGCGGACGGTCATGTCCAGCTCTTCGATGGGCAGAGCCAGGTCTGCGGCCATTGACTCGTCAGCGGGTGACGGGCCAACTTCGATACCTTCAGCAGCGGTGTTGAGTTCGCGGGCGAGGCCGAAGAGCTCAACGAGGGTGTTGCCTGCTGATGCGACTGCGTCGCGAGGAGCAATTGCTTCCTTGGTTTCGACGTCCAGGGTGAGGGAGTCGAAGTCGGTGCGCTGCTCAACACGGGTTGCGCTGACGCGGAAGGTGACCTTGAGGACGGGTGAGTAGATGGAGTCGACCGGAATGCGGCCGATTTCTGCGTCACCTGACTTGTTCTGTGCTGCCGAGACGTAGCCGCGGCCGCGTTCGATGGTCAGTTCTGCGTTGAAGTTTGCGCGGTTGTTGAGGGTTGCGATGTGGAGGTCCGGGTTGTGGATCTCGACGCCTGCGGGCACCTCGATGTCGCCTGCGGTGAGTTCACCTTCGCCCTGCTTGCGCAGGTAGGCGATGACGGGTTCGTCGTTCTCTGATGAGATGGAGAGCTTCTTGATGTTCAAGATGATCTCGGTGACGTCCTCGGTCACACCTTCTACAGTGCTGAATTCGTGCAGCACGCCGTCGATGCGGATGCTGGTTACAGCGGCACCGGGGATGGATGAGAGAAGGGTGCGGCGGAGGGAGTTACCCAGGGTGTAGCCGAAGCCGGGTTCGAGGGGCTCGATGGTGAAGCGTGAACGGTTTTCCGATACGTGTTCTTCACGCAGGATGGGGCGCTGTGCAATGAGCACTATGTTTCCTTTCGGTGAGCATCCGCTATATGAGCTCACAGGTTGGGAAAAACGAGTGAGGAAGCAGACGAAGCAGTCTGTTCATTGACCTGCAGCCGGTGGGTGGGTTGCGGGTCGCCCGATGTTCGGGACGCGTCTAGCCGGTGGGGCTTAGACGTGGCGGCGCTTCGGAGGACGGCAGCCGTTGTGGGCAACGGGGGTGACGTCCTGGATGGAGCCAACTTCGAGGCCGGTAGCCTGGAGTGAGCGGATAGCGGTTTCGCGACCGGGGCCGGGGCCCTTGACGAAAACGTCTACCTTGCGGACACCGTGTTCCTGAGCGCGCTTTGCAGCGGTCTCAGCGGCCATCTGAGCTGCGTAGGGGGTTGACTTACGTGAACCCTTGAAGCCCATTTCGCCGGCGGATGACCAGGAAATAACAGCACCAGAGGGATCAGTGATTGAAACGATGGTGTTGTTGAAGGTTGACTTGATGTGTGCCTGACCGGCAACAATGTTCTTGGAAACCTTGCGGCGGCCGGTACGCTTGGCCGCTGCGCGAGTCTTGGGAGGCATTTTTGATTCTCCTACAAAGTTTTGGTTGAAGTGTTGGTCTTACGCGATGTGCAAGACTGAGGCAACACTGTTTACTTCTTCTTACCTGCGACGGTACGCTTTGGGCCCTTGCGGGTACGTGCGTTGGTCTTGGTGCGCTGGCCGTGTACGGGAAGGCCACGGCGGTGACGCAGGCCCTGGTAGCTACCGATTTCTACCTTGCGGCGGATGTCGGCAGCAACCTCGCGGCGAAGGTCACCTTCAACCTTGTAGTTGCCTTCGATGAAGTCACGAAGTGCTACGAGCTGGGTATCGTCAAGGTCTTTGACGCGGGTGTTGGGGTCAACACCGGTTGCAGCAAGCGCTTCTTTTGCACGGGTCTTGCCCACGCCGTAGATGTAAGTAAGAGCAATTTCCACGCGCTTTTCGCGGGGAATATCGACTCCAGCGAGACGTGCCATGGGGCGTTCTCCTTGTTTTCGCAGAGGTCTGTGACATCACTGCCCGGTTGTCCCGGTCCCCGGCCTCTGTGCCCGGAGGTATCCTGCTTTTGTGGGCAGGAGCGGTGCCATTTTCTGTTGTGCCACCTGGTGGGGTGGTCTTGTCAGCGTTGGCTAGTGATTAGCCCTGACGCTGCTTGTGGCGCGGGTTTTCGCAGATCACCATGACCACACCGTGACGGCGGATCACTTTGCACTTGTCGCAGATCGGCTTAACGCTCGGCTTGACCTTCATCGCATTCCTTTGCGTTGATGTTTCAGCTAATGCTTTTGGACGGGCGGGGTAAGAGGTTCTGTGTCCGGCTAGCCGGTGGGAGAACTGTTTACCCCTTTTACACGGCGTAAACGCCGCTGCTTAGCGACGTTTGGTGCTCGTGTTTACTTGTAGCGGTAGACGATACGACCGCGTGAGAGGTCGTAGGGGCTGAGCTCGACTACTACTCGGTCCTCAGGCAGGATTCGAATGTAGTGCTGACGCATCTTGCCTGAGATGTGTGCAAGTACTTTGTGTCCGTTGTCCAACTCAACGCGGAATGATGCGTTGGGCAGTGCTTCGACCACGGTACCTTCAATCTCGATGACGCCGTCTTTCTTGGCCATATCCTCCGCTTTACTTTCGTGCTCCCAAGGTGTCTTGGGGGCTCTTGGTAGTGTTTTTTCTGTCTTCGGTGCGTTCTCCCGGGTTTGGGTACCGCTCCGCTTGCGCACTAAACGCATGGCACAGACAACCAACAAACTAATATACGGCAAAAGCCCCGGAATGTTAATGGTTTTCGCAAAACATAGCGAGCTTCACATTAAGGTCCGGGGCTTAAGCGCAGGGGCAGAAGGCCAGGCCTTAGTCTTCCTTGGCTGCCAGCTGGCCGCAGGCACCGTCAATGTCACTTCCGCGCGTATCGCGTACGGTGGTGGGGATGCCGTGGGCGCGCAGGCGTTCGACGAAGTTTTGTTCGACGCCCTTGCGGGAGGCTGTCCATTTGGAGCCGGGAGTGGGGTTGAGCGGGATGGGGTTCACGTGGACCCAGCCGCGGCCGCGGGAGGCGAGTTTTTTGCCGAGCAGGTCGGCGCGCCAGCCCTGGTCGTTGATGTCGCGGATGAGGGCGTATTCGATGGAAATACGGCGGCCGGTGGTGCGGTAGTAGTCGTAGGCGGCGTCGAGGGTTTCATCGACTTTCCAGCGCTGGTTGATGGGGATGAGTTCGTCGCGCAGTTCGTCGTCGGGGGCGTGGAGGGAGAGGGCTAGGGTGATGGGGAGTTTTTCTAGTTCGAATTTGCGGATGCCGGGGACGAGGCCGACGGTGGACATGGTGATACCGCGGGCAGAGATGCCGAGTCCTTCGGGGGCGGGGTCGATGAGTCGGTGTACGGCTCCCATGGTGGCTTTGTAGTTGGCGAGGGCTTCACCCATGCCCATGAAGACGATGTTGGAGACGCGCAGGGGGCGGGTGTCTTCGGAGCCGCCTTCGGCCTGTTCGAGGCCTTTCATGTCTTTGAGGTAGCGGGCGCCTGCGATGACCTGTTCGACGATTTCGGCGGTGGAGAGGTTGCGGGTGAGTCCCTGCTGGCCGGTGGCGCAGAAGGGGCAGTTCATGCCGCAGCCTGCCTGGGAGGAGATGCACATGGTGACACGGTTGTCGTAGCGCATGATGACGGATTCGACGAGGGCTCCGTCGAAGAGGCGGTGGACGACTTTGAGGGTGTCGCCGCCGTCGGCTTCGAGGGTGCGGACGGTGGTGAGCAGCTGGGGCATGGCGTCGGCGACCATTCTTTCGCGTTCTGCTGCGGGCAGGTCGGTCATCTGGGCCGAGTCGTTGACGAGGCGTTCGAAGTAGTGCTTGGAGAGCTGGGCTGCGCGGAAGGGCTTGTAGCCGAGTTCTTCGAGGAAGGCGCGGCGGCCGGCCATGTCGAAGTCTGCGATGTGGCGTGGGGGTTTGCCGCGGCGGGGGGCTTTGAGGATGATTTGGCCGGGTTCGGGGCGGGCGCTGGAGATTTCCAGGGTGACGCTGGTGGTTTCGGTCATGGCTGTTGCTTTCGGTGCGATACGGGGCGGACGCTGGGGTTGGGGTGCGCGGTTTAGGCGGGGATGGGTTTGACGGTGACGCCGAGTTTGGAGAGTTCGGAGGCGCCGCCGTCCTCTGCGGTGAGGACCCAGATACCTTCGGAGTGGATGCAGACGGAGTGTTCCCACTGGCAGGCGTCTCCCCCATCGACGGTTTTGATGGTCCAGTCGTCCTCGAGGGTGACGGTTTCGATTCCACCGGTTACGAGCATGGGTTCGATGGCCAAGGCCATGCCCTTTTTGACGCGGGGGCCGAGGTCGCGGGCGGCATAGTTGAGCACGTCGGGGGCCATGTGCATGGAGGTACCAATACCGTGGCCTACGAAGTCTTCGATGATCCCGTATTTGTCGCCGGTTTCTTGGCGAACGAAGTTTTCGATGGCGAAGCCGACTTCGCCAATTTTTTTGGCGGTGGAGAGCGCTGCGATGCCCTGCCAGAGGGCTGCGCGGGTGATCTCTGAGAGTTCACGGCGGGCATCTGACACCTCGCCGATGAGGGCGGTGCGGGCTGAGTCCCCATGCCAGGTGGTGCCACGGGCGTCCTGGACGGTAGCACCGCCGTCAATGGAGATCATGTCCCCGTCGTGTAAGACGCGGGGGCCGGGGATTCCGTGAACGACCTCATCGTTAACCGATGTGCAGATGGTTGCTGGATAGTCGTAGTAGCCCAGGAAGTTGGAGCCTGCGCCGTGTTCAGCGAGGACGCCGCGGAAGACCGTATCGAGTTCGGCGGTAGTAACGCCGGGGGCAGCAGCTGCTACCGCTGCGTCCAGGGCACGGGAGGTAATCACACCTGCTCTGGCCATTTCAGCAAGCTGGCGGTCTGTTTTGTATTCGATGCGGCGCATAGTGCTCTTTCCTGGCTAGGTTTTGTGCGTGATGTAGTGGAGTCAAACTACACCAGTCTGCTTTAAAAACCTGTGCCCCCGCAATGACCGGGGGCACAGGTGGAGCAGACGTTTACTTGAGTGCGTCCATGATTCGGGCGGTGACTTGGTCAATCTCGCCGAGACCGTCAATTTCGGTCACGAGGCCGCGCTCGGTGTAGATAGCTACGAGAGGTGCGGTTTCTTCTTCGTAGACCTTGAGGCGGTGGCGAATGACCTCTTCGTTGTCGTCTGAACGGCCTTCCTTAGCGGCGCGCCCCAGCAGACGTTCGACCAGTTCGTCGTTGTCAGCTACCAGCAGGAGTACCTGACCAATTTCCTGACCCATGTCTGCCAGGATAGTGTCGAGCTCACCAACCTGGGCGGTGTTGCGGGGGTAGCCATCGAGCAGGAAGCCGTTGGCGGTGTCGTCCTCCGCCAGGCGGGCACGTACCATGCGGTTGGTGACGGAGTCGGGAACCAGGTTGCCTGAGTCGATGTAGCTCTTGGCTTCCTTACCCAGCTCAGTTTCTTCCTTGATGTTCTTGCGGAAGATATCGCCGGTAGAGATAGCGGGAATGTTCAGCTTTTCAGCGATTTTAACGGCCTGGGTACCTTTACCGGCGCCGGGAGGGCCAATGATGAGCAGACGGTTCATCGGAGCAGTCCTTCGTAGTTGCGTTGTTGGAGCTGGGCGTCGATTTGCTTGACGGTGTCAAGGCCAACGCCGATAACGATCAGCAGTGAGGCACCGCCGAGCGGGAAATTCTGGTTGGCGCCGAAGAGGACGAAGGCTACCAGCGGTAGGAGCGCTAGTAGGGCTAGGTAGATAGCGCCGGGCAGGGTAATTCGGTTGAGCACGTAGCTCAGGTATTCCTGGGTAGGGCGGCCTGCACGGATACCGGGGATGAAACCGCCGTACTTCTTCATGTTGCCCGCAACTTCTTCGGTGTTGAAGGTGATGGAGACATAGAAGTAGGCAAAACCCAGAATCAGCAGGAAGTAGAGGGTCATGTAGAGCGGGTGATCGCCCATGACCAGGTAGGTATTGATCCAGTTGACCCACTCGGGTGGGGCTGAGCCGTCTGAGGGGGTGTTGAACCGGGCGATGAGGCCGGGCACCATCAGCATGGAGGAAGCGAAGATGATGGGGATAACGCCGGCCATATTGACCTTGAGAGGAATGTAGGTGGTGGTACCGCCGATGGTCCTGCGACCAATCATTCGCTTGGCGTACTGGACGGGGATACGACGCTGGGACTGCTCAACGAAGACAACCGCAACGATAACTAGCAGGCCGACCGCGAGAACTGCGGAGAAGATGCCCCAGCCCTGGGTCTGCAGAATGGAGCCAAAAGCGGAGGGGAAGGACGCTGCGATCGAGGTGAAAATCAGCAGGGACATACCATTGCCCACGCCCTTTTCGGTGATCTGTTCACCCAGCCACATGACCACACCGGTACCGGCAGTCAAAGCGGTGATAATCAGCAGGATGTTCCAGATGCCGTCATCGGGGATAATCGGCAGGGTGCAGCCCTGTAAGAGCATACCCGAGCGAGCCAGCGACACAATGGTGGTGGCGTTCAGTAGGGCCAGCAAAATGGTGAGGTAGCGGGTGTACTGGGTCAGCTTGGTCTGCCCCTGGGCACCTTCCTCATGGAGCTGCTGGAAGCGGGGAATGACAACGCGAAGCAGCTGAACAATAATGCTCGCGGTAATGTAAGGCATAACGCCCAGGGCAAAAATCGATAGCTGGAGCAGCGCGCCACCGCTAAAGAGGTTAATCATGTCGTAAACGCCACCGCTTGCGGTAACGGTCGACAGGCACTGCTGCACATTTCCGTAGGAGACACCGGGGGCAGGAATAAAGACGCCCACGCGGTAGATCACGATAATACCCAGGGTGAACAGCAGCTTATTACGCAGGTCGGGCGTCTTGAAAGCCCGTCCGAAAGCGGTCAGCACATGTCCTCCTGTGAGACAAAAAATTAGGTTGCCCCGGGCAACCTGCCACTGGCAGGTGGACGGGGCGGGTACACAATCCTGTCCAGTCTATCGCTTAAAAGTCTTTTGTGTGTAGCGCAGGCCCTCTGAGCGTCAAGAAAGGTGCCCCGCCCACCGAAGTGAGCGGGGCACCCCACAATAGTTTGCTGCGTCCGGGTTACCCCGGTGCGTCAGGGGACTACTTGACGGTTACAGAACCGCCAGCAGCCTCAATCTTGGCCTTAGCTGACTCAGAAACCTTGTCAACGGTTACGTTGTAGGCTGCTGAGATTTCGCCGGTACCCAGAACCTTGACCAGTTCGTTCTTGCGAACTGCGCCAGCTGCTACCAGAGCGTCAACGGTGATGTCGCCGCCCTCGGGGAACAGTTCCGCGATACGGTCCAGGTTAACAACCTGGTACTCGGTGCGGAAGGGGTTCTTGAAGCCGCGCAGCTTGGGAAGGCGCATGTGCAGCGGAAGCTGACCACCTTCGAAGCCGGCGCGAACCTGGTAGCGTGCCTTGGTACCCTTGGTACCGCGACCTGCGGTCTTACCCTTTGAGCCTTCACCGCGGCCTACGCGGGTCTTAGCCTTGTGGGCACCCGGAGCCGGGCGCAGATCGTGAATCTTGATAGCGTCGTTGTTTGCCATCTTTACTTGACCTCCTCAACCTGAACCAGGTGAGCTACGGTGTTGATCATGCCGCAGGTGACGGGATCAGCAGTGCGAACAACCTTGTTGCCGGGGCGCTTGAGGCCCAGGGAACGGAGGGTGTCGCGCATGTTCTGCTTCTCACCGACGTAGGACTTGATCTGGGTGATTTCCAGCTTTGCGTCGCTGGGCTGAATACGCTTACCGGTCATTAGGCACCTGCCTTTTCAGACTGAGCGACACGCAGGAAGCCGGGGATAACCTCGTCCTGGGGAAGACCACGGCGTGCAGCAACTGCTACAGGCTCTTCGAGCTGACGCAGTGCTTCGATGGTCGCGTGGACAATGTTGATCTGGTTCGATGAACCGAGTGACTTGGACAGAACATCGTGGATGCCTGCTGCCTCAAGTACGGCACGAACGGGACCACCAGCGATAACACCGGTACCAGCGGTAGCGGGGCGGAGCATAACTACGCCTGCTGCTGCTTCACCCTGAACGCGGTGAGGAATGGTGCGGCCTTCAACGCGGGGTACGCGGAAGAAGTTCTTCTTTGCTTCTTCAACGCCCTTGGAGATAGCTGCGGGAACTTCCTTCGCCTTGCCGTAGCCAACGCCAACCATACCGTTACCGTCACCAACAACGACGAGTGCGGTGAAGCTGAAGCGACGACCACCCTTGACGACCTTGGAGACGCGGTTGATGGTGACAACGCGCTCGATGAACTTGTCCTTCTCTTCTTCGCGGCCGCGGTTATTGCGGCGCTCACCGCGGTTACCGCGGCGTTCGCCGCGCTCGTTACGGCGGGCTTCGCGCTTCTCGGAGGTTTCAGCGGTAGCTTCTGCGGTTGCTTCAGTCACCTGAGTTTCCTTTTCGTTTACAGTCTGCTCGCTCATTAGAGTGCCAGACCTCCTTCGCGTGCGCCTTCTGCGACTGCTGCGACACGGCCGTGGTACTTGTTACCACCGCGGTCGAAGACAACTGCTTCGATGCCTGCTGCCTTGGCACGCTCGGCGACGAGTTCGCCGACGCGCTTTGCCTTAGCGGTCTTGTCCAGCTCTGCTGCGCGCAGGTCTGCTTCCATGGTGGAAGCTGATGCCAGGGTCAGGCCCTTGGTATCGTCGATAACCTGAACGAACATGTGACGAGCTGAGCGAGTGACGGACAGGCGGGGGCGTGCTGCGGTGCCTGAAACGTACTTGCGGACGCGTGCGTGACGGCGTGCGCGCTGTGCTGACTTAGTCTTTACAGCCATTGTTACTTACCAGCCTTTCCGACCTTGCGACGGATCTGCTCGCCTTCGTAGCGAACACCCTTACCCTTGTAGGGATCGGGCTTACGCAGACCGCGGATGTTAGCGGCTACCTGGCCTACCTGCTGCTTGCTGATACCGGAAACGGTCAGCTTGTTAGCGCCCTCAACAGCGAAGGTGATACCCTCGGGTGCTTCGATGGTGATGGGGTGTGAGTAGCCAAGTGCGAACTCGAGGTCGGAACCCTTAGCGGTTACACGGTAACCGGTACCAACGATTTCGAGCTTCTTGGAGTAGCCCTCGGCAACACCGATGATCATGTTCTGAATCAGGGTGCGGGTCAGGCCGTGCAGTGAACGTGATGCACGCTCATCGTTCGGGCGAGAAACGGTGACAACACCGTCTTCGAGTGCAACGGTGATGGGAGCAGCAACCTCGTGGGTCAGTTCGCCCTTTGCACCCTTAACAACAACTACGTTGCCGTCAATCTTTACCTCAACGCCGGCAGGAACCGAGATGGGGAGACGTCCAATACGTGACATTCTTCTTCCTTTCTCTTCTACCGACTACCAGATGTAAGCGACGACTTCGCCGCCAACACCCTTCTTCGCAGCCTGCTTGTCAGTGAGCAGACCTGAAGAGGTTGACAGGATTGCGATGCCGAGGCCACCGTGTACCTGGGGCAGGTTGGTGGACTTTGCGTATACACGCAAACCCGGCTTGGAAATGCGGCGAACGCCTACGATGGAGCGCTCACGTGAGGGGCCGAACTTCAGTTCGAGGGTGAGGGTCTTACCGACCTTTGCTTCCTCTTCCTTGAAGTCAGCGATGTAGCCTTCAGCCTTGAGGATCTCGGCGATGCGAGCCTTGAGCTTGGAGTAAGGCATTGACACGGTGTCGTGATGCGCTGAGTTTGCGTTGCGCAAACGGGTCAGCATATCTGCGACAGGATCTGTCATAGTCATGGTGGGCTGAGCCCTTCCTCGTTATGGTTTCCTCACCGTGATTCGGTGCGGACCTATAACGTAGTCGTTACTGGGTCTTGAACGGGAAGCCGAGTGCCTTCAGAAGCGCACGGCCTTCATCGTCGGTCTTTGCGGTGGTTACTACGGTGATGTCCATACCACGTACGCGATCAATTGAGTCCTGATCGATTTCGTGGAACATGGACTGTTCGGTCAGACCGAAGGTGTAGTTACCGTTACCGTCGAACTGGCGGTCCGAGAGGCCGCGGAAGTCGCGGATACGGGGAAGTGCCAGGGTGACGAGGCGGTCGAGGAATTCCCACATGCGATCGCCACGGAGGGTGACGTGTGCGCCGATGGGCTGACCTTCGCGCAGCTTGAACTGTGCGATGGACTTCTTCGCGCGGGTAACGAGCGGCTTCTGACCGGTGATAGCGGTGAGGTCGCGGATAGCACCATCCATGAGCTTCGCGTCCTTAGCAGCTTCACCAACACCCATGTTAACGACGACCTTAACGATCTTCGGTGCCTGCATGATGTTCTCGTACTTGAACTCTTCCTGCAGGGCGGGGGTGACTACTTCGTTGAACTTAGTCTTGAAACGAGGGGTAATCTTTGCTTCGGTCATTAGATGTCCTTACCCGAGCTCTTGGCAACGCGAACGCGAACAGTGCGTTCCTTGCCATTGCGCTCTACGGTCTCGAGGCGGTAACCAACGCGGGTCGGCTTCTTGGTCTCGGGATCAACGATTGCAACGTTTGAAACGTGAATCGGTGCCTCAACCTTTTCGATGCCGCCAGCTTCGCCGGTCATGGGGTTAGCCTTGTTGTGCTTGGTGACGATCTTAACGCCTTCAACCAGCACGCGCTCGGTCTTGGGGAATACCTTCAGAACCTTGCCCTGCTTACCCTTATCTGCACCTGAAATAACCTGTACCAGGTCGCCAGACTTGATCTTAGCCATGAGTTAGAGCACCTCCGGAGCAAGTGAAATGATCTTCATGAACTTCTTGTCGCGCAGTTCGCGGCCAACAGGTCCGAAGATACGGGTGCCACGGGGGTCACCATCGGTGTTCTTGAGAATTACTGCTGAGTTCTCGTCGAACTTGATGTAGGAGCCGTCGGGACGACGAACTTCCTTCTTGGTGCGGACGACTACTGCCTTAACAACATCGCCCTTCTTTACGGTACCGCCGGGGATTGCGTCCTTGACGGTTGCGACGATGATGTCGCCAATGCCTGCGTAACGACGCTTTGAGCCACCGAGAACACGGATGGTCAGGATTTCCTTCGCACCGGTGTTGTCAGCAACCTTGAGTCGTGACTCCTGCTGAATCATATTTCTCCTGTCGTCTCGCCGGTTCCGACACACGGTATATCTTGTGAGCCAGCCTTGCGGAACATTTCTACGGGATGTTGACGCGCCGGTCTGCTGGTCACCTCTGTTTTGGTGGCGAGAGTTGGCGGACGCGCCTGGGATTTAATCATGCCCCCGAGCATCTGGACCCGCCTCAGCGGGCGAACCCCGCCAGTGAGCGGCATTATGCTGTGGCACGAAGAAATCCGTGGCCGTGTGCTCACGATAAGGTATACGTAATCACACGTGCCCCCTAGCCTATCACGGTAGCCCGGCTTGTAACAGGGGGCTTGACAACTTTTTCTGGTGATACCCCACTCACTGGCCCACCGTCGACCCCTGAAATGAATAGACCCCCGCCCGGTGGATAATCTCCACCGGGCGAGGGTTTCAGACTTTTAGCTTGCCGCCCTAGGGGTAAGCTGCTTAGGCCTGCTTGCGACGACGGGCCAGGATGACCAGACCGCCGAGGACAGCCAGGGCACCAGCGCCAGCTACCAGAGCCACAGAGGCACCGGTGTAAGCCAGCTTCTTACCAGAGGAAGCTGAGGGGCTGGGCTCAGCGCTAGGAGCAACAGTCGGCTCAACGGTGGGCTCAGCGGTCGGCTCAACTGTGGGGGCCACGGTGGACTCAGCGGTGGGCTCAGCGGTGGGAGCGACAGTCGGTTCAACGGTGGGCTCGGCAGTGGGCTTGGCCGTAGGCTCGGAAGTCGGCGCTACGGTCGGCTCCGGGGTGGGCTCGGGAACAACCGGGGGGTTCTTCACGTCGATAACCTCACCGTAACCGGCGAAGGGCAGCTGAACCGGATCAGCAGCGGTTATCACGGGAGCCTGAGCCGGACCAACAGTGATGTTCAGGACGGGTGAGCGAACGACATCACCTTCCTTGGCGGAACCGCTGAGGAAGTGCAGGGTATGGCTGCTACCCTCAGCCCAGGTGGTGTTGTAGCCGTTAGCCTCCGAGGGGAAGGGCAGGGTCAGGGTCCAGTTGCCATCAGCATCAGCATCCACCGAAGCGATCACCGACTCATTCTGGTAGCTCAGTGACCCGCGGTCAGCCTTGACGGAGATAATAGAACCGCCCTGGCTGGGGTGCTTCCAGCCGGTACCGGTGATCTCCAGGGTGGAGCCGTCAGCTAGCACCTTAGCGGTACTCACGGTAGCACCGTCAGCGGTTTCTGCCTTGACCTGCTCAACATCGGGGTTGGGGACCGGCGCCGGTGCGGTGGTCTCGGTTGCACGGATCTTGGTGAAGGCGTTAGCGCTGATGGGGGTGAGTTCTGCGTCCTTACCCTTTTGCTCGGTGCTAGCGGTACGGTATTCACCGGTGTTGAAGTCCAGGGTGAAGGGAACCTCTACGTTCTCAGCATAGGTAGCCTTATTGACCACGAAGGCTGAGCCATCCTGCAGGACCTCAACGTCGTTAGCTCCCCGTTCGCCGGTGTTGGCCAGGCCAACAATGGTGTCGGTGGCACCGTCGATGATTCCTACCTGGCCGGTACCGAAGTCGGTAACATAGACCAGGTCACGGGCCTCGTCGTTATCCAACCCCACAGCACGGGAACCGAAATCAATAAAGGTCTTGAAGGCGCCGGTGGTGCCGTCGTAGACACCGACACCGGAGTTAGAGCCGTCGCTCCCCTGGGAGGAGACGTAGAGTTCGTTCAGGGAGGCATCGTAGGCAACGTCTGAGGCGCTGAGGCTAGCGGTAGCGACCGGGATGGTCAGCGGGAACTTGTCCACAACCTCCAGGCTATTGGTGTTAATAACCTCCAGGACGTTACCGGCCAGGTCAGGGACAAAGAGGCGCCCGCTGCTCTCATCCAGAGCCATGTTCATCTTGGACTGGCGACCGGCATTATCCGTGGGGCTCTCAATCTTCTTGACCACCTGGTAAGTCTTCAGATCAAAGACAGTGATGTAAGCGTTGCTGCCAACGTAGGCGTAGCCCTTGGAGGGGTCAACCAGCACCTCGCGGGGGTGGCTAAGAACCTGGGTATCAGCGTTCTCATCCAGGGAGGTGTAGAGCAGTTCCATGTTGGCCTGGCTGTAGACGGAGACCGAGTTGGTGCGGGTATTGGTTACCCAGACGGTGCCGTTAACATCGTCGGTGTCAATGCCGTAGGGGCCAACGATCTGGAAGCCCAGCTGCTCGCCGGTCTTGCGGTCCTTGGCAGCGGTAGTCTGCAACTGTGCAGAAGCCACAATCTTCATGGTTGCAGGGTCGACCTTAGCGATGGTGGCGGTTTCAATGGGCGGACGGCCTGATGAGCCGGTGACCCAGATATAGCCGTCAGCTGCCTGAGCTACCTGGTACTGGCCAGGCAGACCCTGGGTCTGTTCGGCAGCTACCGAGAAGTAGCGCGGAGCAGCGTCAGCAGCCTGAGCCTGGGTTGCAGAGCCAATAGCAGGAGCAACCAGGGCGGCGATTGCCAGCGCAGAGGTGCCACCAGCTAGCAGAAAACGCTTGCGAGGGCGACGGTTCGCCCGAGTCTTACTTGTATCCATGTGTCCTCATTGTGTGGTGAGACGGGGTGCAAAGCTCCCCGTAAGGAAGGGCTCTCAAGCACCTTAGGGTAGCCTAAGAACAAGACCCATTTTTGCCTATATCAAATACTTAAGGCAACCCTTCCAGCACAATTAAAGCAATGTTTCTTTTCTTTATTAGGGCCAAACCTGTCTAAATGCTGCGGCTACCTTTGTGGCATTTACCAGATCAGTGTGGGCACCTGAAACCGTAGTAACCTGCAGGGACGAGGCAAAAGGCCCCCAGTCTGCGGGGTTTAGACCGGCCTCCTGGCTAGCTTGCGCCGAGAAAAGCACCAGCGGTGTAGAAATCATCTGCGGGTCCCCCTGCCGGATCAGATTCATCGCCTGCTGAATCTGCTCCAGACAGACCCCCAGCATCTCCTCCGGCAGGGCTGCCAGAGCGCTACGACTCTCCCGGAGCGCAGCCCTAACACCGTTTTCGGTCAGCTGCTCCTCCGGCAACTCCAGCCCACCCATCCGAGCCACCGCCAGCCAACGGTCATATTCCGTTGCCGGGGGCAGACTACGCCAGTGCGACTGGGGATAGGAATCCAGCAGCAGAACCCGCTCCAGGTTAAGGCCCCGGGCCTCCAGCTGGTGGGCCAGCTCCTGGGCGACCATACCACCCAGCGACCACCCCACCAGGGTTGCCCCCTCCAGGCCACTGACCGCTGTCCCTCTACCCGCTACCTGCCGGAGCAGCAACTCCCGGTAGCGGCCAGCTAGGTCTGAGACCGAGGTGGCTTCTGGCTGCTGGGCTCCGCTATAGTTCTCAGCCTGTAGGGCTAGAACCGGGCGGTCAGCCGGTAGTAGGGTCAGCAGGGAGCTGTAGCACCAGCTCAGCCCCCCGGCCGGGGGAAGGAAAATAATGGGCGCTCCCCCGCCCTCCCGCAGGGTGAGAACAGGCCGGTAGTCGTCCTGGCCGCTATCATCGGCAGCGGCGGCTAGGCTAGCCGGCGTGGGATTCCTCAAGACGGACATGAGAGAAAAGTCCCGGCCAAATTCTTTGCCCAGGGCCTCCACCAGCGACAAGGCCAGGAGCGAGTGCCCGCCGGAGGCAAAAAAGTCGGTGTCCGGCCCCGCCGGCTGCCCCAGGATCTCAGAGAAAACCCGGCAGTAGCGCTCAAGGGTCATGGACTGCGGAAGATCCTCTTCACCGGCTTCCGCCTCCACTTCTAGGGCAGACAGAGCCGCCCGGTCAATCTTCCCGTTGAGGGTAAGAGGGAGCTCATCCAGCACCACCCAGATGCTGGGAACCATATAGCTACTCAGTTTCTGTTCAGCCTGGCTTCGCACGGCCTGGATGAGCCCCTCCCGGCTCAGCCCCGGCTCCCCCTGCACGAAGGCAATCAGATTCTCACCAGCCCCCTGCTTCCGGTAGAGGACGCAGCTACGCTGCACCCCGATGCTTGCTGCCAGAACCGTCTCAATCTCAGAGAGCTCCACCCGCTGACCGCGGATCTTAATCTGGTGGTCAGCCCGACCCCGGTAGTAGAGGTTGCCGTCCATCCCCCACTGCACCAGGTCACCCGTGGCATAGGTTGGCCCCAATCGCTCATCCTGGCTAAAGGCCTGGGCCGTAGCCTCAGGACGGTTAAGGTAGCCGGAGGACACCTGGATCCCGTGCAGGTAGAGCTCACCGGTAACCAGGGGCGGGCAGGGCTGCCCGACGGCGTCCCGCACCGACACGACGGTGTTAGCAACCGGTCTGCCAATAGGAATAACGGCCGGTACCTGCCCGGGCTCCATGCTGTAGGCAGTCACATCAATAGCCGCCTCGGTGGGACCGTAAAAATTGTGGACCCGCGCCGCGGTCAAACCCTGCACCGAATCCACCAGCTGGGCATCCAGGGCCTCACCGGAACAGATAATTGCTCGAGGGCAGGGGCCAGCCGCTAGTAGGTCTCTTGCCCGGGAAGAGGCCACCAGGGCAGCCAGCATACTGGGGGCAAAGTGCAGCACGTCAACGGCGTAGTCGGTCATCAGCCCAGCAAGGTAGACCGGATCCCGGTGGCCACCGGGAGCGCAGAGCAGGGTCTTAGCACCCTGGGTTGGCCCCCAGTAAAGCTCCCAAACATGCACATCAAAGGAAATGGGGGTCTTGTGCAGCACTAGCTCCCCGGCCCGGAGCCCCAGCAACTCCTGTTGCCAGGCAAGGCGGTTGTAGAGTGCCTGAGCGCTGACCTCAACGCCCTTGGGCTTACCCGTTGACCCGGAGGTGAAGAGGACATAGAGCGGGCTGCTACCACTTAGCTCCAGTCCAGCTAGCTCACGGGGCTGACTTAAGCCCTGCCCCTCCAAGTCCGCCAGCGGAGCAACCCCGCTGGCCGTATCCAGGACCAGTCCCACACCGGCGTCCTCGCACATGGACTGAACTCGGGCAGGGGGCAGGGAGGGCTCCAGCGGAACATAGACCGCCCCCAAATAGAGCAGGGCATACACGGCAACCATGAACTCCAGGCTGCGCCCGCCTCGGACAGCAACCCGTGTACCGGCCCCAACCCCCTGCTGCTCCAAGCTAGCTGCCAGCGCAAGACTCCAGCGCCGGAACTGGCCGTAGGTTAGCTGCCTCGGTTCCTGCACAGCTTGACCGGCTTCGCCCTGCCCATCCGCCTCATAGGACGGGGCCTCCACCAGAGCCAGAGCCTCGGGAACGGTACGGGCCCGTTCCTCAAAGACAGCGGCCAGGGGCCGGTAGGAGTAGTCCTTCCTCTCACCTTGGAACAAATCCAGCTGACTCTGTTCCGAGTCCGTGGCCAGGCTCAGTTCATCAATGCTCTGCCCGCCAGCAGCCGCAAGAACCCAGCGGTCCAGCCAGCTGACCAGCCGCTCAGCAAAGTCACCGGCAGCCTCAGCCTGTACCAGTACCCGGTTTATGTCTACCTCAAGGGCAAGGGGACGGTTCCGGTGGGGCATCCCCCGGACGGTCAAGGTCAGATGGGGGACAGGCCCGGCCGCCACATTAATAACCTGCCCGGCACCGGCTTTTCCGCAGTCCAGGTAATCGTCAAAAGGAATCACGTTGATCTGGGCGCCACCCAGCCTTGCCCCGTAACTGGCCGCCACCGCTTCAAGCTCCTCATAGGGGGCCAGGGCATTCCGGGCGTTAAAGCTGAGTCCCTCCTGCACCACCCGCACCATATCAGCGGCCTGCCCTCTTGCCGGGCAGAGTACCGGCAGCAGGTTGACGGCGGTACAGGCTGTTTTTGCGCAGGGACGGGCAGACCGGCCCGGTAGGAGGCGGTTCATCTGCGGAACCAGGGCTCGGAAATGATCTAGCCGCTGCGCCCGCCCCAGGTAGGACCCCAGGGCAGCAACCATCAGCTGTGGCCAGCTGGCTCCCACCTGCTGGCCGTAGCGGCGGTAGCGCTCCTGTAATTCCGGGGACAGGGGGAGCCGGTAGCGGACGCTGAACCTGTCCCCCGGCTGCCTCTGCCCCTGTTCCAGGGTGGGATCCTGCTCCCAATCCAGGGTGTCAAGGTAGTCGCGGTAGGCACGGGTATGCTCCCTCGCTAGGGGGACTTCATCGGTATCCTGCTGCGCTAGATCGGCTAGATTTGCCCGCTGCTGGGTTGCGAGCATCTCCCCCCTTTCCAGAGCCCGGTAGATCGCAAAGAGGCGGCGTAGAAGCTCGTAGGCCGCAAAGCCGTCCGCTAGCAGGTGGTGCACGGCGTGGTAGAACCAGTAGCGCCCGCCCAAACTCACCAGGGCCGAGTCCACACCGGCACCGTTGAGCACGTCCAGCGGCCTGCCCAGGCGCTGGGAGGCCCAGGTGTGGATAGCCTGATCAGCGTCCTGGGCGGCGCCCTCATCCTGATCCAGTTCCACCTCCTGGAGCAGGCAGATCCGGTCCAGGTGTTCCCGGGGGCTCAAAGCCCGCCAGAAGATAGCGTGCCCGGGGGCCGCAACACCGGTATCGTCAGCGGTATCGGCCGGCCCTGTGGTGAAGACCGCCCGAAGCGCCTCGTTCTCCGCATAGACCTGGGCCAGGGCCTGCTTCAGCAAATCAGCCCGCGGCACCCCGTCAAAAGCTACCAGCTCAGCGGTGGTATAGGCGGTGCTACCGGGATCCCTCTCAGTAGCAAAAAATATGCCCCGGGCAGGAGCCGGCAGAAGGTAGCGCTCATCTGTCATTTAGGCGGTGGCCTCCCCCAAGAAACCCAGGGTCGGCCGGGCAATAAAATCTGTAAACTCAACCCGGTAGCCGGCTGCCGCCAGATCATCAAGCACCAAAAAAGCGTTCATGGAATCCAGGCCAGCGTCAAAAAGGCTGGCCTCCTCCCCCAGATCTGTCAGGGCCTGGGCATCCGGTAGGTAGGGGGTCAGTAGTTCAATCAGCTGTTCACGGTTCATGAGGAGTCCTCACTTCCTTAATCTCTAGTTTTTCGTGTCCGTCATCCGGGGTTCAAGCGCAACCAAACTGCCGGATGCTAGCTGTCGGAGAACTCCCGAGCCAGCTGCGCCCGCAGGTCCTTGCGCGAAATCTTACCCACGGTAGTGAGGGGGAGCTTTTCCAAGATAAACACACGATCAGGCAGTTTAAAATCACTCAAGCCCCTTTGCCTCAGTTCTGACCTCACCCAGGCCAGCGCCTGTTGCCCGGCCGGGGGCACAAGCTGCCCCACCAAGACCAGGCCAATCTTTTCGCCTAACTGGGAATCGGGCAGACCCACGGCAATAGCGTCCTGCACACCTTCTAGCCCCAGTGCCAGGTCCTCCAGCTCATCGGTGGCAATCTTCTCACCGGCCCGGTTAATCTGGTCCTTAATCCGCCCCACCATCTCAATATTGCCGTCGGGGTGGCGGATAACCAGATCCCCGGTACGGTAGAAGCCGTCCTCGGTAAAGCTGGTACGGTTTGCGGTCTGTGCCCCGTAGTAGGCGCGAATGGTGTAGGGGCCGCGGGTCAGTAGCTCCCCGGCAAGACCTGCTTCCACCTCCGCCCCCTGGGTATCGACAACTAACAGTTCGTCATCGGAGCTGATCGGCCGGCCCTGGGTGGTGCAGATGGTGGCCGGGTCATCGTCCAGCCGGGTGTAGTTCACAAGGCCCTCAGCCATTCCGGCAACCTGCTGCAGGGTGGCACCCAGCACCGGGCCAATCCTCTCAGCCACGCTGGGGGCTAGCTTGGCCCCTCCCACCTGAATTACCTTCAAGCTCGGTAGTTCCAGGGGGCGGCGGGTGGCTAAGGTCAGCCAGCTCTGCACCAGGGGAGGAACCAGGGAAACCTGGGTCACCCCGTGGGTTTTAATGAGCTCGAAGGAGGTCTGAGGACTGGGGTCGTGGGCAAAGACCAGGGTGGCACCCCGATAGAAGGACCCCAGGATGCCAGGGGAACTCATGGTGAAATTGTGGGCAGCTGGCAGAACCACCAGGTTTACTGTCTCGCCAGAAACTTCACAGATATCAGCAGAAGCCCGTACAGAGTAGAGGTAGTCGGCGTGGGTACGCGGAATCAGCTTAGACAGCCCGGTAGTCCCGCCAGAAAGTTGGAAGAGAGCGGTATTCTCGCTGAGAACAGGGGCTGACCGGTCAGCTATCGGGGTGTCGTAGACCCAGCTATCTGGAAGGGTATTCGGCAGCGCTTGAGTCACGTCCACCGCCACCGGCGGTGTCTTGCCCTGGTCAGTGAGCTGCTGGCTATAATCCCGGTAGATCTGGCGGTAGTCCGTTTGCTCTGCCCCCTGGGCAAAAACATGGGCTGCCGCGTCCGTGCTCCCAGCAAAGTGGGCGAGGTCCCGAGCCCGGTGCTTGGGCAGGGCAAAAATAGGCAGGGCACCGGCCAGGAAAACTCCCAGGGTGTAGGAGAGATACTCCAGCGTATTGGGCAGCTGGAGCAGGACGCGGTCACCGGGTAGCACCCCCAGGCTGCGCAGGTGGTGGGCAGCCAGGTGAGCCTGCTCCCCCAGTTCCCGGTAGGTCCAGCTCACCGTATCTGTGCTGGAGGTCGGGTAGGTTCGGCGGGTGCTGAGCCCCACCGCGGCGGTGCGGTCCCCATAGCTTTCAAGAACCTGGCGGATAAAGTCCGGGAAGGTCTGCTCGGTGTAGTAGCCCTGAGCCCGGTAGCGGCTGGCAAACTCCTCGGGGATGGGCGCAATGGGGGCCAGGGGCGGACGGCGGGTTGCTGCGTTCACGATTACCTTTCTATACGGGGTAGGCGGGGAAGAACTCGATCAGTCTTTCGGGCAGGCTGGCTCGCCAGCAGGCGTAGTCGTGCCCTCCGTTGAAGACCTCTAAACGCGCCTCAAAGCCGAGCTCGCGCGCTGAGCGGAAGAAATGCTGGTTAGGCTCAAGCAACACCCATTCCTGGCGGCCGCACTCTAGCACCAGCTCTAGTTGCCGGTGGGCCGGGCTGAGTTCCCCCTGCCCCACCTCCTCCAGGATCTGCTGGGCGGTGGGATCCCAGAGGGAGGCTGACTGAGCGAGTGCCAAGCCAAATACCTCGGGGTAGCTGAGGGCTCCGATCAGTGACGCCATGGCCCCCAGGCTCTGCCCGGCCAGCAGGGTACGCTCCGGCCTGGGACTCAGCCCGTGCTCCTGCCGCAAGCGGTCCATCAGGGGACCGGCCAGGGTGCCAACCAGGGGGCTGTTGGCCCCCAGTTCCTGCCAGCGCTGTTCCCTACCACCGGAGTGGACGAGCACCAGGTTCAGGTCTGCAAGGGCTCCTGCCGCCACCGCCCTCCGGAGAGCTGCAGGCAGGCCCTGCTCTGCCCAGACCTCACCGTCAAAAATGAGCACCAGCGGTGCCTGCGGGCCCGGTTCTCCCACCCGGAGCAGGCTGTAGGCTGGCAACTCCTCCCCCGCTTCAACCCAGCTAACCTGTTCAACCTTCTGATGGGAGAGGGGGTAGGCACTGGACGGAGCGGAACCCAGTTCAACGACTGATAGTAGATTCCCGCCCCGGTTGGGGCAGACCCTGGCATTGTAGGGGTCAGCTTCCCCCGCGTCCAGGGCTGCCCGCAGGCGGTTGTGGCCGGCGGCGTCCTGCCAGCTAGGCCGCGCTCCGGCCGGGGTGGGGATAAAGCAGTAGGAGGCCCTCCAGTCGTCCTCCATCTCAAAGGCCGCGAACCAGTAGGCCGTGCCCTCAATAGGGTCTAGCAGGGTCTGGGCTAGCTGGGTTTCATCGGTCAGGCGGTTAGCAAAGAGCAGGACCGAATCGAGTGCTTGTCGCTGCCGGTAGAGGAAGGTCACGGTGCTCCGACCGTCCTGCCCCGCTTCAACAAACGGCAACCCGGTAGCAGCCAGGTCATCGAGTTGGCCCTGCAGGCGGTGAAGTTCACCGGCATACCGCTCCACAAGACGGCTGATAAGCGGGGAGCTGACCCGCGGTACCGGGGTGGGGCGGGGAACCTTAGGCGGTTGGTTGGGAGGGGGCGTCATGGGCATCGGCCTTCACTCTCGTATCAAAGGGGACGAGCAGGGGGGTGTTACTGTGCGGGTCAGTCATAATACTGGCCTGCAGACCAAAAACCCGCTCAATGTTTTCAGCGGTGACGATTTCAGTCGGCCTACCGCTTGCAATAATCTGCCCGTCCTTCATCATGATGAGGTGGGTAGCGTACCGGAAGGCCAGGTTGAGATCGTGCAGGACCAGCAGCAGGGTGCGGCCGGAACGGTGCAGCTGAGACGCCAGGTCCAGCACCTGGAGCTGATGGGTAATATCCAGGTAGGTGGTGGGCTCATCCAGCAGGATCAGGGGGGTGTCCTGGGCCAGGGTCATTGCGATCCAGACCCGCTGCCGCTGGCCGCCGGAGAGTTCCTGGAGCTTCCGGTCAGCCAGGCCAGTGACCCCGCATGCCTCCATGGCCTGCTGGCAGATTCTCTTATCCGTTGCGCTCAACCTCCCCAGAAGACCCTGGTGGGGGTAGCGACCCAGGGCCACCACATCCGCCACGCTCACCGAGGCCGGGGCGTGGGGGTTCTGCGGGAGCAGGGCCAGATCCCGAGCTATCTGCCGGGTGGAAAGCTGGTTCAGGGGCCTGCCTTCCAATTCGATTGAGCCGGAACTGGGCTGGTGAACCCTGGCCAGGGTTTTTAAAAGGGTTGATTTGCCGCAGGCGTTGGGGCCGATGATGACGGTCAGTTCCCCGGAGGGAACGGCAACATCTACCCCGCTCAGAACCTTGCGCTCTCCGTAGGAGACATGCAAGCCCTGAGCCGCAATAGCAGAGCTGGTCTTGAGAGTCTTAGTCATGGGCCACTTCGTTTCGCGATCGGTACATCAGGTAGATCAAATAGAGCCCGCCCAGGGCACCGGTCACCACACCCACCTGCAAGGGGGCAGGGAAGGCATAGAGACCCAGAGCGTCGGAGGCCAAGGTCAGCAGCGCACCGGTAGAGGCCGCAGTGCCCAGGTTACCGGCGGACTGGCCGGTAAGGTGACGGGCAAGGTGGGGGGAGGCCAGGGCGACGAAGGCTATCGGGCCGGTTACCGCCGTTGCCACAGAGACCAGCAGGACGCCGATCACCAGGGAGGCTAGGCGCACCAGGGGTACGGGAACTCCTACCCCTGTTGCTACCGTATCCCCGAAAATCAGAGCCCTCAGCGGCCGGGAAAGCCAGACGAGAAAGGGCAGGAGCAGGACCAGCAGGGAACTCATCAGAAGCACCTTATCCCAGGTCATCGTATTCAGGGACCCCACTAGCCAGGAGGCTGCCGTTTGTGCCTCCGTGAGGGAGGCACGGACGATCATCAGGGAGTTAAGGGCAGAGAGGGTGGCTCCCAGCCCCAGGCCCACCAAAATGAGCTGGAAACCAATGAGGCCGGTTCTTCGGGTGAAGAGGTAGACCAGCAGGGAGGTAGCTGCACCACCCAGCACAGCCCCCAAGCCGGTTCCCAGCGGGGTGGAACCCAGAAGGATGATAGAAACCAGGGCACCGGTGGCTGCACCGGTGGTGAAACCGATAACGTCCGGGGAGCCCAGGGGGTTGCCGGTAAGGGTCTGGAAAATTGCCCCCGAAATCCCTAGGGCGGCACCCACGAGCAGGGCCGCGACCACGCGGGGGGCACGTACCTCCCGCACAAAGTAACTGCCCAGTCCCCCCTCAGAACCGGTGAGGGAGGCCAGGACATCGCCCAGGGGGACCCGGTAGTCGCCCTGGGTCAGAAGCCAGAGCCCCAAAACAAGTATGGCCAGCAGAGTGATGGCGGTGTAGAGACGGGTTCTTATCACAGCTGTTCTACCTTCCGTCGAACCATCAGCGCGATAAAGAGGGGCCCGCCCAGTAGGGTGGTGACAATACCGACCTGGATCTCAGTCGGGGCTGTAAAGGTTCGTGCAAAGATATCGCTGGCCAACAGCCAGGTGGGGCCAGCCAGAACCGAGGCCAGCGTCACCCACCCCACGTGGTTACCCACCAGAGCCCGCACCACAAAGGGGACAGCCAGACCAACAAAAGTGATGGGGCCGATAGCAGCGGTAGCCGCAGCCGCTAGCAGGCAGACCGCCGTTAGCGTCAGCAGGTGGATCTGGACCAGGGATACCCCCAGGGAGGTCGCTGTTTCAGCGCCCACTGATAGAGCTTTGAGGGAAGGAACCAGCGCGAAGCCCAGCAAGAGAGCCGGAATAACCAGTAGGGCAATGGGGAGGAGGATGTCAGTGCCCCTTCCCTCCAGTGAACCGGCGGCCCAAAAACGGAACTCGTTATAGGCGGTCTGGTTGGCCAACAGCAGGGCCTGATTCAGGGCGGAGAGGGCAGCCGCCAGGGCCACACCGGCCAGGACGAACCGGGCCATGGACTGGCCCGTCAAGCCCCCCAGAGTAAAGACAGCCACCACAGCCACGACAGCCCCGATAAAGGCAGCCAGGGCCAGGGGCAGAATGGGCAGGGGGCCAAAGAGGATGACGGCAAGGACAACCGTCACCGCAGCGCCCGCGTTTACACCCAGTAGACCCGGCTCAGCAAGGGGGTTGCGAGTCAGGGTCTGTATGAGGGAACCTGCAGCTGCCAGGGCTGCCCCGCACAGAACCCCCAAGATGGTCCGGGGCACCCGCTGCTCCCAGATAATCAGGTAGGCGGGGCTTGAGGTATCACCGCCCAGGGCCTTCAGGACGTCCTCAAAACCCAGTGACCGGGACCCCAGGAAGAGGGAGGCAAGGCAGCTGAGGCAGAGCAGGACACCCAGAACCAGGAGGGTCAGCCACCTGCGTCTACTCAGCCCGGCCGCAGCCCCAGAAGTAGCGGGAGTGAGGTGGCGCACCGGTTCAGGGGCCGGTGCGCCAGCGTCTCGCAGATCCGTTTCGGCCATACTAGGAAGCTGAACGCCTACGCAGGATGAGTACCACAGCTGCAATAACCACGGCTACGGCCAGGGCAATAATGCCGATCCAGGGCACGGAAGACGCCTTGGAGGCACTAGCTTCAACGGACTGACCGGTTTCCGTCTCTTGCGCGCTGGAGCTGGCCTTAGCCGAAGCACTGGCACTAGCGGTAGCTGAAGCACTAGAGCTAGCCTGGGTCTGGCTATCGTCCGCTACCGCTTCCTGGTCCTGGGCAGCCATCAGAGCATCGTATTCTTCCTTGGTGATCTGGTTTCCATCGGCATCCAGATAGATAGTCTGTCCGCTGGAGTCCTGGCTCTGGCTGGCGCCGCCGGAATGATCTGCTCCACCCTGGTTGCCGGTATCCCCGGACTGGGAACCGGAATTTGTCTGGCTCTGGGAACCCGAGTCGTTTTGGTTCTGATTATTTGAGCTGCCACCGGCGGCATCCTGCTCAATGCTGTTGATGACATCCGGATCAACGTTCACAACCGAGCCGCCGGAGGAGTTCTCGTTGACACCGGAGATAGTGAACTCAGGCGAGCGGTTAGTGTAGCCAATGCTGCCGATATTGTTCCCCTGGGAATCGGTCTTGACCTCGGTTGCCAAGAAACGCAGGGTGTGCTGTCCCTCAGCTAGTTGTTTGGACAGGACGAAGGAACCGGAGACGGTGCCGTTACTAGAGATCTTCTGCTGGTGGACCACGCAGGCACCCTGGGCAGAGTCAGAGGGGCAGGCCTCCCCGTCATCTACCTTGACATAGAGCTGCTGCCCGGCGGGAAAACCCGAGACTGTAAAGGAAAGGGTGTCACCTGCCTTCAAGGTCTGGGGGGAGACGGTAGAGCTGGTTCCCGGGGTATCGACGGTGGACGCGCCGCCCGGGGGCAGGGCGTAGGATTCCTGCCAACTACCCAGCCCCGTGACTGCTGCTGAGCCAAGCAGGAGGGAGGCGCAGGCTGTTCTGATTTTCAGTGAAGTTTTCACGGAGGTATTCCTTAGTGTTTCTTGGGGGACTTGCGGGTCAAGGCGAGCGCGCCCAGCAGTACCACTGCAGCAGCGCACAACAGCCAGTTGTTGGCGTTGCCCCAGGGGGACTCTGTCTCTGAGCTGGCCTCATAGCTGCGGGTCTGGCTCTCGGCAGGGGCAACCGCCTGGCTGGCGGAGCTGGAGGGTGAGGGGCTGGCAGCCTTCTTTTCCTCCTGCTTGGTAGCCTTCTCAGTGGCGCTCACCTTCTTAGCGGCAGGTGCCCGAAGGACCTGGCTGATGGTAGCTACCTGGGCTACCGGCCGGTTCTGCATCGGGTTACCGGTCGTGGAAGTGTAGGGGGGCTGGATTGAAGAGGATCCGCTACCAGCACCTGTAGAGGCACCCGACCCGGTTGAAGAGCCCGAACCGGATGATCGGTTGGAGGAGCCGCTCGTGCCCTGCTGCCCACTGGAGTTCCCGCCACGGTTGTCGGGTTGCCGCCGCTCACCGGCGTCATCGGTCGCTACGGTCAGTGGTGCCCAGCCCAGCAACTCGCCCAGCTTCCCCTCATCACCGTTTTGAACAACCATCTGGTAGTCGCCGGCCGCCAGCTCCTCGGGCAGGCTGTAAGTGAGGGAGCGGTTTTCATCCAGCTGAACCCAACCAGACCCCCAGTTACTGCGGACCGATCCGCCGGTATAAGGGTTAAGGATCACCCACTGGCCGGGGTTGGCACCGGGTACGGTGGCGCGGATCTGTAGCTGGTCCTTTTCAACCGTGACCCCGTTCCTGGCCTCATCGGTCAGATCATCTGCGCCGAGGGTGTCAGGGACTTCCTTGGGGGCATAGGTACCCACCACAAAGCTTAGGGTGTCCTTACCGCCCAAGGTAACTGCCCGGTCACCGGGTGCCAGGGAACCAGAGAGTACGCGCAGGGAGTGGGCACCCTCTTCAAAGGCCGGGGTGGAGGTGGCGGTGGTGCCATCAGGTAGATCAATGTAGGCATCAATTACCCCGGTCGTGGGATCGGGTTTGATGATTGCCCAGATGGTTCGGTTGGAGTGCAGGGAGGAATCCAGGTGACTAACTCCGCCGTCGTCGATTTTGATGGCTACGGTGGTGGCCTTGGTGTTCTCGGTGTTGCACCAGCCCTCACCGGTAACGTGCAGCTTACCGCCCAGCTCCACCCGGGGGTTCACAATGCGGAAGGTGGGGCTGCCGACATCCGTGCTGCAGACGGTGGCATCGGCATCGGTCTTAGGCAGTTCCCCCGGCACCCCATCGACAGGGATGGGCTCGGACCGGACCGACCTGCTCACGTCCCGGTCAGCGTTGCGCCCCGACTGCACAAAGAGCGCCAGATAGTCACCGATCTGCCCCTCTTGGACGCCCTCGGGCAGTTCCAGAGTGACGTCAAAAGAGCCGTCTTCTTCAATGGTCAGAAGGCCCTGGTCCGGCTCTGTCTTACTGGAATCGGGAATCAACAGCCCCCAGCTGGTGGGGTCCGCCGCCCGTCCTACCGACTGCAGGTAGTCCGAAATGGCTGAGTCCGTGCGCTCGTACTGGCGCACCTTCTGCTCACCGTCCAGATACTCCAGTTTCAGGGAGACGGTTGAACCGCCGCCGTCCTGCCGCGTCCAGCCCTGACCGATGAACCGGATGCTGGCGCCCTCACCGGTGGTCACCGGGGAGATACGGACCTGGGCCCCTTCTGCCTCGACCAGCGGCCAGGTATCGGGATTATCGGCGTGGATGGTAGGCACGGTAAAGGAGACGGCAACCGTTCCCACGCTATCACCCTCACCGGCAGAACCGGAGAGCACCTGTAGCTTGTGTTGGCTACCGGGCTTCCAGTCTTCGTCCTTCACGTTGGTGGTCTCAGAGGTGGGCAGCTCAACATTGATGCTGAAGGTCCCGTCTTCCTTAGCCACGGTCATGAAGTTCACCCTGTCGTTAGGTTCGTCGGTGACGGGGTTGATCGGTGCTTCCTTGTTGGTAACGCCGCCGCCTTCCCACTTGAAGGAAACTACGGCGCCGCGGTCCTCAGCCTCTGAGATCCAGCCGCTACCGGATACCGTTACCGTGCCGTCCTCATTCAGGACGGAGGAAACATAGGCCTGTTTGCTGGCGCTCTTCTCGGCTGCAACGGCCTGGCTGCTGACCAGGCCGGGTTCAAGCGGTGTGAGGGCCGGAGCCAGGGCCAGGCCAGAGGCCACAAGAGCCGAGGTCAGCGCCAGCCGGGTGAAGGTGGGAAGGGCACGAGAGGTGTATCTTGATGAGCTCATGATTCAATCGGGTAGATTTTTACAGAAGATTCTTACGGACATCATCGACAATGCCCCTCATCAGTAGGGGGCCACCGGTTGAGGTCCACAGGGAGCCGTCAACCAGTTTGATATGGTTCTCACGATAGGCCTTGAGGTCCTTGAAGCCTGAGGTCTCCTCAGCCCGTTCAAGGGCCTGCTGGGCCCCTTCGAGGTCAGCTGAGCCTTCGGCGGTCGGGTCAGACTGGCTGGCTCCCCCCAGGGTTCCCAGGAAGATGTAATCAGCATCAATGGTGTCCAGGTTTTCCAGGGAAACGGGCTCGGAGTGCCCCCGGCCCAGTCTGTCCTGGCTCTGCGGCCGCTTGAGGCCCAGGCTCTCTAGAGCCTGGCCCGCGGGGAGCTCCTTGAGGATAAGGGAGGGGCCGCTCCCCTGCCAGCGGACGATGGAGAAGGTATCCTGCGAGTACTGGCCGGCCAGCTGCTGGGCAGTCTCGGCCACAAAGTTCTCGTAGTCACTGATGTAGTCCTGCGCCTTGGATTCTAGGCCCAGCGCCTGCGCCACATAATGAAAGTTCAGCTTCCAGGGACCACCGGCATAGCCGCAATAGACGACAGGGGCGATGTTACGTAAGATTTCCAGGACATCCGGGCGGTTGTTAATGCTGGTGCCATCGGCCAGAATCAAATCGGGTTTCAGCACACCAATGGCCTCGTAGTTGAGCTCAGAGACCGTACCGACAACCTCGATATTGGCAGCTTGCTCCCCCAGGTAGTTGGGTGGACCGGACTGCCCTCGGCCAGCCACGGTACCTACCGGAGTTACCCCCAGGGCCAGGCAGGCATCCAGTGTAGGCTCTGAGAGAGTAACCACCCGCTGCGGTTGCTCAGGTACCTGCACCTGGGTCTCTTCAACATCCGTAACAGTGCGCGTGTTCCCGCTGGCCTCAGCAGCCTGTTGCCCATCCGAGTTTGAGCAGGCAGCCAGTAGGCCAAGGGAGGCCAGGGCCCCTGTGGACAGGAGGTGGCGACGGGTCAGTTTCACGAGAAAATCCTTCTGGGGGGTGAAACAAATAGTTGCGTATGAGGTTAGGCTAACTTTATCTTTAAGTGGGTTAATTACGCAAAGGTTTTTTACTCTTTTTACTTTTGGGGCAGGTGCACTAGAACCTGCCCCTAGCACCGGCTTGAAGGAGCCCCTATGATCCCACCCATCGCCCCCTATAGAATCACCAATGACATGCTCCCCACCAACACCACCACCTGGGTTCCAGACCGTGACAAGGCAGCCCTTCTGGTACACGACATGCAGGATTATTTCGTGGGGGCCTTCGAGCGGGCGCCGGGCTCAGCCATCGACCTGGCAGTAAGCAATACAGCCCAGCTCCTTAAGCGGGCTCGGGCAGAGAACCAACCGGTCTTCTATACCGCCCAGCCCCCAGCCCAGAGCCCCGAGGACCGTGCCCTGCTCACCGACTTCTGGGGCACCGGCCTAGCGGATGCCGACCAGGCCGCTATCCTTGCTGAGCTCGCTCCCCAGCCGGGGGAGGTCGTCCTCACCAAGTGGCGCTACTGCGCCTTCTACCGCACCGACTTAGAAGAGCGTCTGCGCTGTTTGGGCAAGACCCAGCTCTGGATCACCGGGGTCTACTCCCACATAGGCTGCCAGACCACCGCACTCAACGCCTTTATGAAGGGCTTCCAGGTCTTCTTTGTCGCGGACGCCCAGGCCGACTTTTCCGCTGACTACCACCGGTCAGCGCTAGCCTACGTGGCCAGCCGCTGCGGCCAGGTTGCTACCACCCTGGAGCTGGTGCGCTAAGCATGAAAGAACCAGCAATTTTTGTAACGGGTGCAGCCGGCGGTATCGGCCTGGCTCTGCTCCACCAAATCAGTGAGAGCCCCCAGCTAGGCAACTACCGGATCATCGCAACGGACCTGCCCTCTGCCCTGGCCCCGCTCTCCCCCGCTGACCTGCCTCCGCAGGTGGAGCTGCACCCCCTGGACGTCACCGACCAGCAGGCTCTCACCACCCTGGTGGGCCAGCTAGCTGACCGCTATCTCTTCCTGGGGCTAGCCCAGCTAGCCGGCATCCTCGACCACGGCCCGGCACTCAGTCGCGCCCCCGGTGTACTCAGGCGGCTGACCGAGGTCAATGCCCTTGCGGTAGCCTACACCTGTGATGTCTTTGCCGCCCTCATGCTAGAACAGGCTGCCCAGGACCCGGCAGGCTCCCCGGTACCCGACCGTTCCATCGTTACTGTTGCCTCCAACGCCGGCAATGGGCCCCGCGCCAATATGGCAGCCTACGGTGCCAGTAAGGCCTTTGCCTCCCACTACACCCGCTCCCTCGGGCTGGAGCTGGGCCCCCGTGGAATCCGCTGTAACGTGGTAAACCCGGGCACAACCTTCACGCCCATGGTAGAGAAGATGTGGCAGGGTGAGGACCGCAGCGCCACCGCTATCGAAGGCAGCCCGGAGCTCTACCGGACGGGAATCCCCCTCGGTAGGGTTGCCCAGCCGGCGGATGTGGCAGCCCCCGTTACCTTCCTCCTCTCACCTGCCGCCCGCCACATCACCCTAGCAGAACTTACCGTCGATGCAGGAGCAACCCAGCGATGACCCCCACCCCCCGTTTCCACTTTCTCACCGGCAAGCAGCACCTTACCTTTGAGGCAGAGAACTACTGCACCGGCCCCATCGGGAGCCGGCAGGTCCAAGATTTTATCTCCGACACGCTTAGCTCTGGCCCCGTGGAAGGGACGGGTCAGCCGGTAATCTGCGGGATGATCCCCTTTAGGCCGGAACAGCCGGCCCACCTGCTGGCCTGCCCCGCCCCGCAGTCCGAGCCCCTAGCAGAGCTGGCAGATGATGAATTACCGGAAGAAAGCATCGCCCTTTTAGAGGCTGAGCGGGAGGATAACCTAGAGCAGGCCAGGCAC
Organism: Candidatus Rothia avicola; assembly: GCA_019115985.1. GTDB lineage: Bacteria > Actinomycetota > Actinomycetes > Actinomycetales > Micrococcaceae > Rothia > Rothia avicola. Next base: position 21,972 of record DXCN01000050.1, on the reverse strand, counting down.
TACCGGCAGGCTGTAGCTTCCGCTCTTGACGCTATCTCAGCTGGCCAGGTCAAGAAAGTTGTTCTAGCCCGCCAGGCCCGCTACCGCATACCGGAGGGTTACCGGCTGGGGGCTCCGGAGCTTGTTCGCTCCTTACACCGGAAGAACCCCGCGGCGGATACCTTTAGCTTCACCCTTCCCGATGGCCAGCACTGGGTGGGGGCTAGCCCCGAAGTCGTGGCCGACCTGCAACAGGGGCACTTCTACACCCGTCCCCTGGCAGGCTCCCGGGGTAAGGAGGAGGTAGCCAGTTTGGCCCAGGCCCAGCAGCTGCTGCTGACCTCCAGCAAGGATCTGGTGGAGCACGCCTACGTGGTGTCTGATATCCGTGCCCACTTAGGTGCTATCCCCGGCCTTGAGCTGGCACCGGAGCGGGGGCCCAGCGTCACAGAGACAGACAGCATGTACCATCTGGGCACACGGATTGAGGCTACCGTCCCCGCCGGGGTGAAGGCACTTGACCTGGCTCTGGCTCTGCATCCCACACCGGCGGTCGGCGGCAGCCCCACAGCCAAGGCGCTAGAGCTCATTAGCCAGCTGGAAGCCAGGGACCGCGGCCTCTACTCAGGGCTGGTGGGCTGGATGGACGGGTCGGGTAGGGGCCGCTGGAACCTGGTTTTGCGCTGCGGTAACCTCACCGATCAAGAGCTGATCGTCTGGGCCGGTGCAGGTATTGTTGCCGGCTCTGAGCCTGCTGCCGAGCTGGCAGAGACCGAGGCGAAAATGCAGACCCTGCTCGCTGCAGCAGAAACTGCCCTCAAACCGCGCTAGAGCGTAACCCACCGTGAGGCTGCAAGCTGCCCTGCTGAGCTGGTCCTGCGGACCAGCCCAGATCTACATCCAGGATTTACGCCACTATGCCGGTCACCGGCAGCTAGAGAAGGCACGGGCACAGCTGGAGCCCCGGGAGCTGGCCCGGGCTGCTGCCTTCCGCACCGAGGCCCTTGCTAGACGCTGGCTGCTGGGCCGCTGGCTCACGAAGGCCATACTAGCCCGGGAGCTGGGCCAGGAACTTACCCAAATAGGCTGGCAGGTCAGCGCCAGTGGCAAGCCGGTGCACCCCCAACGGTCTTTTTCCATCAGTCGCACCGGCCCCTACCTGGCGGTTATTACCGGCCCGCCCAAGCTGCTGCTTGGCATCGACTGCGAAGGCACAAACTCAGCTCACACCCATCTGCCCGCAAGCTCTGCTGCCCTGGCTGTCTTTCACCCCTCAGACCGGGTAGTCCTTCGGCAGTCAGAAACCGGTTACCGGGATTTCTTGAGGCTCTGGACAAGGTTGGAGGCGGCCGTGAAAGCAACCGGGCAGGGGCTGGGAGGCGCCGGGCACTACCCGGTTAATGCCGACCGGCTTGAGCTAGCGCCCCAGGGGGCGGGTCTGCCCGGTCAGCTAACCCTGGCTACCCGGTTCTTGGAGCCAGAGCTGCCCCTGGTGATCAGCTGGGCACTCTCGTCCCCTAGCCAGCCACTACCCCAGCACCGGTAGTCCACATAGGAAAGAGCCCCCGGAACTGTCTGGGACAGTTTCGGGGGCTCAACCAGTGGCCTCTTCAGACCAGCCGGATCGGCTGAGGGTTACTTAGCCTTCTCCAGGATTTCGACAATACGCCAGCGCTTAGAAGCGGAGAGCGGACGGGTCTCGGCCAGGAGAACAAGGTCGCCAACACCAGCAGTATTCTGCTCGTCATGGGCCTTGATCTTGGAGCTACGGCGCATAACCTTGCCGTACAGTGCGTGCTTCACGCGGTCCTCGACCTCAACGACTACAGTCTTGTCCATCTTGTCGGAGACAACGTAGCCGCGGCGAGTCTTGCGGTAGCCGCGCTCTTCAGTCTTTACTTCACTCATGTGATTTAACCTTCGGTTGCGGGACGAATACCGAGCTCGCGTTCACGCAGCACGGTGTAAATACGTGCAATGTCGCGCTTGACCGAGCGGATACGACCGGGATTTTCAAGCTGACCGGTGGCTGCCTGGAAACGGAGGTTGAACAGCTCCTCCTTCGACTCACGCAGCTTCTCTACCAGATTCTCATTGGAGAGCTCTGCCAGCTTGTCGATGCTCAGATCCTTTGATCCAACTGCCATTTCTATTCACCACCTTCGCGACGCACAACGCGTGCCTTCATCGGGAGCTTGTGGATTGCGAGGCGCATAGCTTCACGAGCCACTTCTTCGGATACGCCGGAGAGTTCAAACATGACTCGACCGGGCTTGACGTTTGCGACCCACCATTCGGGTGAACCCTTACCGGAACCCATACGGGTTTCAGCAGGCTTCTTGGTCAGCGGACGGTCAGGATAAATGTTGATCCAAACCTTACCGCCACGCTTGATGTGACGGGTCATTGCAATACGTGCAGCTTCAATCTGGCGGTTGGTGACGTATGCGGGAGTCAGGGCCTGGATGCCCCACTCGCCGAACGCTACCTCGGTGCCACCCTTAGCCATACCTGAACGCTTGGGGTGATGCTGCTTGCGGTACTTTACTCGACGGGGAATTAGCATTTATGCCTCACCGTTTTCTGCACTCTTAGCCTCAGCGGGTGCTGAAGCGTTGTCGGAACGACGTTCACGGCGGGGACCACGGCCACCTGCGCGACGACGGTCGCCACCGCGGCCGTTGCCACGACGGTTACCAGCGGCCTGCTGTGCAGCAAGCTCGTTGTCGGTGAGGTCACCCTTGTAAATCCAAACCTTGACGCCGATGCGGCCGAAGGTGGTCTTTGCTTCGAAGAAGCCGTAGTCGATGTTCGCGCGCAGGGTGTGCAGGGGCACACGGCCTTCGCGGTAGAACTCGGACCGTGACATTTCAGCGCCACCCAGACGGCCGGAGCACTGGATACGGATACCCTTTGCGCCTGCACGCTGTGCGGACTGGATTGCCTTCTTCATGGCGCGGCGGAAAGCAACGCGTGAAGCGAGCTGTTCTGCGATGCCCTGTGCAACCAGCTGAGCTGACAGATCGGGGTTAGCAACCTCGAGGATGTTCAGCTGAATCTGCTTGCCGGTCAGCTTCTCGAGCTCACCGCGGATGCGGTCAGCTTCGGTGCCGCGGCGGCCAATAACGATACCGGGACGTGCGGTGTGGATGTCCACACGGACGCGGTCACGGGTACGCTCGATTTCGACCTTGGCGATGCCTGCGCGCTCCATGCCCTTGGACAGGAGTTCGCGGATCTTTACATCTTCACGAACGAAGTCTGCGTAGCGTTCGCCTTCCTTGTTGGAGTCAGCGAACCACTTTGAGACGTGGTTGGTGGTGATGCCAAGTCGGAAACCGTTGGGGTTAATTTTCTGACCCATTTAGCGGCCCTCCTCCTTCTCCGGGGTAGCGACTACCACGGTGATGTGGCTGGTGCGCTTGTTGATGCGGAACGCACGGCCCTGGGCACGAGGCTGGAATCGCTTCATGGTGGGACCTTCGTTCGCGTATGCTTCGCTGATGAACAGCTCTTCTTCCTTGAAGGGGACGCCCTGCTGGGCAGCCTTCTGGCGAGCGTTTGCAACAGCTGATGCAACAATCTTGTATACCGGTTCTGAAGCGCCCTGAGGAGCGAACTTCAGAATCGCCAGAGCCTCTTCCGCCTGCTTACCACGGATAAGGTTGATGACGCGGCGTGCCTTCATAGGCGTAACGCGTACGTAAGACGCAGTTGCCTTGGCTTCCATTGCCTATCTCTCTTTCGTCTATTGCCGAAAGGAAAACGTTTCTAAGGTACGGGGTGAACCGTAGCTTAGCGACGCTTACCCTTGCGGTCGTCCTTAACGTGGCCACGGAAAGTACGGGTGGGCGCAAACTCGCCGAGCTTGTGACCAACCATGGACTCAGTGATGAACACGGGTACGTGCTTGCGTCCGTCGTGCACTGCGATGGTGTGACCGAGCATGTCGGGGATAATCATCGAGCGGCGGGACCAAGTCTTGATAACGTTCTTGGTGCCCTTCTCGTTCTGAGCTGCAACCTTTACGAAAAGGTGCTGATCAACGAAAGGGCCCTTCTTCAAACTACGAGGCATGTTTCAGGCTCCTTAGCGCTTCTTGCCAGTACGACGGCGACGAACAATGAGCTTGTCGCTTTCCTTGTTGGGGCGACGGGTACGACCCTCGGGCTTACCGTTGGGGTTAACCGGGTGACGGCCACCTGAGGTCTTACCTTCACCACCACCGTGGGGGTGGTCAACGGGGTTCATGACGACGCCGCGGACGGTCGGGCGGATGCCCTTCCAGCGGTTACGGCCGGCCTTACCCCAGTTGATGTTGGACTGCTCGGCGTTACCGACAGAACCGACGGTTGCGCGGCAGCGGACGTCCACGTTGCGGATTTCGCCGGAGGGCAGGCGCAGCTGGGCGTACTTGCCTTCCTTAGCGACCAGCTGGATGGATGCGCCAGCGGAGCGGCCCATCTTAGCGCCGCCACCGGGGCGGAGCTCAACAGCGTGAATCACGGTACCAACGGGGATGTTGCGCAGGGGCAGGTTGTTGCCGGGCTTGATGTCGGCAGAGGGACCTGACTCTACGATGTCGCCCTGAGCAAGCTTGTTGGGGGCGATGATGTAACGCTTGGTGCCATCAACGTAGTGGAGCAGAGCGATGCGGGCGGTACGGTTGGGATCGTACTCGATGTGTGCAACGCGTGCGTCGACGCCGTCCTTGTCGTGACGACGGAAGTCGATCAGACGGTACTGGCGCTTGTGGCCACCACCCTTGTGACGGGTAGTGATGCGACCGGTGTTGTTACGGCCGCCCTTCTTGGGGAGCGGACGAACCAGGGACTTTTCCGGGGTTGAGCGGGTGATTTCTGCGAAATCTGAGACGCTCGAGCCGCGGCGACCCGGGGTCGTCGGCTTGTGCTTACGAATACCCATTTAGATATTTCTTTCCTTCGCTAAAGTGGTCTCCGGTGCTTATGCAGCCGGACCGCCGAAGAGGTCGATTGAACCTTCCTTGAGGGTTACAATCGCACGCTTGGTGTTCTTACGAGCACCCCAACCGAAACGGGTGCGCTTGCGCTTGCCCTGACGGTTAGCGGTGTTGATGGAAGCAACCTTGACATCGAAGATGGTCTCGATGGCCTGCTTGATTTCCAGCTTGTTGGAGCGGGGGTCTACGAGGAAGGTGTACTTGCCTTCGTCGAGCTGACCGTAGCTCTTTTCCGACACGACGGGAGCGATGATCACGTCGCGGGGATCCTTGAAAGTTGAGGTGGTAACAGACATTACTTAGCAGCCTCTTTCTTAGCCTTGGAAGCAACTGCGACGAATACGTCGTAGGCATCCTTGGTGAAGATGACGTCGTCTGAGATCAGAACATCGTAGGTGTTCAGCTGATCTGCGTAGATGACGTGAACGTTCTCAAGGTTGCGTGCTGACAGTGCTACCAGGTCGTCCTTGCGGTCGATGACAACCAGTGCGTTCTTACGGCTGGTGATCTCTGCGATTGCTGCCTTTGCTGCCTTGGTGGAGGGCTTGGTGCCTTCTACCAGAGCTTCGACAACGTGAACGCGGTCGTGACGAGCGCGATCTGAGAGAGCGCCGCGCAGTGCAGCTGCAATCATCTTCTTGGGGGTACGCTGTGCGTAGCTACGCGGGGTCGGGCCGTGTACGATGCCACCACCGGTCATGTGGGGTGCGCGGATTGAGCCCTGACGTGCGCGGCCGGTGCCCTTCTGCTTGAAAGGCTTGCGACCTGCGCCGGAAACTTCGCCGCGGTTCTTGGTCTTGTGGGTACCCTGGCGTGCTGCTGCGAGCTGGGCTACTACTACCTGGTGAAGCAGGGGAATAGAGGCCTGAGCGTCGAAGATGTCAGCGGGCAGGTCTACCTTTACGGTCTTGACAGCCATGGTTTATTAGGCTCCCTTCACAGCGGTGCGAACCAGAACAACGCCGCCCTTAGGACCGGGGATAGCACCCTTGATCAGAAGAACGTTGTTTTCAGCATCTACACCCTGAATAGTGAGGTTCATGGTGGTGTGGCGTGCAGCGCCCATACGGCCTGCCATGCGCATACCCTTGAAAACACGTGCGGGGTATGATGCGCCACCGATTGAGCCGGGCTTACGGTGGTTCTTGTGGGCACCGTGTGATGCACCTACACCTGCGAAGCCGTGACGCTTCATAACACCGGCGAAGCCCTTACCCTTGGTCTTACCAACTACGTCGACCTTCTGGCCTGCTTCGAAGAGCTCAACGGTCAGTTCCTGACCGAGTGAGTATTCAGCGGCGTCTGAGGTACGCAGTTCAACGAGGTGACGGCGAGGAGTTACGCCTGCCTTCTCGAAGTGACCGGCGAGGGGCTTGGTTACCTTGCGAGCTTCGATTGCACCGAAACCGATCTGGATAGCTTCGTAGCCATCGGTCTCAGCGTTGCGCAGCTGGGTAATAACGTTGGAATCGGCCTTGACGACAGTAACGGGCACGAACTTGCCGTTTTCGTCCCAGACCTGGGTCATGCCAAGCTTGGTGCCCAGCAGGCCCTTAACCTGGCGCTCGAACTTGTTAGTCATTTAGATGCGATCCTCTACAGCTTGATTTCGATGTTTACGTCTGCCGGAAGGTCAAGACGCATGAGGGCATCAACAGCCTTGGGGGTCGGATCAACGACGTCGATCAGACGCTTGTGCGTGCGCATTTCGAAGTGCTCGCGGCTGTCCTTGTACTTGTGAGGCGAACGGATAACACAGTAAACGTTCTTTTCGGTGGGCAGCGGCACGGGGCCTACTACCGTCGCGCCTGCACGCGTAACTGTCTCAACGATTTTCCGAGCTGAAGAATCAATGACCTCGTGGTCGTATGACTTCAGACGGATGCGGATTTTCTGTCCCGCCATCTGTCGGACTCTCTTTCTTGTCTACTTCCCTGTAACGGAGCGGTTGCTCCTTTGTCTGGCGCTTGAGGTAAAGAGATGATTCTTCGTCTCTTTCGCGCCACCTCTGCGTAGGCTGAATCCGACATCTGCCGGGTTCCTCACCCTACCGAGGCACCGACCCCCGAACTCGGGCGTGTCGCTTTTTTGCTAGGGCAAAAAGGAGCGCACTTTTCCCTCGAACTGATCGATTGGGTCATATTTGGGCTTACCTTCACCCGATTCGAGAAGGAATCAGGGCTACTTTTATGGGGTAAGCGCTTGAACAACGTTATCCATCTTGCCAGAGTCCAGACCTCCCCGCAAGGTTTTTCTGCGGGAAGTGCCCAGTCCCACATTTCACCTTCGTTTACAGACAGATTCAGCACCACACCCAAGCATCGGTCAACATATACCCTCTCTATTGAGTGCCATTCTTGCCATCTCAAGGAGAGATACATTCAACCCATCAAGTAGCGCAGGTCACTTATTTTCCTATAATATGGCTCACACACACTAGATGGAGACTACATGAAATCTACGCACCCACCACAGGATACGGTATCGCCCGCTACACAGGGCATCCGCATTACAAAACCACAATCCACAGCACTTCGTATTATTGGAGCTCTCTTTGCCGTAGCCACCATCGGCACGGCATCGGTCGCGTCCGTCCTTTCAGCCGACGACGGCGCCGATCTGACGTCCTCTCTCACGCTTGTCGCTCCGGCAGCAGCCGGTGGCGGCTGGGATACCCTCGCACGAGAAATGCAGCAGGCCCAACGAGCAAACGGAATTGTCAACAACACCCAGGTCATCAACATGCCCGGAGCGGGCGGAACAATCGCCCTCAACAACCTGGGGGCAATGACCGGAGACCCCACAACGCTCATGGTGGGTGGAACCGGTCAACTTGCTGCCACTATCCAGTTCGACAGCGACACAACCTACGAGGACATCACCCCGCTTGCCGTCACCATTGAAGAACTCGACGTTATCGTTGTCCCGGCTGATTCCCCCTACACCTCACTTGAAGAGCTGATGACGACGTGGAAGGCCGACCCCACGAGCGTCCCCTGGACCGGTGGCGGGTCCTTTGACCGTCTCGTTGCTACCGAAATGGCCATGAGTGCCGGCATCCCCGTTAGTGACATGATCTACGTCAACTCTGACGGCGGAGGTGAAGCTACCGCTGCCCTTCTCAACGGCACCGTCGCTGCTTCAGCGTCCGGCTACCCCGATTCAATTGACCAAATCGAATCAGGCCGCCTGCGAGCCCTAGCCCTCGTAGCACCGAACAGGATAGACGGTGTTGATATCCCGACCACCGTTGAGCAGGGGTACGACGTCACCATGACTAACTGGCGCCTCATCGCAGCACCCGGCGGTATCACCGACGAAGAAAAAGCTGAACTAGAAAATATCATTCAAGAAACTGTTGATACCCCTGAATGGGATGCAGCTATAACCCGCTACAACTGGAACGAGAATCTCATGATGGGCGACGAACTAACTGATTTTCTAGCAGACGAAAAAGCACGTATTGAAACCCTGTACCAGGAGCTAGGACTATGAGTGCACCAGCTCTCCCCGAAACCATCACTCCCGTCAATGTCGGGCGCGAGTTGCTTATGCCGGCTTTGCTCCTGGCTCTTGCCGCCTATCTCAGCTACGGCATGCTCACCATGCAGGTACCCGACTCGGTAGCCTTTCCCGGTCCCCGTTTCTTCCCGCTTCTCATCACCATTGGTCTAGTCGCCCTCACAATACTCGATATAGCGGATATCTTCAGACGCGCTGCCCGCTACCGACAGCACACCGCCGCCCAGACAGATCAGGTAGAACTCGCCTACACCGCCCCCATCATGGTCTCTGCAGCCGAACCAACTAAAGCACTAGACCACCGTTCGCTGGCCTGGGTTACCCTAGGGTTTCTCTTTTTCGCGCTCACCCTGCCCTACACCGGGTGGGTCATCGGTGCAGGTCTACTCTTCTGGTGCGTAGCCCGAGGTTTTGGAGCCACAAGACCAATCTTCTCTTTGGTTGTCGGTCTAACCGTCAGCTCTTTCGCCTACATTATGTTCGATATGATTCTTGGGCTTTCGCTGCCCTCTGGCATTTTAGGAGGTAGCTTCTAGTGGAAGCTCTCACTATGCTCGCTGAGGGCTTTGCCAACGCCCTCACCTTACAAAATTTATTCTGGGTGGTTTTAGGCTGCCTCCTTGGAACTGCCGTGGGCGTCATGCCCGGGCTGGGTTCGTCATTGGCTGTAGCGCTACTCTTACCCGTTACGTTTGCTCTTGAGCCCACAGCTGCCTTCATCATGTTCTCCGGCGTTTACTTCGGTGGACTTTTCGGAGATTCCACCATGGGTATCCTCATGAATACCCCGGGTCAGGCCTCGGCTATCGCCTCCACCTTTGAAGGCCACCGCATGGCAAAGAACGGACGGGCCGCCCAGGCACTTGCAGTCGCGGCTATCGGTGCTTTTATCGGCGGGTTTGTCTCGTCCATCGTGGTGGTTTTCGCTGCGCCTCTCTTGGCTGACTTTTCTACCAATTTTGGGCCAGCTGAATACTTTGCCCTAGCCCTGTTTGCTTTCATTGCCACGTCATCGGTAGTCACCGACTCCGCTATCCGGGGTCTGCTTTCTCTTCTGATGGGGCTTGGTATTGCTGTGATCGGCATCGATGGAGTAACTGGCGTCCCCCGTTTCACTATGGGGTCAACCCATCTTTTTGACGGAATCTCTTTGGTCACCGTGACTGTTGCCGTTCTGGCGCTGGGTGAAGTGATTCATCAGGCGGTGGTCGCTCGCCACCATGCCGCCGGTCGCATGATTCGGCCTAAGGGACGCCCCTGGCTGTCTAAGGCTGAGCTCAAAGAAGCAGCACCTGCCTGGGCCCGCGGAACCGCAATTGGCCTGCCTTTTGGCGTCATCCCTGCAGGCGGCGCAGATATCCCAACCTTCCTGGCTTACGGCACAGAACGACGGCTGGACGCCCGACGGAAGGACCCCCAGTTTGGAAAAGGTGCTATTCGGGGTCTAGCTGCCCCCGAAGCCGCTGGTAACTCCACCACCGGCATGGCAATGGGAGCCCTGCTAGCCCTCGGTCTTCCCATTTCAGCAACCGCAGCAATCATGCTGGGGGCGTTTAGGCAGTACGGCCTTCAGCCTGGGCCCTTGCTCTTTGAACGGGCACCTGAACTTGTATGGGCTCTCTTGGCTAGCTTCTTCATCGCGATGATTGTTCTGCTCCTCATCAATCTACCTTTCGCAATGCTCTGGGCTAAGCTGCTCCTCATCCCCCACCACTACCTCTACGCAGGCATTACCGTCTTCTGTGGGCTCGGTATCTATGCTGTTTCGAACTCCACGTTCGATTTAGTCTTAGTGCTTCTCGTAGGCATCGTAGGTTTTGTCATGCGCATGAACGACTACCCGCTTGCGCCTCTCATTATCGGGATGGTCCTAGGGCCTCTCGCTGAAACGAGTCTACGAGACGCTCTAACAGCCTCAAACGGTGACTACTCGGTACTCGTTACAGGCCCAATTGTTATAGCTCTCTACAGCCTGTTGGCACTCGTTCTTGTTTTGACAGTTACGAAGAAGGTACGCGAGAGCCGCTCCGCTAAGGCAGCGCGTTAGTCTCTCCCCTCACCGAGGTAATACTCAGGGGCCGGTAGCTCAGCTACCGGCCCCATCTTTTTATGTGAAGGTAAGAAAAAAGGGGTTGGCCCCCGCAGATTGCTCTGCGGGGGGCCAACCCTCTATCGCCCTCCGCTAGCTGGACGCTAGCAGGAGTTCAGATCGGGAAGTAAGAAACTTACTTGATGATCTTGGTAACGCGACCTGAACCAACGGTGCGGCCACCTTCGCGGATTGCGAAGCCGAGGCCCTCTTCCATAGCAATCGGCTGGATGAGCTCAACGGTCATCTCAGTGTTGTCGCCGGGCATAACCATTTCGGTGCCCTCGGGAAGGGTGATAACACCGGTAACGTCGGTGGTGCGGAAGTAGAACTGGGGGCGGTAGTTCGAGTAGAAGGGGTTGTGGCGGCCGCCTTCATCCTTGGAGAGGATGTAAACGTTAGCCTCGAACTCGGTGTGGGGGGTGATTGAGCCGGGCTCAACAACAACCTGACCGCGCTCTACGTCGTCGCGCTTCAGACCGCGAAGCAACAGACCACAGTTCTCGCCTGCCCATGCTTCGTCGAGCTGCTTGTGGAACATCTCGATACCGGTAACGGTGGTCTTCTGGATGGGGCGGATACCAACGATCTCAACTTCGGAGTTGATCTTCAGGGTACCGCGCTCGGCGCGACCGGTAACAACGGTACCGCGACCGGTAATGGTGAAGACGTCTTCGATGGGCATGAGGAAGGGCTTGTCCTTCTCACGAACGGGGTCGGGAATGTAGTTGTCAACCTCGTCCATGAGCTCTTCAACCTTAGCAACCCACTCGGGATCGCCTTCCAGAGCCTTCAGAGCGGAAACGCGAACAACGGGAGCGTTGTCACCGTCGAACTCCTGTGAGGAGAGCAGTTCGCGAACTTCCATTTCAACGAGGTCGAGCAGTTCCTCGTCCTCAACCATGTCTGACTTGTTCAGAGCAACAAGCAGGGTGGGAACGCCAACCTGGCGAGCCAGCAGAACGTGCTCGCGGGTCTGAGCCATGGGGCCGTCGGTGGCAGCAACAACGAGGATTGCGCCGTCCATCTGAGCAGCACCGGTGATCATGTTCTTAACGTAGTCAGCGTGACCAGGGGCGTCAACGTGTGCGTAGTGACGCTTCTCGGTCTGGTACTCGATGTGAGCAATGTTGATGGTAATACCGCGCTGGCGCTCTTCAGGAGCGGAGTCGATCATACCGAAGTCGCGCTGCTCGTTCAGGTCGGGGAACTTGTCAGCCAGAACCTTGGAGATTGCAGCGGTCAGGGTGGTCTTACCGTGGTCAACGTGACCGATGGTACCGACGTTTACGTGAGGCTTGGAGCGCTCGAACTTAGCCTTAGCCAAGAGTATTCCTCCTATAGAGAAGATTTGAGAACCTGCACTCGGGTTTCACACCGGCGCACTCCGCCGTAAAAGGCGGTCTAGCTACCACAATAGCGGATAAGGCCGGTGGGACGAAACCCGAAGACGGGTTCATTTACTAGGTTTTTTTGAAAAGCGGTGCGGCTCACACGGGGTGAGCCGCACCCGGGCAAGTGTTACTCGCCGCGGCTCTTCTGGATGATTTCATCAGCAACGTTCTTGGGAACCTCAGCGTAGCTGTCGAACTCCATGGAGAAGACTGCACGACCCTGGGTCTTTGAACGGAGGTCACCGATGTAACCGAACATTTCTGACAGCGGAACAAGAGCGTGAACAATCTTGACGCCTGCTGCATCTTCCATGGACTGAATCTGACCACGGCGTGAGTTCAGGTCGCCGATAACGTCGCCCATGTAGTCCTCGGGGGTACGTACTTCAACAGCCATCAGGGGCTCCAGCAGGACGGGAGCGGCGCGGCGGGCGCCTTCCTTGAAGACCATTGAGCCAGCAATCTTGAACGCCATTTCTGACGAGTCAACATCGTGGTAAGCACCGTCGATCAGGGTTGCCTTGACACCAACAACGGGGTAGCCAGCGAGGATACCGAGCTGCATTGCGTCCTGGATACCGGCGTCAACGGAGGGGATGTATTCACGGGGAACACGACCACCGGTGACGACGTTGTCGAACTCGTAGAGCTCTTCAGCATCGAGGGCGATAGGTTCGAAGGAGACCTGAACCTTCGCGAACTGACCGGAACCACCGGTCTGCTTCTTGTGGGTGTAGTCGACCTTCTCGACCTTCTTGGTGATGGTTTCGCGGTAAGCAACCTGGGGCTTACCAACGTTAGCCTCAACCTTGAATTCGCGCTTCATACGGTCAACAATGATGTCGAGGTGGAGCTCGCCCATGCCGCCGATTTCGGTCTGGCCGGTTTCTTCGTTAAGTGAAACGGTGAAGGTGGGGTCTTCAGCAGACAGCTTCTGGATAGCGGTTGACATCTTCTCCTGGTCACCCTTGGTCTTGGGCTCGATAGCCACGAAGATCACGGGGGCCGGGAAGGTCATGGATTCCAGAACTACGGGGTTAGCAACGTCGCAGAGGGTGTCACCGGTGGTGGTGTCCTTCAGGCCGATTGCTGCGTAGATGTGACCTGCCTGGATCTCTTCAACAGGGTTCTCCTTGTTGGAGTGCATCTGGAAGAGCTTACCGATACGTTCCTTCTTACCCTTGGTGGCGTTCAGAACCTGCTGGCCCTGTTCTGCCTTACCGGAGTAAACGCGGATGTAGGTCAGCTGGCCGTAGAAGGGGTGAGCTGCAACCTTGAAGGCCAGAGCTGCGAAGGGCTCGTCAGCTGAGGGCTTGCGGGTTACTTCGACCTCTTCGTCAGAGGGCAGGTGGCCGATCATCGCGGGGACGTCCAGCGGTGAGGGCAGGTAGTCGAGAACTGCGTCGAGCATGGGCTGTACACCGCGGTTCTTGAATGCTGAGCCACAGAAGACGGGGTAGGCTTCGTTAGCAACGGTCAGGGCGCGGACGCCTGCCTTGATTTCCTCGATGGTCAGTTCGCCCTCTTCGAGGTACTTTTCCATGAGTTCTTCGGAAGCTTCAGCAACATTTTCAACGAGCTCAGCACGGTACTGCTCTGCCTTTTCCTGCAGGTCAGCGGGGATTTCCTGGATTTCGTAGGAAGCACCCATGGTAACGTCGCCCTTGGCATCGCCGGGCCAGACGTAGGCCTGCATGGTGAGCAGGTCAACGACGCCGATGAAGTCGTTTTCAGCGCCGATGGGCAGCTGCATAACGAGAGGCTTAGCGCCGAGGCGCTTGACGATGGTGTCTACGGTGAAGTAGAAGTCTGCACCCAGCTTGTCCATCTTGTTGACGAAGCAGATACGGGGAACTTCGTACTTATCAGCCTGGCGCCAAACGGTTTCAGACTGGGGCTCAACGCCTTCCTTGCCGTCGAACACTGCAACAGCGCCGTCAAGGACGCGCAGTGAACGCTCAACTTCAACGGTGAAGTCAACGTGGCCGGGAGTGTCGATGATGTTGATCTGGTGGTTCTTCCAGAAGCAGGTGGTTGCCGCAGAGGTAATGGTGATACCGCGTTCCTGTTCCTGAGCCATCCAGTCCATGGTTGAAGCACCGTCGTGGGTCTCACCGATCTTGTGGTTGATACCGGTGTAGAAGAGGATGCGTTCGGTGGTGGTGGTCTTACCGGCGTCGATGTGCGCCATAATACCAATGTTGCGGACCTTATTCAGGTCAGTAAGCACGTCTAGTGCCACTTTGTTCTCCCTTGTGAGAAACTCCGAAAGCCTGCCACTATGTACTTGTGTAATAACGGCAGGCTACGAAGAAATTACCAGCGGTAGTGTGCGAAGGCCTTGTTGGACTCGGCCATCTTGTGAGTGTCTTCGCGACGCTTCACAGCGGCACCGAGACCGTTGGACGCATCCAGGATCTCGTTCATGAGACGCTCGGTCATGGTCTTCTCGCGGCGGAGCTTTGAGAAGCCAACGAGCCATCGCAGAGCCAGAGCGGTTGCGCGGCCTGCACGAACCTCGACGGGGACCTGGTAGGTCGCGCCGCCGACGCGACGTGAGCGAACCTCGAGTGAAGGCTTGACGTTGTCCATTGCCTTCTTGAGGGTTACTACGGGGTCTGCACCGGTCTTCTGAGCAACGCCTTCGAGTGCACCGTAGACGATGCGCTCAGCAGTTGACTTCTTGCCGTCCAGTAGAACCTTGTTGATGAGCTGGGTAACCAGCGGTGAGCCGTAAACAGGATCGTTTACGAGGGGACGCTTAGGAGCGGGACCCTTACGAGGCATTACTTCTTCTCCTTCTTTGCGCCGTAGCGTGAACGAGCCTGACCGCGGCCCTTAACGCCCTGGGTATCCAGTGCGCCACGTACAATCTTGTAACGAACACCGGGGAGGTCCTTCACACGACCACCGCGAACGAGCACGATGGAGTGTTCCTGAAGGTTGTGGCCCTCACCGGGGATGTATGCGGTAACCTCGACGCCGCCGTTGAGCTTAACACGTGCGACCTTACGCAGTGCTGAGTTCGGCTTCTTCGGGGTGGTGGTGTATACACGGGTGCATACGCCACGCTTCATGGGGTTGCCCTTAAGTGCGGGCGCCTTGGTCTTTACGACCTTGGGTGCACGGCCCTTACGGACCAACTGCTGAATTGTAGGCACTTGTTCTCCGTTTGGTATCGGCGGCCCCGTTAGGGGCTACCGGTTTACTTGCCTTCTGTCACTTAGGATAAGCGCAAAAGAAAATCTTCATGACTTAGCAGGAGCCCAGACACAACAAAAAATGGCATTTAGGCCTCAAGATCGCTGTTCGGGCTAGATGCCCGGGCGAACAAGGCCAAAGGACGGTGTCCATTCTGCCATTGGTTCTTATGTACTGCTCAGAACGTGTCTGTGCGGACAGTAGATACTACTGCTAAGTACTCCAGGTACTACTCTAGCGGGTTAGAAAGGCTTAATCTACCCCCTGTGTGCTCTGGGGGCAGCTTTAAGCCCTCTAATCGGGGTGATGTCAGACACTTAAGGCTTTTAAAAGAGTAAGGACGCCGGCCTTCCCCCTCCCCTGCCCGGGGAGGGGAGGGCCAGCGTCCGCGTCCTGAAGGAACCTGCCCGCCTAGCTGACGGTGAAGTTCTGGGTTGCCCCGGTGAAGGGGGTGATGGTGCCGACCCAGTTCTTGGAATCCCCGTGGTAGAGAATCCGGTAGGTGCCGGGAACCGCATCGGCAGGGATCTTCCATTCGATGGTTACGCGAGACTGGGCCGCCAGGCGCCGCTTCCAGTGGAAGCGGGTAGCCGGGTCGTTATCGCCGGCGACGGTCACCCACCGGTTACCCTCTAGACGCTGAACTTCAAGGTAACTGGAATTGAGCTGCTGGTCATTGTTGGGGTGGGCACCCACAAAGAGGGCGCTGACGGTTGCACCCCGGGCCGTATGAGCAGGCTGAGTGAGCACCTTACCGTAGTAGTGGCCAGCGCCGGGCAGGTCGTACCAGACCTTACCCACAGCGCTCTTCATGGGGGTGCGTACAGTAGGCTTATCGCCCAGGGGCAGCTCGGTACCATCTCGCAGAGAGGTCGCAACGGTGTTGAGGGTCTGGCGGAAGGCCCCCATTGTGTTGATACCGAAGACGGTGGCCCCGCCCTCGTACTGCTGCGAAACGTATTCCTGCGGGGTCGTCACATAGTGACTATAGGCGTTGGTGTAACCCTGCACGATAATCTGCGACTCATCAACGCCCAGCAGGGCAGCCATATCCTGACGGTACTGCACGCCGACCGCACCATTGTGCTCACCGGGCATACCCAGCAGGTAGTAATTACCGAAGCGCATGACCTGCACCGGCAGCTTCTGCTGCACCTTCTTGTGGACGGCCAGCAGGTTAGCCTTGGGGTACTGGCAGGCACTCAGGCTGGCAGACGAGCTGTAGGCCAGCCAGTTGAAGTCGCTCCAGACCTTATTGGCATTAGCCCCCTCGTTGAAGCCGGCTGCACCGGGGCCGTCCTCCACGCTACCGGCGGCAAAGGGGGCACCCAGCGAGGCGTTACAGGTAGAGCCCGCGTAGCCGGTGCCCGTCCACCGGGCGTCCACCTGCACTCTGGAGAAGTCCACGTAGGTGATACGGGAGTCCAGCCCCTGCCCCACCGGGGTACCCGCGCTTGCTAGCTGGGTGCGGACGGCGTCCGCCTGCTTGGTTCCCTGAATCTCAAGGTTGGTGAACATATCGTTGGTGGGGCCCATGCCCGGCTGCAGCATGGTGTTGGGCGAGACGTCACCGGTGTTGCTGTTGGCAAAGGCCGCAATGAAGGCGTCATCTTCAGCGCCGGCGTTCAGGTTGACCCCGTGGTCTACGGTTTCGAGCAGGTATTGGGCATAGCCCTTGTTATCTGATGAGACCAGGGTGTTCCGGTTGGTGAGAGAAGTGGGGTGAATAGCGAACCAGTTCAGGACGGCGCGGGTCACCCCGTCGTGCTCAAAACGGAAGGTGGTGCTGGTGGGGTCAACCCCGTTAATAAGTTCGTCGGTGAGGTTAGCCGGATCTTGCTCCAGGGCTACCGCCGAGCGGTTGACGCCTACACCGGTGAGCTGGCTACTGGAGACCGTCACGTTGCCTGGGGCCAAATCAGCCAGGGCCTCGCGGATAGCCTGCATAGACCCGTTGACCTGGTTATTGAAGGTGGGCTCATTGAAGCCCAGGGTTGTCAGGTTGTAGAGCACGTCCTTGCTCACGCCGCCGGGGGTGGCGTGGCTATGGGAGGCTGTAATCATAATGTTTGCTTCGGTGAACTCGGGGCCAAATTCGGCCTGAATACGGTTCACCAGTTCAGCGCGAATACTGTTCCAGGCGCTCAGAGCATCGAGCACCACAATCAGGTTACGGGAGCCGCTAGCAGGGTCAATGACCACGAAGGCGCGGGCGTACTGGCGGGTATGAATACCCGAGCCCTTCTGGGTATCGGTACCGTAGCCCACGAAGGCCACCTCGGCGACCTCACCGGTAATATCGGCTACACCCGCCCCTACCAGATAGGGGTTAGCAGCGGTTGGGTGGGTGGAGTTCACCAGCTGGGCCAGGCTCTGGGCATTGACGCCCGCCGGTGTCAGTTCAGCATCGGCCTGAGCCGGAATCAGGTAGGCTCCAGCCGCTAACGATAGGGCAGCCCCAAAGACGCCGAGCTTGACCCCTACATGTCGTGATAGTTTCATTCAACCCTCAAGATGTGCGAAAAGATAGGCGGGGTGAGTCCCGCCCGTGTGTGCTCCTCTAAGCCTACCGACCTGAGCCTCTTCCAGCTAGCTGGGTTTGCCCCGCGATTCGTGGTAGAACGGAAGGACTTTAACCCCCGCGAAAAGGACAGCACGAGTGAGCACCCCCAACGAGTCTTACCTGGTCGGCCTGCTAGGTAGCGGTATCACGGCCTCTCTTACTCCGCCCCTGCACGAGTTCGCAGCAGACCGGGCAGGTGTGCGCTATCTCTACCGCCCTATCGACCTTGATGCTCTGGGGCCCGGGGTACGAGCAGCCGGTGTGCTGCCCGTGGGAGAGCTACTGCACTGGGGGTTTGACTTTGGTTTTAACGCTTTCAACATCACCTTCCCCTACAAGCAGGCTGTTCTGGAGCACCTGGATGAGGTGTCGGACGCCGCAGCCCGGCTGGGGGCTGTCAATACGGTAGTAGCACGGGAAGGTAAGCTCATCGGGCACAACACCGATGTGAGTGGCTTTGCCTCTGCCCTGACCCAGGGGCTGGCCCCGGCTCCCGAGGATCTGGCAATCGTCACCCAGCTGGGCGTCGGCGGGGCGGGCTCTGCCACCGCAGATGCCCTGCTGAGTTTAGGAACTAGAACGCTCAATCTATTTGATGTCGATATGGAGAGGTCCTCCGCTAAAGCCCAGCAGCTGGCCGCACTCTACCCGGGCGCGACCGTCCGCGCCGTCACCGAAGCCGAACTGGCTGAAGCCCTTGCCACCTCAACCGGCCTAGTCAACGCTACCCCCATTGGTATGCACCACCACCCCGGCGCTCCCCTGCCCCTGGACTACCCCCACCCCGGCCTCTGGGTCTTTGACGTCATCTACCTACCCCAAAATACCCCGCTTATACAGAAAGCTCGTTCTATAGGCTGCCGGCTACTTCCCGGCGGGCTTATGGCGGTCGGCCAGGCAGCCGACGCCTTCGAACTCATCACCGGTCTTAGCCCCAACCGGGCAGAACTCCTGACCCACTTCGAACAGCTTCTCGAAGCTCAGGGCAACCAGCTCACCTAGTCAGCCCAGCGCAGGCCCGGCGCCCCCCCTTACGAAGAAGGCCCTCCTCCGCAGATACGCGGAGAAGGGCCTTACCTATGCCAGAACAGCGGCAGCCGGTTTACTGACCGAACTCGTAGTCATCCAGCGGAATTGCCTGGAACTCAGGGCTGATAGCACCCTCGTTGGTCTCGGCGTAGCTGAAATCATTGTAGGGAGTTGCGGTCTGAGCAAACAGGGCCTCACGAGCCTCGTCGGTGGGCTCAACCTCGATGTCGTTGTACATGGCAAGACCAGTACCAGCGGGGATGAGCTTACCAATGATGACGTTCTCCTTGAGACCGACCAGCGGATCTTCCTTACCTTCCATCGCAGCCTGAGTCAGGACGCGAGTGGTTTCCTGGAAGGACGCGGCAGACAGCCAGGACTCAGTAGCCAGTGACGCCTTGGTGATACCCATCATCTCGGGGCGGCCTGATGCAGGACGCTTCCCCTCGGCCAGAGCCGCACGGTTAGCGTTCTGGAAGGCGATGTTCTCGACCAGCTCACCGGGGAGCAGGTTGGTCTCACCGGAGTCGATGACGGTGATACGGCGCAGCATCTGGCGGACGATAACCTCAACGTGCTTATCGTGGATGCCCACACCCTGGGAGCGGTAGACGCCCTGGACCTCATCCACCAGGTGCTTCTGAGCCTCACGGGGACCACGAATACGCAGAATCTCCTTGGGATCAACGGCACCGGCGACCAGCTGGGTGCCGACGGTGATGTGGTCGCCTTCGGCAACTTCCAGTCGGGCACGACGCAGGACGGGGTAAGCAACCGGGTCATCGCCGTTATCGGGGGTAACAACAACCTTCAGGGACTTGTCGGTATCCTCGATGGTGACGCGACCGGTGACCTCAGAAATCGGGGCAACACCCTTGGGAGTGCGAGCCTCGAAGAGTTCCTGAATACGGGGCAGACCCTGGGTAATATCGTCAGCCGATGCGACACCACCGGTGTGGAAGGTACGCATGGTCAGCTGGGTACCGGGCTCACCAATGGACTGAGCCGCGATAATACCAACGGCCTCACCGATGTCGACCAGGTTACCTGAAGCCATGGAACGGCCGTAGCAGAGGGCACAAACACCAACTGCTGACTCACAGGTCAGGACGGAGCGGACGCGAACCTCTTCGATACCGGCCTTGAACAGGTCATCAATGACGATATCTGAGACATCAGCGCCAGCAGCAGCCAGTACGGTACCGTCTTCAGCCACAACATCAACAGCCAGAGCGCGGCCGTGAATTGAAGACTCGACGTTCTCATGCAGGGAGATGTTGCCAGCGGCGTCCTTCTCGATCAGGGGCAGGGTCAGGCCGCGGCGGGTGCCACAGTCGTGCTCGCGCACGATGACGTCCTGAGAAACGTCGACCAAACGACGGGTCAGGTAACCGGAGTTTGCGGTACGCAGCGCGGTATCTGCCAGGCCCTTACGAGCACCGTGGGTTGCGATGAAGTACTCCAGAACCGACAGGCCTTCACGGTAGGAAGACTTAATCGGGCGGGGCATAATCTCACCCTTGGTGTTGGACACCAGACCACGGATACCTGCAATCTGACGAACCTGCATCCAGTTACCACGTGCACCTGAGGTGACCATGCGGTTAATGGTGGTGTTCTTCTCAGCCAGATTTTCCTTCATGGCCTCGGCAACCTCGTCGGTTGCCTTGGTCCAAATGTCGATCAGTTCGGTACGGCGTTCGACGTCGTCGATCAGACCCATGGCGAACTGGGATTCGATGTTGGCTGCCTGCTCCTCGTAGCCTTCCATAATGGCGGGCTTGGTGGGGGGCGCTGCGATATCGGAGACCGCAACGGTCACACCTGAGCGTGAAGCGTAGTAGAAGCCGGTGTTCTTGAGTGCGTCAAGGGTCTTGGCTACCACGTGCATGGGGTACTTCTCAGCAAGGTCGTTGATGAGGGCACCCAGGGACTTCTTGTCGGCAACGCCGGTGTACCAGGGGTAATCGGCGGGCAGGGTCTCGTTGAAAATGACCTGACCGACGGTAGTTTCTACCAGCACGGGCTGACCGGGCTCGTAACCTTCGGGAGCTTCCCAGCCCTCGTAGGGTACGAAGTCGTCCAGCAGGATCTTGACCTTGGTGTAGAGCTCAATCTCGTGGCGGTCCATAGCCATGATGGCTTCTGCGTAGGACGAGAACAGGCGGCCTTCGTTCTTCTCACCGTCACGGGCGGTGGTCAGGTGGAAGAGACCGATGATCATGTCCTGGTCAGGTACCGCAACGGGGCGGCCGTCTGAGGGCTTCAGGATGTTATTGGAGGACAGCATGAGGATGCGGGCCTCGGCCTGAGCCTCAGGTGACAGGGGCAGGTGGACTGCCATCTGGTCGCCGTCGAAGTCAGCGTTGAATGCTGAACAGACGAGCGGGTGCAGCTGGATAGCCTTACCTTCGACCAGCTGGGGTTCGAAGGCCTGAATACCCAGGCGGTGCAGGGTGGGTGCGCGGTTCAGCAGCACGGGGTGCTCGGTGATGATCTCTTCGAGGACGTCCCAGACCTGGGGGCGGAAACGCTCGACCATGCGCTTAGCAGACTTGATGTTCTGGGCGTGGTTGAGGTCCACCAGGCGCTTCATAACGAAGGGCTTGAAGAGCTCCAGAGCCATCTGCTTGGGCAGACCACACTGGTGCATCTGCAGGGTGGGGCCACCGACGATAACGGAACGACCCGAGTAGTCAACGCGCTTACCGAGCAGGTTCTGGCGGAAGCGACCCTGCTTACCCTTGAGCATGTCAGAAAGTGACTTCAGGGGGCGGTTACCGGGGCCGGTAACGGGGCGGCCACGACGGCCGTTGTCGAACAGGGAGTCAACGGCTTCCTGCAGCATGCGCTTTTCGTTGTTCACGATGATCTCGGGGGCACCGAGTTCCAGCAGACGCTTAAGGCGGTTGTTGCGGTTGATGACGCGACGGTAGAGGTCGTTCAGGTCGGAGGTCGCGAAGCGGCCACCGTCGAGCTGCACCATGGGGCGCAGTTCCGGCGGGATGACGGGAACGTAGTCCAGTACCATACCGAGCGGTGAGTTGTCGGTGGTCAGGAAGGCGTTGACAACCTTCAGACGCTTGAGGGCGCGGGTCTTCTTCTGGCCCTTGCCGGTCTGGATGATGTCTTTGAGGGCCTCTGCTTCAGCTTCCATGTCGAAGTTCTCAAGACGCTTCTTGATAGCTTCTGCGCCCATGGAGCCTTCGAAGTA
>DXCN01000010.1 GCA_019115985.1 Candidatus Rothia avicola | reverse complement strand
TTGCCTGGAGATAGACCGCAATGGGCTCAGAAACCTCGTCTGTATGTACGTGGTATGCAGGAGCTCCCAACAGAAAACTCTAGCCCCGTCTTTGCACCTGGTGTGGATGCTGTCTATCAGCCAGCTCTCTTGTTACCTACATGCAGTGAGCTTTCATTGCATGTAGGCGCGGAGAGAGTCCTCAAAGTTCCTAGTGAAATTCCTTCTCTAGTCGAGGCTGTCTATTCCAGCCCTCATGTCTTACCAGCTTGGGAGGACACTTATCAGCGGTTCCGGCAACAGTTTGATAGTGAGTTAGAAACCGCACGGAAGAAATCTGAAAGCTTCAGAGCGGAGCTGTCACGGAGCGTCCGTGAATTCTCAGAAGTATGGGCTGCTCAGAGCGGCGACCTATCGGATGAGGAAGGCGCTGCTCAAGTGCGTGATACTGAGCCAACCCTTGAAGTGGTGCTCGTACAGAAGGTAGGCGATGGGTACTATGCTCCGCTACCTTGGTTGGTTGAGGACGTCGAGTCTCCGGCTTTGCCGGTGGGGTTCACTCCTGATACAGATGCAGCCTATCTTCTGGCTCAGTGTACGGTGAGGTTGCCTTATCAGTTGTCACGGCCCTGGCTACTAGATGAAGTATTGGATCAGTTAGAGCAGACAACCGATTTAGCCTGGCAGAAGTCGCCTTTGCTTAAGGGGCTTCTACAAGTAACTCTTGATGAAAATTTTGAAATTGAGTTAGCCGGCTTTCGGCTGCGGTACAGTCAGGAACTCGGTTTAGAGCTCCTAAATAAACCGACCTATAGAAAGGAGAACCATGAGTTTAATGGCAACTGAAATGAGCTTCAACCTGGTGGACAAGCCCTGGGTTCAATGCCTTATGGCTGATGGGTCAAACCGTTGTCTTTCGCTTACAGAAGTGTTTAAAGAACTTGAGCATATTAAGTGCTTGGCAGGTGACTCTCCCCAGCAGGATTATGCTGTGCTCCGTATTCTTATTGCTATCTTCTGGAGGGCTCACGCTGCCACCGAAGAAGTGCAGGAGTGTGAGGACTTCTTAGAGTGGTGGGAAGACCTTTTGCAAGGTGGGGCTGAAATTATTTCTGAGCCTGTGTTTGACTATCTGACGCAATACCGAGACCGGTTTAATTTGCTCGATGACCGCGCTCCCTTTATGCAGGTAGCTGACTTAGCTACCGCCAAGGGTGAGCATGCTTCTGTACAGCGCCTTATTCCCGAGGCAGAATTAGATTATTTCACCATGAGAGCAGGGCGTGGTGTACAGGCTCTCTCATTTGCTGAAGCAGCTCGCTGGCTTATTGCAATCCAAGCTTGGGACTACTCTGGCATTAAACCCGGTGCAGTGAATGACCCCCGAGTTAAGGGAGGAAAAGGCTATCCCATTGGAACAGGCTGGGCTGGTTTCACCGGTGGAGTCGTTGTTCACGGATCAAACCTTGCTCAAACTCTTCTACTCAATACTCCCGCAAGTTTTATCTTCACCGAAGGGAATCTAGACGGGGACCTCCCTGTCTGGGAGAGGGAACCTGCAACCGCTGCTCCTCGCACTAGCGAGTTTCCGTCTGGGCCTTGTGATGTACTGACCTGGCAATCCCGCCGCGTCCGACTTTTCTGGGACGATGTTGAGGAAGCTGCCACCGGCGTGCTGGTCACCAATGGCGACAAAATCGAAATCAGAAATCAGTTTGCAGACCCCATGACCGGCTATCGTTACAGCAAGGTCCAGTCCAAGAAGGGAGCCCCGGTATTTTTTGCTAAAAGCCACCCTGAAGAACGCACCCTTTGGAAAGGTATTGAAGCGCTCCTAGCTGATGAGCGACTTCAAGAAATTCCAAAAGGCGGGGAACCAGACAAAATCCCAGCGACCTTGCACTCTCTACAAGTTCTCAAAGAAAATCGTCTGGTTAACGCAGACCAAGAAGTCCGAGTAGAACTTGTTGGGTTTGTGTATGGTCCTCAATCTTCGATTATTACCAATTCAATTCATGAGGTCGTTCCGTTCAAGCTCCGTACCCTGATAGCTAGAGATTCTCCGTCCTCTGACCGAATCGTTCAGGCCGCTCGACGAGCTGTTGAGGCGTCTATCAACTTGGGGCAGTTCGCCGGTTTCTTGGCAGAAGCTGCGGGCGGAACTTACGCTTTTGTTCCTTCAGCGACTGAAAGTGCCCTCAGTAAACTTGAAACTAGTTTCAAAGACTGGCTCCTGACCGTCACTCCCGATACTGACTTAGCTCAAAGACTTAACGAATGGTGCGATACCGTTGAAAAAATTATTGGAGATGAAGCCATTAGGTTAGCTCAGGGAGCAGGTCCAAAGGCTTTGATTGGCAGGCTTGATACAAGCTCTGAGAAGCCTCGAGTTTTGAATACCGCAACAGCTTTTAACCGTCTTAGAAACTCTCTCAAGAAAACCCTTGAAAGAGTACCGGCCAATGAAAATGCCTCATAGAAAGGAAAACTATGGATACCGGAACCCAACAAGATTTTTCCGGCCAGGATATGCCGTTATCCTCTCTGCCTGAAAAACAGAGTTTCTACAACTCGATAGCAACTGCTCTTTACAAGCTTCAGGCAGCGTATGAACGAGGTGATCGAGCGACTCTAGCAACGCTTCGTAAGGCAGCAGGAAAAACTCCAGAGAAAGACCCTTTGGCGTGGTCCTATGCACTGGATACACTTTTGCCTGATTTCGCATACACCGGCACTAAGGACGAGGCTAATAATGCTGAGCGAGCAGCTTTCACCGCTCTATCTCTTTATGCATTACATCAGCGTGCCTTAGCTCGTCCTATGCACCTTAAAGGTAAAAAGTCACTAGGAACAGCTATTGCTGAGTTGACCGTTTCATCGGGAAGCAAATCCATTAAAAGTCGGCTGGACGCTCTTATGGTTGCTCGCACTCCTTCCGCCATCAGCTACCATCTCCGATCTCTCATTAGCCTTCTGCACACCTACGAGATCTCGCTTGACTATGCCCAACTAGCCAGTGACCTTTGGGCACTGCATACTCCTAGCCGACGTGAAGGTGTCATCCTGCGCTGGGGCAGGGACTATGCTTCAACCCTCTGGAAACAAACACCCGCCAAAAACTAACCATCGAAAGGAAAATCTCTAATGTCACTCTTTATTGATATTCACGCACTACAGACCTTGCCTCCCAGCAACATCAATCGCGATGATACTGGCGCCCCCAAAACAGCGACTTTTGGCGGTGTTCCCCGTCAGCGCGTTTCGTCTCAGGCATGGAAGCATGTCATGCGACATGACCTTGCAGAGGCCCTCACCCCCGAACTCATGGGTGTACGTACCAAGCGGGTCGTCCAGAAAATTGCGTCCAAGATTCAGAAACTTGACGAGAGTTGGGACGAGGCACGCGCGACCGCTGAGGTTGAGGCTCTTTTGAAAACTGCTGGCATTAAGGTTTCCCCTTCTTCCAAGAAGAAGGGCGAAGATGAAGAAAGCCACCTCGAAACCGGCTACCTGCTTTTCCTCAGCAACCACCAGATTCAGGCTGCTGCTCAGGCAATTATTGATGCTGATGGAGAAAAGATTGCTAAGAAGGACGCCCAGAAGGTCCTTGACGATAAAAACTCTGTCGATATTGCCCTCTTTGGCCGCATGGTCGCTGACGATGCTGCCTATAACGTTGATGCGGCTGCCCAGGTAGCCCACGCATTAGGCGTCGCGGGAGCTGAACCCGAGTTTGACTTCTTCACCGCCGTTGATGATGTGGTTCGCGATGCCGAAGAAACTGGTGCTGGAATGCTGGGTACCGTTGAGATGATGTCATCAACCCTCTACCGCTATGCCACCGTTAACCTTGAGGGCTTAGCAGCGAATCTAGATGACCGCGACGTCGCAGTTAAAGCAACACGGGCTTTTGTGGAGTCTTTCCTGACTTCCATGCCTACCGGCAAGCAGAATACCTTTGCTAACCGTACTTTACCTGAGGCTATTGTGGTCAGCGTCCGAAAGGATCGCCCCGTTAGCTTGGTCAACGCCTTTGAAGTGCCTGCTACCAATGAAAACGGTGGTTACCGCTTACAAGCGGCTCAGAAACTAGCAGAAGAGGCGCAAGCCCTAGACGCTATGTACGGCTATAAGCCCGAGGCATCTTGGGTAGTTGCTTTGCCTAACCTAGCTGAGGCCCTCGACGGTTTGGGTACAGTTACTAACCTGCCCCAGCTTCTGGATGAACTCACAGCAACCCTGGAAGCTACTGAAAGTAAGTAACCCCATGAAAACACTGGTTCTTAAGCTGAGAGGGCCTTTACAATCCTGGGGGTCAGATAGCCGCTACCGTACCCGTGCAACTAACACCCTACCCACTAAGTCAGGAGTTTTAGGTTTGCTTGCTGCGGCTCAGGGCAGACAACGAACCGATAATATCGCTGATCTTGCTGGGCTTGAGTTTGCGGTACGTATTGACCAACCAGGAAACCTGGAACGGGACTATCAAACAGCCCGCGAACCAGGTGCTAAAGCCCCTAACCTCTCAACCCGTTACTATCTGTCAGACGCGGTCTTTCTAGCAGCTGTGTCGGGACCTGATGAGCTTATTGAAACCATCGCGGAAGCGGTACAGAAGCCGGTTTATCCCCTTTACCTGGGGCGCCGTAACTGTCCTGCAAACGCTGATCTTTTCGTATGCGTTAGCGATGACGATGCAGAAACGGCGCTCCGCAAACAGCCTTGGGGAGCAGCATCCTGGCATAAAAAACGCAGAGACCAGAAGGTCTTTCTGCCCCTTATCCGGGATGCTCGTACTGGTGAAGATGGCGACCAGGTGCGAGATATTCCACTGAGCTATAGCCAAGAAAGCCGACAGTACAGCTGGCGCACCGTGTATGAGGCGGAGCCTGTGGAGTTTGATAATGAAGAAGGAAAACTCATGAGTGATCCGTTTATGGAAGCGGTGCGAGGCCTATGACCTGGTTCAGTTCTATCCTTATCAACCCCCAAAAACGTGAGGGACGAAAGCTTCTAGGCAATCGTCAGCTTATGCACAAGGCTGTACTCCAGGCCTTCCCGCCAGGTTCGCTTGAAGAAGCTGGAGAGCGTGTGCTTTGGCGTTTAGACCAAGAAGGCATCAAATATACCCTGTATGTAGTGAGCCCTCTGGAACCAGATTTCACCCATATCGTTGAAAAGGCAGGTTGGGTGTCTCAAACCTGGAATTCGATTCACTACGGTACTTTCCTTGACCGACTTATGGTTGGGCAGGAATGGGGGTTCCGTCTGCAAGCTAACCCTGTCAAACGGGAGTCAACTCCTCCCGGGAGTAGAGGGAAAGTTCTGCCGCACGCGACCCCTGAACAGCAGATCAACTGGCTTACCCAACGGTCTGCGGATTTTGGGTTCGAAATAAAAGAGGCTCCTCAGAGCCTCACAGGTCTTGCTGTCGATGTTACTAACCGAGAAGACCTTCGATTTTCTCGGAAGGACCCCCGTCAGGGTGGTAGAAGCGCACAGGTTACTTTGCGAAAAGCGCAGTTTGATGGCGTCCTGAAAGTTACCGATGCTGAGTCCCTAAAGTCTGCTTTAATTCAGGGAATCGGGCGAGGAAAAGCCTACGGCTGCGGCCTAATGACGCTTAGGAGGGTAGCGGCATGAGTATTCCCGGCGCACCGCCACCTACTAGAACTGAGCTGGCGCGAGTTAGCGACAGATTATCTTTTGTGTATCTGGAGAGGTGTGCGGTGCACCGGGACGCCAACGCGGTTACCGCAACCTCTGATAGGGGAGTAATCCATATTCCAGCAGCCACTTTGGGGTGCTTGCTCTTAGGGCCCGGCACCCGTGTAACTAACGCTGCGATGACTCTCTTGGGTGACTGTGGAGCTAGCGTAGTCTGGTGCGGTGAGAATGGCGTCCGCTTCTATGCTCATGGTAGCTCTCTAGCTCGGAGCTCCCGCATGTTGCAGGCTCAAGCTGAGCACGTTTCAAACGTGCGCTCACGGCTTGACGTTGCACGAAAAATGTATGCCTATCGTTTCCCCGGCGAAGATGTCTCACAACTTACTATGCAACAGCTCCGTGGCAGGGAAGGTGCTCGCGTCCGTCGCATTTACCGTGAACATTCTGAACGTACTGGTGTTGCCTGGGGTAAACGCGATTATATGCCGGGGGCCTTTGAGGACGGTTCCCCCATTAACCAAGCCCTTACCGCCGCTAATGCTGCTTTGTACGGGGTGGTTCATTCAGTCATTGTTGCGTTGGGATGTACTCCAGGGCTGGGCTTTATCCATACTGGTCATGATCGCTCTTTTGTCTTTGATATCGCTGATTTGTATAAAGCTGAGATCACTATTCCGGCTGCTTTTGATGTAGTTGCTTCAGGTAGCAGTAACATCACATCGGATGTTCGCCGAGCTGTTCGCGATGCTGTAGTCACACATCGTCTACTTGCCCGGTGCGCTCGTGATATTTCGCGGCTATTAGCTCCGGATATTGATACCGAATGGGAGCAGATTGATGAGCTTTCACTTTGGGCTGGGCCCGGTAAAACCACAGTAGAAGCGGGTATCAACTATGCAGGTGATGGTAGTTGATTGTTTTAGTTGTGACTGCGTGCCCAGAAGGGTTACGTGGAGACCTGACACGGTGGCTATTAGAGATCAGTCCTGGAACATTTGTAGGCAACGTTTCGGCGAAAGTTCGCGAGGCTCTCTGGGAGCGTACCTGCTCTTATGCCGGGAGCGGCAGAGCAATCTTGGTATATTCCTCTGATACTGAACAGCGGTTGCGATTTAAGGTTCATAAACATGACTGGGAACCGGTTGATCTTGAGGGCCTGACTTTGATGATGAGGCCTTTGCCTGGCACTAGGCCTGAGCCCAAGAGAGCAACGGGCTGGAGTAAGGTCAGGGCACAGGTGCGTAGTCGTAACCCCTCATGGCGGTCTAAGATGTAATTGAATGACTTCCTACAAAACTCATCTTAAATGAATGAGTTCTACCCTTGGCTCAGGTAGACGCCCTTGTCAGGAAGTGTGTTCCCCGCATGCGCGGGGATGAGCCGTTTCCACCAGCGGGCAGGGCGCTTTTGGCAAGGTGTTCCCCGCATGCGCGGGGATGAGCCCAGAAATGACTGGCTCAGAACATCCCCGGTCACGTGTTCCCCGCATGCGCGGGGATGAGCCCCACGACGACAGGGTGCGGGGGCGCTGTTTTTGGTGTTCCCCGCATGCGCGGGGATGAGCCCCGGAGAGTACCAGTGACCCTCGCCGTCCTAGCGTGTTCCCCGCATGCGCGGGGATGAGCCCTTGCTCCGACATTTCTGCGCCTGAAAGCTCCAGTGTTCCCCGCATGCGCGGGGATGAGCCCGGTCTCATCGGGCAAGAAACGTGCTAGTGAGAGTGTTCCCCGCATGCGCGGGGATGAGCCTGCGCTCACTGATATCTGGGTATAGGCCTCGAAGTGTTCCCCGCATGCGCGGGGATGAGCCCCAGTCCTGGGCCAGGTCAATGCTGATGAAAGTGTGTTCCCCGCATGCGCGGGGATGAGCCCCGTCAGTAGGTCGCGGTTACGCGGTTCGGCTAGTGTTCCCCGCATGCGCGGGGATGAGCCCCCGCAGGTACGCAAGTGGGTCTACGGGGTGGCGTGTTCCCCGCATGCGCGGGGATGAGCCCAGCATCGTTTTCTTTGAGGGCGTATGCCTGTGGTGTTCCCCGCATGCGCGGGGATGAGCCCTCGTCAACCCCCGTGGTTTCGCCGAGTTTTGCGTGTTCCCCGCATGCGCGGGGATGAGCCCGTTTCCCTGACGATTGACCCCGCCGCGCAGGTGTGTTCCCCGCATGCGCGGGGATGAGCCCATCGGGGTCAAGGCACCCATCACGGTGCCCAGGTGTTCCCCGCATGCGCGGGGATGAGCCCCCCCAAGCCAGGGGCAGGAGCGACCCGGAATCGTGTTCCCCGCATGCGCGGGGATGAGCCCTCCCCATTCCCGTCACGCATGGAGTCCAGCTGGTGTTCCCCGCATGCGCGGGGATGAGCCTAGAGCCGTGATTAGCTGAGATGGAATTGCCGTGTGTTCCCCGCATGCGCGGGGATGAGCCTCAGTCAAACCATGCTCAAACTCGCCCAGCAAGGTGTTCCCCGCATGCGCGGGGATGAGCCCGAAGTCATCCAGGGCTTCCTAGACGACCCGGCGTGTTCCCCGCATGCGCGGGGATGAGCCCCTGCCCAAGGTGAGGGGCAAGTAGACGGTACAGTGTTCCCCGCATGCGCGGGGATGAGCCCCGTAGAAACCGCAGAAGTTGAAGCTAAGGAAGGTGTTCCCCGCATGCGCGGGGATGAGCCCGCGCTCCGCAAGGTCAAAGAACGCCAGGTCGAGTGTTCCCCGCATGCGCGGGGATGAGCCTTCGCTCATTTTGACGGTGAATTCGATGGAGGTGTGTTCCCCGCATGCGCGGGGATGAGCCCTCTCGCAGATACCGTCGAAGAAGACGAAACTCGTGTTCCCCGCATGCGCGGGGATGAGCCCTGGCGCGGTTTTGAGCGTTTCACCCCCGAGCAGTGTTCCCCGCATGCGCGGGGATGAGCCTCAGCGGGTAGGTAAAGGGCGTGAAGAGCGACGGTGTTCCCCGCATGCGCGGGGATGAGCCCCTCGGCACCGGCACCCTGTAACCTCTCATCTGGTGTTCCCCGCATGCGCGGGGATGAGCCCCCCCCAGCCAACCGGCCACGGGGAAAGCAATCAGTGTTCCCCGCATGCGCGGGGATGAGCCCCAGAGTTTTCCCATCGAAAATATAGGCCCGCCGTGTTCCCCGCATGCGCGGGGATGAGCCCGGCAGCTGCCATGATGGTACCTCCCAGGGTCTGTGTTCCCCGCATGCGCGGGGATGAGCCCACGAGTCTTGCCTATGACATCCAGGACTGCACGTGTTCCCTGCATGCGCGGGGATGAGCCTCAGCCCTCCGCTGTCTTTAATGTTGGCACCGAGTGTTCCCTGCATGCGCGGGGATGAGCCCCCCTATGTACGAGCTCGCTTTTTCATCCGCTTGTGTTCCCCGCATGCGCGGGGATGAGCCCAGCTGGAACTCTCCCTCCAGGCTAAGAAGTTCGTGTTCCCCGCATGCGCGGGGATGAGCCCGAGTACCTAGGCGGGGGTAAGGACAACCTCAAGTGTTCCCCGCGTGTGCGGGGACGAGCCCCGCCGGCGCTCCAACAAGCTGCAGGTCGGGTCGTGTTCCCCGCGTGTGCGGGGATGAGCCCCGCTCTAGACCTGCAACGAGCCCATACCCTCAGTGTTCCCCGCGTGTGCGGGGATGCGTCCTACACCGAAGTGCCTATGAACGTGTTCCTCGAGATTTTGATGCTTTCACGGTCGACAGCGACAGCGCGCTACGGCTGACAACCTACAGCACCCGACCAGATTCATACGAGGTAGAGTCCCTGGTGTTGCTCGCTAGCCTTAGCGCGCTTTCTGCCGGTGTTACTGCCTCGGATTATCTCTGAAACGATTCACACCAATGATGAACGAAACATTTACCCTTGCCGGGGGCCCCATACCTAAACTGAGTTTGGACACCTGTTTTTGTGATGGGCGTTATTTCGTTAAATCGGCAGATGCTGGCCTAAGCACTAGGTGCCACCTATATCTGAGACGACAACCTGAAACTTGTAGAAAGGCTTTTAGCTAATGAAAAGAATAATTATGATTTTGGTCTTCGCTCTTGTTGGGGCTGTAGTCTATTGGCTTAGAGCTGAGTACAACATAACGACTTCGCGATACGCTAACGTGAATGATGCTAAGGATTATAGATTTTGGTTGGGGGTATTGTCTGCTGTGGGCGGCAGTTGGTGGGCTTATAGGTGCTCTTCCTATCAAGTCAAAAAAGTAAAGAGAACGTAACTGAATTACTCAGGGCAAAGAGGAGTACTTAATTTTAGGTACTCCTCTATTGATATGTACTACTACATAAAACAGCGCACATGGGAGGAGCAAGCTCTGCTCTGCATAGGTCTTACCGGCAGCTCATCGAATGTGATTCCTTTTCCCGAACGGGTGTTGTTTTAACGCCCGCTCGGGAAAAGGAGTCGCATTCGGTGTATCTGCCATCCGCCGCCCACTTGCCCCAGCCGTCCGGTCACACCCAACCCCCCCGTCCGCCCCCCGCGTACACTAAACCCATGAAACTTATTGAGCCTCGCCCCGTGCCCCTGGGCGGGTTGCGTGCCATGACCGTGCGCCGCCTGCTGCCCTCCCGCGACCGCCGTATGGTGGGCGCCTGGTGCTTCATCGACCACTACGGCCCCGACGATGTCGCCGTCACCGGCGGTATGCGCGTCGCCCCGCACCCCCACACCGGCCTGCAAACCGCCAGCTGGATCTTTACCGGCACCATCGAACACCGCGACTCCCTCGGCACTGTCGCCGACGTACGCCCCGGCGAACTCAACCTTATGACCGCCGGCTACGGCATCAACCACTCCGAATACTCCACACCAGACACCACCGTGCTGCACGGCATCCAACTCTGGATCGCCCTGCCCCACCAGGACATGAATACTGCCCCCGCCTTCGAAAACTTCGTACCTGAGGCCCTCACCTTCGATGGGCAGGGGAGTGGGCAGGACGCGTCCGCCCCGGCTCCGGTGCAAGCCTGCGTCTTCCTTGGGAGCTTGGGTGTGGCCGTCGACGGGCAGATCCGCACCGGCTCGTCGCCCGTCACTACCTTTTCGCCCCTGCTTGGTGCTGAAATTCTGGTAGGTGCCCCCGGCTCTGTCCCAGGGGTAGACAAGAACCCGGCAGACGACGCCCCGCGCCGCACCATCACCCTGACCCTCAACCCCGAGTACGAGCATGGCTTCGTGGTCGACACCGGCGCCCTCCTTATTAGGGGCCAGCAGGTAGCTGCCGACGAAATGCTCTTTATCGAACCCGGCACCACCGAACTCACTATCGAGGCAATTGGCGACACCCGCCTGATTCTGCTCGGTGGAGCCCCCTTCGGCGAAGAAATTGCTATCTGGTGGAACTTCATAGGCCGCTCCCACGAAGGCATCGTCGAAGCCCGTGCCGCCTGGAACGCCCAGGCTGAGAGCTTCGAGGCCGTCACCGCCCCGGCGGGTGCGTCGGGCACCGAGATAGTCACCGGCGGGTTGCTTGCTGCCGGTCAGGACGCCAGCCCCGGCTACCCCCGCTTTGGCGGGGTAGTGCTGCTGCCCGGGGAATATGAAGAGCAGCCCCGCACGTCAGTGATTCCTGCTCCTGAGCTGCCCAACGCGCGCTTGAAGCTGCGCGGCGACTAAGAGCCCTGGTGTAGGGGAGCGGCCGGGTCACAGTTTCGTCATGAAACTGTGACCCGGCCGCTATTGTGTCGTATTTTATTTCGGTGGGTTCTGCCCGCACAGGTTACTCGCCGGTAACCCAGGGTGGCCAGTATTAATAGGTGATTCTCAGGGGCTTCCGGGTGTCTGTGGGGATGTGATATAGGGCAGAAAAATCAATTTTTTATAACGATTCGGTATACATCGTTATCAAATCGTTATAGGCTGTTCAGAGTCCAATCAGCTTCCGAGGGAAGCATGGGAGCCCGAAACCTCACGTACGGGCCACCCAGCAGTAGCAGCAACCCGGCTGCGAAATCTCAAGAAGAGACGAAAGGTACAACATTGCGTCGTTCACTCTCAGTAGGTGCGGTAGGCGTCATCCTGTCCGGCGCTGTTCTCGCAGCAGCAAACGCAGCCGTTAACGAAGCCCCGCAGACCACCGTAGACAACGGTGCAGTTGTTTCAGCCCCCCTGCTCAAGGCATTCGCCGTTGCAGGTGAAGGCAAGGTTGTAAGCTGGGGTGTTCCCGCTTACATCGTAGCTCCCGAAAAGCCCGTCGAGGCAACCCCCGTCATCGAAGAAGCTCCCGTTGAGGAAGCCCCTGTCGTTGAAGAGGTACCCGTAGAAGAAGCTCCGGTTGTTGAAGAAGCACCCGTTGAAGCTCCTGCTGAAGAAGCCACCGTTGCTGTTCAGTCCGAGACCGTTGAGGTTGTAGAAGCAGTTCCCGCTCCTGCCCCCGTTGAGACTGTAGCTCCTGTAGCAACCCAGGCACCCGCTCCTGCACCTGCAGCAACCCCCACTCTTTCCACCGCCACCAACCAGGCTAAGCGCGACGCTGTTGTAGCAGCCGCCCTGGCCGCTGCAGCCGTCAACGCTCAGACCGACTGCACCATGCTGGCAACCAACTCCCTGCGCGCCGCAGGCATCAACTTCCACGGCTGGCCCATGGACTACATGTCACTGGGTAGCGTAACCTCCAACCCCCAGCCCGGCGACCTGGTTCTCTACCAGTCCAACGGTTTCGGCCAGCAGCACATCGCTGTTTACATTGGCAACGGCCAGGCTGTGCACGGCGGCTGGAACGGCATGGGCACCTCCATCTTCTCGGTGAACCTGCCCACCGCGTCCGCACCGATCTTCGTATCACCTGCTGGCTACAACAGCTAAGCCAGACCGCCTCAGGCGTCTTTTCTTGAGATGAGCCCCGCCCCTGCCCAAGGGAGCGGGGTTTTCTCTTATTGGGGTGAGTACTGCTACGGGCAGATGCCCCTGAAGGGCTGACGGGTGTGCCCTGGGGTGCAGGTCTTGTACCTGCCCAAGAGTAACGTCATAAATGCGTAACATTAATTCTCTGCCTTGCAGATAGCAGGTATAGGCTCTATAAATACGCTTTTTTATTGACACCGAAAGGAATCACCGTGGCAGGCTTTACCACCCGCGCAATCCACGCAGTGCACTCTAACGAAGAGCAGGCCGTTGTACCCCCGATTTATACCGCCTCCACCTTCGGCCAGCCCACCGACGGTACCGAAGGCCCCTTCGAATACCAGCGCGGCGGCAACCCCACCCGCTCCAAGGCAGAAACCACTCTCGCCGCCCTTGAAGGTGCCGAGCACGCCTTCCTCTACGCCTCCGGCATGAGCGCCACCGCCGCAGCCATGGGAATCCTGGAACATGGCCAGACCCTGCTGATGGGTATGCCGGTCTACGGCGGCAACTACCGCTTCGCCACTATCGAACTCCCCAAGCGCGGCGTCACCAACGAACTGGTCTACGACCTCTCCACCCTCTCCGACGCCCACTTTGAGGGCAAGAACGTGGGCATGGTCTTTATTGAGACCCCCTCCAACCCCACCCTGCGCGTCACCGACATTAAGAAGGTCGCCGAACTGACCCACCGCCACGGTGCCCTGCTGGTCGTCGACAACACCGTCATGACCCCCTACCTGCAAAAGCCCCTCGACCTGGGTGCAGATATCGTGGTGCAGTCAGCCACCAAGTATCTGGCCGGTCACGGCGACCTGCTCGCGGGCATCGCCACCACCAACAAGGCAGAGTTGGCCGACAAGCTCTTCAAGGCCCAGCTGATTTCTGGCGGCGTGCTCTCACCCATCGACTCCTACCGCCTACTGCAGAACGTCAAGACCCTGGCCCTGCGTATGGAGCGCCAGCAGGCCAACGCCGACGTCCTGATTGAAGCAGTAGCCGCCCACCCCGCCGTTGACACCGTCTACTTCCCCGGCTCCTACAGCGCCGAAGAAGCTAAGATTCAGGCCGAGCAGGCCACCGGCAAGGGCGCCCTCTTCTCCTTCACCCTCAAGGAGGGCTACGACATCAAAGCCTTCCTCGATGCCCTGCAGGTCTTCACCTTCGCCGTCTCCCTCGGCGGCATCGAATCCCTGGTCTGCCTACCCACCACCATGACCCAGGGTGCCTACTCCCAAGAAGACCGCGACGACGCCGGCCTCACCACCCGCCTGGTGCGCGTGGCCGTCGGCATTGAAGACGTCGATGACCTGCTGGAGGATATGACCTCTGCCCTGGATGCTGCCTAGCGCAGGGTAAAGATACGAAGGGTGGGCTTCTAAGATAGAAGCCCACCCTTCTGTGTAAGGGGTCAGCTTAGCGGTTTAGCGGCGAACCCTCGGGGTATCATCTTGATTGAGGTTTTCTCAGCTAGACCATCGACTTGAACGCGGTCAAGTTCTTGCCCAGTTGAGCGGTCGTAACGAATCATCTGGATTTCTTCGTCTTGGTTGTAAGAGAAAACGACGATATCGCTTTCCCTGAAAACGACCTGTGAGTTGGACAAGCCTTTTTTAGTTGCGGAGATGTCGAAGAGCTCTTTGGTCACACCGGTGGCGACATCAGTCTCATAGATGGTATTCCCCAGGTACCAGGACAGTTTGCCATCTTTGATAGCTTCATTATCTATGGCTTGAGCGTGTGCTACTCCAGTGCCGTCTTCATGGGTAAGAGGTAGGGGGGCTCCTTCTTCATCCGTCACAGGGACCGCTAAGAACTCTCTTGTTTTAAGGTCGAAGGTGAGCACATCGCCGTACTGGTAGCTACCGTATTCGTTCTCTTCAGGCAGTGTGCCCAGGGCAAATACTTTTCCGTCCCGGCAGTGCAAGTCGTTTGCAGGGGTATGGTAGTTAGGAAAATTAAGAACTAGTTTTTCTTTTTCTTCCTTCTCATCAATTGTGACAAGAATTTTTTCTTCAACTCCGTCATTTTTGTAATGTCCGGTGGTCGGAGAAATCCCTACGATTGTTCCATCTGGGCAAATTCCTGAATCATAGTATGAACCCTCGGTTGGAAAGGAGATAACATCATCTCCCTTTCGTTGAATAACCTGAGTTGTATACCCCTGATTTTCCTGGAAACCAAAGCTGTAGAGACCTACGGTAGAGTCGTCGGGATGAAGATTGTAGCCGTACATCAAGTCAGATTTTTCAAGAGACCATTTTTCGAGTTTTTCATCGGTCAGCAGATAGTCTGCGGATTTATCAGCAAAGTGGATTCCTTCTTCTGTCCAGAAAACGCCACCGTTATCTAGCCCGTCCAGCCTTATGGTTTCATAGGATCCATCAGCTTTAATGAGAGCAAGATAGCTACGGTTAACGGGGGTCGAACCAACCACTTGGGGGCTGAGGTAGAGCGCGTATTCAACGTCCTCTAAGTTATTCCCGGCAAGCTTTGCTTCAGGCCATCCGTCTAAAGCTGGGGGAGGGGTGCAGGCAGTAAGGAGGAAGGTAGCTGTGAGTGCGATAAGGCCTCTTTTTTTCATGGTAATTCCTTACTGAGCTGATACGTTGTTTCGGCTCATTCTATGGCTTTGAGTATGTTCACCCTTAAGGGAGTATCTTTGCGGCATTTCATGGCACCTTCAACCTCCCCTAAATAACTTTCGTAACACTCGCGTAACAATAATTCTTTGTGGGGGCTTCACCTGTTATAAGCTTGCGCAGTTACCCAAAGTGCCACCACCGAAAGACAGGTACCATGACAGCAATCAACCGTCGTTCCGCCCTCGCCCTCACCGGCGCGTCCGCCCTCGCCCTGGCCCTGGCCGCCTGCGGTTCATCCTCATCCGCCACCTCCTCTTCAGCAGATAAACTGCAGGCCATCAAGGACGCCGGCAAAATCCGCATCGGCTTCGAAGGCACCTTCGCCCCCTGGAACTACCACAACGAAGCCGGCGAACTCGTCGGCATGGAAAAGGAAATCGGCGACCTCATCGCCGCCGACCTGGGTGTGACCGCCGAATACACCGAAACCCCCTGGGACTCCCTGATCGCCGGTGTCGACGCTGACCGCTACGACATCGTCATCAACAACGTCTCACCCACCGAAGAGCGCAAGCAGAAGTACGACTTCTCCAACCCCTACGTCACCTCAGAAGGCAAAGTCGCCGTCCTGCAGGACTCAGAACTGCAGACCATCGCCGACCTCAACGGTGCCACCGCAGCCTCATCAGAGACCTCCAACTTCCGCACCCTGCTCGAAGAAGCCGGCGCTAAGATGACCATCGTAACCGGCTTCGACGAAGCCATCGAACAGGTACTCACCGGCCGCGTGGACGCCTGCGGTAACGACGCCGTCACCTTCGCCTACTACCAGGAACAGCACCCCGACGCCCCCATCCGCCTGCTCGACGGCGTGCTCGGCAACGCCTCAGAAGCAGCAATCCTGATGCCCAAGGGCGCAACCACCCTGCAGACCGCCATCAACGACTCCATCGCCAAGCACCTGGAGAACGGTGACTTCAAGGCCATCTACGAAAAGTACGTTGGCATCGACCTCAGCCCCAAGGCCTAACCCGGCCCCGGCAAGCCGAACTCCGGCGTCCGAACCGAAAGTAACCCGTAGAACACTATGGACCGCTACCTAGAACTCTGGGCACAATCCCTGCCCTCCCTGCTGCTGGCCACCGTGCAGGTGACCATCCCGCTGACCCTCATCTCTTTCGTCCTTGCGCTACTCCTGGGTCTGCTGGCCACCGCCGCCCGCAACCTCAGCCGCTACAACCCGCTCAACTGGCTAGCCACAGCCTTCGTGTGGTTCTTCCGCGGCACCCCGCTTCTAGTGCAGCTCTTCCTGGTGTTCTACGGGCTACCCCGCGTCGGCATCACCCTCGATACCTGGCCCGCCGCCATCATCGCGCTGAGCCTCAACACCGGCGCCTACGTGGCCGAAACCTTCCGCTCAGCCTACGCCTCAATACCGCGCGGCCAGTTCGAAGCCGCCCGCACCCTCAACTTCACTAAGATGCAGACCCTGCGCCACGTCGTCATCCCGCAGGCCACCCGCATCGCCCTACCCCCGCTGGGCAACGACCTGATCGACCTGGTCAAGGGCACCTCCCTAGTCTCGGTGATCTCCATGGTCGACCTCTTCCAGTCCGGCAAACAGGTCGCCGCCCGCACCTTCGAACCCCTGGCCATGTACCTTGAAGTAGCCGCCATCTACCTGGTCATCTTCACCCTTCTCTCCATCGCCCAGCGCGCCCTAGAGAAGCACACCAGCCGTTACATAAGGACAGTCAATGCTTAGCCTGAAGAACCTCACCAAAAGCTTCGGCGAGAACACCATTCTGCGCGACATCTCCCTCGACCTCGACAACGGCGAAACCACGGTCATTCTCGGCCCTTCCGGCTCGGGTAAGTCCACCCTGCTACGCTGCCTGAACCTGCTCGAAACCCCCGAGTCCGGCGTCCTGACCATCGAGGGCGACTCGGTGGACTTTGCCGCCGGCCTGAGCGACGAGCAGGTCCGCACCATCCGCAAGCACTCGGCCATGGTCTTCCAGAACTTCAACCTCTTCCCCCACTACACCGCTGAGCAGAACGTGGCCCTGGCCCCGGTGCTCAACGGCAAGATGGGTAAGGACGCCGCCGCCCAGCTTGCGCGCGACCTGCTCGAGAAGGTGGGGTTGGGGCATAAGGCAGACTCCTACCCCGATAACCTTTCGGGTGGCCAGCAGCAGCGCGTTGCTATCGCCCGCGCCCTGGCTGTTGCCCCCGATTACCTGCTCTTTGACGAGCCTACCTCTGCTCTTGACCCCGAGCTTGAAGCCGAGGTTATTCGTGTGCTCATT
Organism: Candidatus Rothia avicola; assembly: GCA_019115985.1. Lineage (GTDB taxonomy): Bacteria > Actinomycetota > Actinomycetes > Actinomycetales > Micrococcaceae > Rothia > Rothia avicola. The sequence goes on along the minus strand of DXCN01000010.1, from coordinate 22,848 downwards.
GACCTGGCCCGCGAAAAGCGCTCCCTGGTGGTTGTTACCCACAATATGGCCTTCGCCCGCCGGGTTGCCGACCGCATCATCTTCCTCGATGGCGGCAGCGTGCTCTACAACGGCGCACCCGAAGCCTTCTTCGACTCCGACAACGAACGCATCCAGCGCTTCCTGCAGATTTTCGAGATGACGGACTACCGCATCTAAGGAGTTGGGGCGCTAGGGGCGGCCTGCGTTCCGCGGAGCCGACTTCACCCCGTCCTTTCTCTCTTCACCCCGAGATAATCACTAGGGTGAAGAGAAAAAGGACGGGGTGATTTTCAAGCCCGTCGAGGGCTACGGCTGTATCGAAACGGTGGGCGCGGGCAACCGCCCCACCCAACAGACCGTTGGTGACAATAGCGGCAACATCAATCACACGGAACCAGGTCTCTGGCTCAAAATCAAAAAGGGGGCATTTACTCGGTCCACTCGCCGCCGGGCACCAGGGGGTAGCGCTCGCGCAGCTGCGCCTGCTTGCTCACCGGCGGAATGTAGACCCAGGCGGTAACCGGCTCACCGGCGTCCGTCACCACCTCGGCCAGCACCCGGTTGTAGAGGTTGTTATCGTGCACAGGACGCGCGGGGTCGGTTCCCTCAAGCTCATCGAGGGACGCAGCAACGGCCTCCCAGGCAGCGGGGTCTACGAAAACCAGGGTGCCGCGCACCACCGGGGCGCCTTGCCCGGCGGCGTCGCTGCCGACCGGTGCGGACGCCGGGAGCAGGTAAGGGTAGGAGCCGTTCGTGACCAGCTCGTAGCCGGTCATAGTCGCATCGGTGCGGTTAGAATCAGCCCCGTGGAACCAGCGATTATTGCTCATGCCGGGGCGCAGGGTGCCGTAAACGAAAACGGGGTGGTGGGCTGTCATGCCTCTATCGTACCCACCAGGCAGAAAGGTACCATCCTACTCAGAAAAACCCATCTAGTTTGTGGGTTTTTCTGATTTAGATGGTACCTACCAGAAGAACATGCGCCTGTTGGCTGGGCAAGACCTGCTAGCGGGTTGCCAGCACCTGGGCGATAGCTTCGAGAGCCTCCTCGTTCTGCAGGGAGGAGGTATCACCCAGGGCCCGGCCCTGATAGAGCTCACCGAGCAGGCGGCGGGTAATCTTACCAGAGCGGGTCTTGGGGATATCGGCTACCGCGATGACGTCCTTAGGCTTGGCAATCGGCCCAATCTCGTGGCGGATATGCTCGGTCAGCGTCGCCTTCAACTCCTCGGCGCTCAAGGCGCGGCCGGCCTCAGACAGGGTCACATAGGCAACCGCCTGATGGCCGGTCAGCTCGTCCTCCACCGGGCAAACCCCGGCCTCCACCACAGCCTCATGGGTGACCAGGGCAGACTCAATCTCAATGGTAGAGAGGCGGTGACCCGAAATGTTAATAACATCGTCGATACGGCCCAAAATATAGACATCGCCCTCGTCATCGACCTTGGCGCCGTCACCGGCCAGGAACCAGCCGCGCTCGCCGTAGTGGCGCCAGTAGGAATCCAGGTAGCGCTGGGGGTTGCCCCAGACCGTGCGAGCCATAGACGGGCCAATCTTATCGACCACAATGAAACCCTGGACGCCGGGCTCCACCTCGGCCCCGTGCTCATCAACCACGCGGGTTGAGATACCCGGAACCGCCCGCGTCGCACAGCCGGGTTTGGACGCGGTGTGGGGGGCGTCGTCCGCGAAGGTGCCAGCGGGCGCGAACTGGGGGTCGTGCGGACGCGGCGAGCAGACGGTCGAGCCCGTCTCGGACTGCCACCAGGTGTCGATGAAGGATGCGGTGCCCCCGCCCACGTGCGTCCGTAGCCACCGCCAGGCCTCGGGGTTGATGGACTCGCCTACCGACCCCAGCAGGCGTACCGATGAGAGGTTGTACTTACCGGCGGGCGGGCCGTCGGGGAAGGCACCCATGAGGGAACGAATCAGAGTGGGGGCGGTGTAGTAGTTGGTCACCCCGTAGCGTTCAAGCACCTCAAAATGGCGCTCGAAGGTGGGGGTGTTGGGGGTGCCCTCGTAGATCACCTCGGTGACGCCGTTGAGCAGCGGCCCGTAGATTTCGTAGGTGTGGGCGGTGACCCAGGCCAGGTCGGCAGTGCACCAGTGAACGGTGTTCTCGACCTTGGTGGGGTCGTTGACGGTTGATAGCTCGTCCACGCGGCGCTGGCCCTGCTCATCCTCAATCTCGGGGAGCAGGTCAAAGAGCAGGGCGTGGGTGTAGGCCACCTGGGTTAGGTAGCCCGCGGACGTGTGCACCAAGCCCTTGGGCTTACCGGTGGTGCCGGAGGTGTAGATGATAAAGAGCGGGGTTTCAGCGTCAAAGAGCTGGTAATCGTGGGTGTCGGGTAGGTTATCGACCAGGTCGTGGTACCAGACGTCGCGGCCCTCGGTCCAGGGCACAGCGGCGTGGGCTTCGGGGGTGCCAGCGGTGCGGTCAACCACAATAACGTGCTCGATATTGTTTTCACCCGAGCAGGCTTCGTCGGCGGTGGCCTTGACCGGAACCACGGTGCCGCGGCGGTTCTGCCCGTCGGTGGTAATGAGCACCTTAGCGCCGGTATCTTCCACGCGGAACTTCAGGGCCTCAGCCGAGAAACCGCAGAAAACCAGGGAGTGAATAGCGCCAATACGGGCGCAGGCAAGCGTGAAGATGATGGTTTCGGGAATCACCGGCAGGTAAATCACCACACGGTCACCCTTGCCGACGCCCAGCTTCTCCAGGCCGTGGGCTGCCTTAGCGATTCGGCGCTGCAGCTCGGCATAGGTAATGGCCTCGCGGTCACCGGGTTCACCCTCGAAGTAGAGGGCCACCTTATCGCCCTTACCCGCTTCGACGTGGCGGTCTACGCAGTTGTAGGCAACGTTGAGCTTGCCGCCCTCGAACCACTTAATCTCGGGCACGGTGAACTGTTCGATACCCTCATCATCGAGGCCCAGGCTCTGCGGCTTGGTGAAGGTGTGGGGGTTGGCTTCGTCAAACATCTCGCCCCAGGTCAGGCGGGCTTTAGCCTGGTCAGCCCAGAACTGGATTCGGGCCTCATCTGAGATGAGCGCCGGGTTGGGCGTGAGATTGAAGGGGTCGGTGTAGACAAAATTGGCAGGTGCGCCCAAGGGTATCTCCCATCGGTAGCTGGCTGTAGCACCGTCGCCGGAACTCGAAGCTGTAACCCTTCTATGAACAGTCGAATGGGGCGGCTCTGTGCCTTGCCCCAGTCAAGTGCCTTTTGCCTCTTGACATAGGCGGCTGATGTATACGGGTTCTTGTTCTTGGCGTGGTTGCTGCGATCGTCGTGGAGCCAGGTCTCTCGTATCGCTCGTGATGGATGTATCTTTTTTAGGGTAGGGTGACGGTCTTGCTCGTGCCAAGCTGTGACGTTTCGTAACGTTTATGACCTACTGTGACATCACGTCTGCACCTTTCGCCCATCGAGATGCGCGGTTTCCTTCCAGATGCGCGAGGAACCCGCGAAGTTCGAAGGAAGCCGCGCAGACGACGGTGTTGCGTGGGGTGGTGGCCAGGGCGAGCATGCCGCACCAAAAGAGACTTGCGACACACAATGCAAAGCTGCCGGGGTGCTGTAGAGCCAGAGACGTGCCCACCGGTTGGTGTAGTAAGTATTTAGACTTTTAGTTTTTTTAGTTTTGCGTTTCATCTCCTTGGGAAAAGAGAGGGCACACCTTAAGCGTTCGAGGTTTGGACGCATTTTCCAGAAGGAATAAAACACATGGCTACTGGCACTGTAAAATGGTTTAACGCTGAAAAAGGCTACGGATTCATCCAGCCCGACGACGGCTCAGCAGATCTTTTCGCTCACTTCTCAGCGATTAACTCAAACGGCTACCGCTCACTCGAAGAAGGCGACTCAGTTGCTTACGATCCCGAGCAGAGCGATCGCGGCATGCAGGCCGCGAACATCACTGTTCTCAGCTAAGCATTGCGCTAACTGATAAAAGGTTCGGCCCCTGTCCACTACGGACGGGGGCCGAACCTTTTTGTGTGCCTGGGCTGGTAAAAGCCAGTTAGCTCGGGCTAATCGCTCACCACGGCGGATAATAATCCTTACCCTGTAGAACTTGCTGGGTTGGGAGTGTTTAGTCTCGGGTGGTGATAGTGAAGTTGTCGCTTTGCAGGTCGGTAAAGTTGCCCACGCGTGCCAGTACCGTGCATCGTTCAGCTACTGAAAGTGCAGTGACTTTGAGGCCACTCTCATCCACAGCGATATGGCCGGAGCAGCCGTCTGAGAAGCGGATAGGGCTGTCGTCTCCGGCTATGGCTTGGAGCATGCCGGTGGGTTTACCGGCGGTTTCTGAAGAGTAAATAGGGTTGAGGAGGTCTTCACCACTTGGCCAGACGGGGATAAGTTTCACGGGTATGACTGTTTGGCTTACCGTTCGTGCGGGAACCTTAACCTCTATGTTTTGGAGGCGTTGGGCTACATACGATGTGCTTTGGTAGTCGGCTGAGGTGATAGCTTCTTCGGTTTGGGTAGAGACCGCGTCCAGCCAGCTTTCAAGTGCTTTTTGGTCAGCTACTTGTGCGTGGACTGTTGCTTGAACCTCGTACTCCTGGTTGGGTTTGATGTCGATACCTTTGAGGGTCCAGCCGCATTTCACGGTCATGTCGGTGATTGTTGGCTGGTTGCGTTGGCCGTCGATTCTGTCCCAGGTGGCGTTGGGGCAGGTTGCGTCTTCAGTTGTGGGTGGGAGAACCTCCAGGATTTCGCCGGAGAGCGGTGCTTTCTGCGCCGAGTAGACCACTTTGAGATTAATCGTGGAGGTGGAGGGTGTGTAGGTCGCTTCGCGGCGAACTGATAGCCCTGAGGGGAGCGGGCTTTCTTGTTTGCCGAGCGCGCTGAAAGGTTCTTTGTTTTGGCTACTTGATGATACTGCCCAGTAGATTCCCCACCCTGTTGCGATGAGGAGTACGACACCGATGACAGATAGCCACAGCATTTTTGATTTTGCTTTTTTCTGCTCGTCTGTGTTTTCTGTTTCGTTGGGGGTGCTCTGATAGGCGGGTTGTGTTGGTTTGAGGGCTTCGGGTCTGATAACCGTGGGGAGCGGTGCCTCACCTAGGTTGGGGGCGTCGGGTTCATCGGCTCCGGCATTGAGAGCAGGGGCAGTATCGTGTGCTAGCCCTCGGATAACGGTTTTGGGGCGTTCTACTTCGGAGAATTGGGTGGGTTCAGGGGAGAGCGTGAGCGGGGGGAGATCCGCAAATCTGTCTGCTAAAGCGCGTAGTCGTCCCGCAGAGTCTAGTGCGTGGGGGCGCCGGTCGGGGTTTTTGCTGAGCAGGCTCATGAGTTCCTGCATGATGGGTTCAGGTAGGTCTAGGGGCGGGACTGTGGCGGAGACATGCCGGTAGGCGACGGTGAAGTCGGTGCCTTCTCCTGCGAAGGGGGTACGCCCTGCAAGGAGTTCGTAGAGCATAATGCCTGTTGAGTAGACATCACCTGCGGGGCCGGTTACTCCGTTTTGAATAAGTTCCGGTGGCAGGTAGTGGGGTGTACCTGCAAGTGTGGTGGTGTGCGATTTTCCTTCTTGGACCAGTGAGGCGATACCGAAGTCTGTGATGCGCAGGTTCTCACTGTGCGGTGAGGTTTCCTCTACCGCGAAAAGGATATTATCTGGCTTGATGTCGCGGTGAATGACGTTCTTGCCGTGTGCGAAAGCGAGTGTTTCAAGGACTGTTGCCGTGAGCTTTAGGGCTTGTGCGGGTGCTAGTGTGCCGGATTTCTGTATGACGTCTCGTAGTGACCCACCTGCACAGTAGTCCATGACCAGGGCAAGGGTTTCTCCTTCTACAACAAGGTCGTGTACCGCAACAATATTTTTGTTTTTGAGGCTGAGGAGGACGGAACGTTCACGGACGAAGCGTTCTACAACTGAGGTATCTGCGGTGAGGTGGTGGTGGAGGATTTTTGCGGCTAGCGGTTCAGACTTTTTGGCGGGGTCAAGGCGCCATACTTGCCCTGAGGCTCCTTTGCCTACTTGTTCTACCAGGGTGTACGACGCACCGAGCGGTGCGCCGGAGCTTATCTCTGCCATACCCTGTGTTCCTCAACTCAAGACATTATGCCTCCCTTAGTGTAATTGAAAACCCGATACAATGGGACATACCTTTAAACAACACACTCTCTCTCATGAAATGGGCTCTCCATGTCTACTGAATCCAGAACACTATTGCGGCCGATGCCGGCTCTAAGGCTTAAAAGGCTATCAGCGATGACTGCTATTGCGGCTCTCTTGTTCGCCGGTTGCTCTAGTCAGAACACTGCTTCAGTGGATGCCTCAAACATCCTGCAAAACGTGAATGTTGAGCTTACGAACTCGGCTGAGGTGTCGAGTATCGGTTCGACCATTATCTCTTTTGATGCTTTACGCGGTACGTCCTCTACCGAAGATGTGGACTACAGTGTGAGGGATTCCGTGAACAGACTGCCTGTTCGTGTGACGGCTCGTTACACTACGGCTGATAAGTCGGGTAGTGACCTGAGTGAGCTGGAAGGTTTTACCGGCCCTGTCAGCATTGATATTACGGTGGAGAACCTGACCGTTCAGCCTCAAGAACTGACCTACGATGTGGCCGGGGTGCAGAAGAAGAGGAGCGCTCTGATAGGTTCGCCTCTCTCTGTTGCTGCTTCCACCACGTTGACCGGTGTGAAACCTCAGGCTGTTCTCTCTGAGGCAACTGTTGGTCAGGGTAAGACCAACGGTATTGTGAGTACCAATGATAAGGGGGACGCCGTCCTCCAGTGGGGCAAGATTCTTGCTGGCCCTAATGGTAGTGCTAGTACAACTTTTACAGTAAATATTTCTGCGGAGGACTTTAAGGTCCCTCAGTTCGCTGTAGCTGTTCAGCCCGGATTGAGTAGTGACCTGAGCGCTACGGGTGCGGTGTCGTCTGCTTTTAGTGCTGACCAGACCTCTGAACTGGAGCTGATGCAGCAGACTGTTGAACTGATTGCTGAAACAAACCAGGCACTTGCAGATGCAGGTGCGACGATGTCCTCAGTGCGTAGCAACCTCAATTCGAGTGCTGAGGGACTGAAGTCTTCGACGATTCAGGAACTTCAGCAAAGTTCTAATCGTCTTACTGGTCAGTTGGCAGATTTGCAGGAGAAGCTCGCTAGTTTGAAGGCAAATCTGGGTGAGAGTACCCAGAGTTCTCAGAGTGAGTTGCTGTCTCAGGTACAGCAGACACTTGATTCTTTGGAGAGTTTCTTGGGGCGTGAGGGTGAGAATGTCCCAGCTCCTGTTTTTGATGCTGGAACTTGTCAGATAAGTATTGCTCAGCCTGAGGGCGGTTCGACTGTTTATTCGAATATGGTGCAGCTTTCGAATGTGCTTGGTGCATACAGCGAAGCAAATATTGACTGCCGCGACCAGGTTCTTGAAACAGTGAATTCAATTTTGGGGCCTGAAAACCCCACGGCTGAAACTTGTAAGGATTCGGTATCTGCAGCCTGTGCCGTGTATAACTCACAGGCGGTTCTCACTGCTGTTCTTCTTGAGTCTGCGTCACAGACTCAGACTCTTATTGATGAGTTGAACCCTGGCCCTTTGAGCCAGGTAACGAGCGATTATGCTACTGTTGCTCAGGCTCTTGAGGACTTGCAGAAGAAGGTGGACGCGTTGCCTTCTGAGCAGGTCTCACCGGATCCGGATGCCCCAGAGACCCCTCCTGCTGACCCGTCACCTTCGCCGACTGACGGCTCGCAGCCTGTTGATAAGGCTAGCGTTTTGGCAACTTTGGACCTTATTGACGAGAAGATGAAGTCTTCTCAGACGGATGTTGAGGCTTTGCGGGGCTTGTTGCAGAGTATCCATAAGACTGCTGGAGAGGCTTTGGCTGAACTTACTGATGATTCAGCAGGTAAGACGTCAATGATTTCCCAGAACCAGGAGCTAGCAGACCAGCTTTGCCTTCTGTCTGACGGGGGCACAGAGCAGTCCGGTAAGCTGTCGCAGGAGGAAATTGATAGGTTGCGAGGCTACCTTACGGATGTACCGTGTGGTACTGAGAGCGTTGCCCCTACCCAGCCTGAGACCCCTGCTGCAGCGGAGTCACCTTCTCCTAATGTTTCACCTAATTTAGGTAATGGTACTGATGGTGTCCAGACAGGTGGCGGTATGGCTGAGGGCGGTTCTGCTGAGGAGTCTCCTGCACCTATGGATCAGCGTTTGAAGAATCAGGCTGATTTATGGGCTAGCATTCTTAGCGTTACTGATGTTGAGGCTAAGGACTCTGAGGTATCTCTTAAATTAGGAGCAGTCCAAGAAGATATTGATGGTGTTCTTGCTGAAACGTCCAAGTTGCGTGAGGTTTTGGGGCAAGATGAGTCTCCTACTCCGGGAGTACCTGATCCTGACAAATCACCTGAGGCCCCTATTGACCCTTCGGTGACGGCTGTGAAGGAAGCAATGCCTGGTGTGTCGGAGAGCTTTGGTAATCTTGGCGATAGTTTGGGGGAGCTTTCTGCGCAGCAAAGTGCGCTGGCAGAAGCTATTAAGAAGTTAGCGGAGTCTGCTCCTGCCGAGAACGCGGAAGAAATTAACGCTATTCTTGGCCAGCAGGCACGGACACTTTCTGGTCAGCGTTCACAGGGACAGAAGAGCATCACCGACCTTTTTTCACAGCAGGTAACTCAACTGTCTGGTACTTCGAGCACGCTTTCATCAAGTGCTGAAAGCCTGGTGAAGAATCAAACTGACCAGCTTAAGGAAGCTGCTCGGAGGCAGGTAGAACAGGCAGATGCCCGTACCCAGTCCGCTCTGGAACGCATTCAGGCTAGCCATGATCAGGCGACTCAGGATGTGGCGGGAGCGTCTGCTGTGCTGACCAGCGAGCTTCAGAAAATTATGCTCGACGTTGGTGATACCACGATTGACGGGTCTGGCCTTCTGGGCTCTTTGACCCTGAATGCTAGCAAGGCAGAGGGAGCTGACTACCAGCTTTCATTGGCTACTCAGAACGCCGAGAAGTACGCGACTCTCCGTGAAGAAGATATGGACGAGATTCGTTTCAAGCAGGCACAGTACAAGGCCTCGCTTGCAAAGCTCAACGGAATGCCTGCTTTCCAGCTTGAGGCACCCTCGGGCGCAACGGTTAAGACTATCTATACCTTCACTCTGAGCGGTGCGAAGTAAATGAAAAGCAAGATAGCTACTGTTGGCGCTCCGCTTGCTGTTATCGCTCTGATCGTAGCCCTAGTTCTGGTGGCGATTTTCCAAACGAAGGCTCAGGAGCAAGACCACGCTGTTGCTGTTACGGTGCCTGTTGAGCTTAAGGCGGGAGGCTCCGTTAAGGGAGGCTCTATCGGTTTGCTGATAACCGTTGGCAATGAGAACGCTGAGGGATCTGAGTGGAACCAGGCGGCAGCTGGTGCGCAGGTCGCGGTTGAGCGTTTTAACCGTTCCGGTGCTGATATCACTTTGGTTACTGAGGATGACCGAGGCACAGCAAGCGGTGCTGTTGCGGCGGTCCGTTCGATGGCAGATCAGAATGTTTCTGGGATCATTGTTGCCACACGGGGTGAGCACCTCAAGGAGGCTGTCTACCTTGCGCAACAGCTCGATATTCCCCTGATCTTCCCTTACCACTCACTCGATGCCGAGGGGACCTGGTCTTTCCAGGCCGATGACCAAAGCATGAAAAACCTGATGACGGTTCATAGCGCTGGTCAGCGTCTTATCCGCGTTGACCAGGAGAACTTTGGTGGCGTTGAGTATGCTGCTGACCAGGTTGTGAACGTAACAGCAGATACCGATACTGAGCAGCTTGCACGGGATCTCTCACAGCAGGTCAAGGACAGCAAAGTTCCTGTTGCTATCGCGATCAACGCTGACCCCTACCTCCAGGCTAGGATTGTGCGTTCCCTTCAGGACCTCGGTGTTGACGCGGAACTGATTCTCGACCCCGGGGCAACAAGCCCTGCTTTTGGGTCAAGCTATCTCTCAGGCGATGTGAAGCGCTCTACTATCAACGCTGTCAGTATCGGCTACAACAGTGGTGATGCGGTTGCCTTGCAGTCAGACGGCGAGGGCCGCTCTATGTCTGCCTACCTCCAGATGGTGAAGATTATGAGCGATTCTTCGAACGCTACTAGCCCCCTAGGCGATCAGCCTTTCAGCGCGGTTGCGGGGGCTGCGGATTCCCGTAGCCACGATTCGCTGGTAGCTTTAGTTCGTGCCATGGAACGTTCTCCTTCTAATAAGGCTAAGGATGTCAAAGAAACCCTTCAGGGGCTCAAGTTATCGCCGGCAGATGGAATTACCAGCGGGAGCGTTGATTTTTCGTCGCAACATGTTGTTCAGGCGAAGCCAATTTTGCTTGCCGCGTCTATCGGTAACCTCGACATGAGAGGTTCCTTGCCCAGCGCAACGGTGGGCGTTCAATGGTTCCCGCAAGCTTAGAAATCTGATTCTGGGCCTACCCCCCCCGTCACTGCTACCCTCTTTCTGAGCACAAGCAGAGAAGCTACCTTCCCGTACCGTTAGGAAACCCGAATAAATGCGTATCACGATTGCGATTGATTCACTGAACCTACCGGTGGAGGTTGATAGCTGGAGAGCGACAACTACCCTTGCGGAGTTAGTTGCCACGGTCGGCGGGCCGCGACTGGACGATGAAGAGAGTATCTACGTAGATACTCACCAGGTGCGTGCGGGTGACTCACTTGACCAGGTAACGCTGATGGAGGGTTCGCGGGTAAGCCGTGCCCCTCTGGAGAGTGCCTGCGCCTACCCCAGCTGGGTTGTCAGCCTGAGCGGCGGTTTGCAGAGTGGGCCGCTGAAGCCTGTGACGCAGAAGAGACCTATGGTCTTTGGGCGTTCTGAACAGGCTGACCTGACCCTTCCTACCGAGAGCGCTTCGTGGGAGCATTTCACCGCGCAGGTCACCGATGAAGGCATCGTGATTAAAGATAGCGGTTCCACTAACGGCACTTTTGTGAACGGAAAAAAGGTAGAACCTGACCAGCCTGTGACGCTGAGTGAGCCTAGCGAAGTCCAGGCAGGTGGGGCCTGCCTTTTCTTCCAGCCAAGCCTGCGAGAACCCGTTGCTCCTGCGCCGGGGAGTCTGCATAATCTCACGCCGTCTCACACAGCACCTTTCAACCGCCCTCCGCGGCCTGCGCTCCCTCCTATCCCCAAACAGGTGACTCCGCCGCAGCGGCAGAACGTCACTGAGAATTCGCGCTTTAACGTGGCGATTGTTCTTGCCCCTCTGGTGATGGCTGGGGCGATGGTCATTATGATGGGTAACCCCCGCTATGCCGTGTTTGCTCTGTTGAGCCCGCTGGTCATGATTGGTACCTGGTTTGAGGGTAAACACCGCTACAAGAAGCAACTGAAGGCTGAGGACGAACGGTATTCGCAGGCCCTTGAAGAGTTCGAGGAGGCCCTTGAAGCTGCCGCGGGGGTTGAACGAACCCGCAGGGAAGAACTGATTCCTCATAACGCTGTGGTTCTGCACCGTAGTGCCTTGCCTACCACTCAGCTGTGGCAGCGTCGAGTCGGCTCAGAGGATTTTCTGTTGGCTCGTCTAGGGAACGGTAACCGCCCGTGGAAGCCTGCTCTCGATCCCCGTGCTAATCCAAAGCTTGAAGAAGAAGTAGAGGAAATCTACGAGAACTTTGAGCTTAAGGGCGCGCCCCTGATCGCGAACCTCAACAGCGGCGGTGTTGTTGGTATTGTGGGCCAGCGCGAGGGGAGCCTGGCTCTTGCGCGGAGCCTTGTGGTACAGCTGGCAACCCATGTGGGCCCCGCTGACCTTACCCTGGGTGTCTTCTGCGACCAGGGTAAGGAACACGACTGGGGATGGGCTTCCTGGCTGCCTCATACCCGCCAGGCGGGGAGCTCTAACGGCGGTCGTTGGATGACATCAGGCCGTCAGAGTAGCACCGAGATGCTTCGTAATCTGGCTCAGAATATTGATCGCTTTATTACTCCGGCGCTTGTTTTGGTGCTTGACTCAGAGGTCTTGACTGAGGGGCGGGACGCTCCTGCCCGCGACCTACTGGGGTACGGGCGCGAGAAGAAGGTAAGGAAGCTGGGGGCTGGCGCAGACGCGATGGAGCATACGGTTTCAGGTATCGTGATTGCCCATTCCGAAGAGCAACTCCCTGCGGCCTGTACCAGTATTGTCCGTGTTAAAGACGATGCTGCTGCGGATATTTTTGAGCCCGAGAACCGTACGCTGATTGAAGACATTGTTCTTGCCGGTATGGAGATCGAGACTGCTGAAAGAGCGGCCATGCGACTCGCTCATTTTGATGACCCGGAGCTCATAATTCCTGGTGCGGCTCTGCCCCGGCTTGTCCGGGCACCGGAACTTTTTGATCTTGCCCCGGCTACCTCTGAGAAGATCAAAGAGCTGTGGCGCGAGAAAACAGGTGTCTCTGCCCCCATCGGTATCGGTGACGACGGCAAGGTCTTCCTCGATATCGTGCGCGATGGCCCCCACGGCCTGGTGGGCGGTACGACAGGTTCGGGTAAGAGTGAGTTCCTCAGGACTTTCGTTGCTGGTCTGGCAGCCCGAAACTCTCCCGAGGACCTGAACTTTATTCTGATTGACTTCAAGGGTGGCGCGGCTTTTAAGGCGTGTGAGCGCCTGCCCCACACTATCGGTACCATTAGTAACCTTGATGAGCAGCTTGCAGACCGCGCTCTGCGTGCTCTCGATGCGGAGATGCACCGCAGGCAGGTCCTTTTTGCTCAGGCGGGTGAGGGCGTGGACAACATCAAGGAGTACATGGCCACTAACCCGGCTGAACCTATGCCGCGTATTTTGCTGGTCATTGACGAGTTCGCCATGCTGGCTAAGGATTTTCCCGATGTTTTGCAGTCGCTGGTTAACGTGGCGGCGGTGGGCCGTACCCTGGGCGTGCACATGATTCTGGCGACCCAGCGCCCCGCCGGTGTGGTGAACGACGACATTTTGGCTAACACCAACCTGCGTGTGGCTTTGCGCGTGCAGTCTAAGGAAGACTCATCGAACGTTATTGGTGTGCCCGATGCGTCCGCTATCGAGCGAACTCAGATGGGCCGGGCTTATGTGAAACTGGGCCAGGAAGATATCTCAGCTGTGCAGACCGCACTGGTGACGGGGCAGACCCCGGTTGAGGGTGCTACCCAGCTAGAGCTACGCGAGTCGAGTATCTTTGGTGTTCCTCTCAAGCCGCTGGTAGAGAAACCCAAGGTGGTTTCCGATGAGAATGACCTTGACCTGCTCATTGATACAATCTGTGAAGCTCACGAGGATTTGGGCATTGTTGAGCCCCGTCAGGTATGGCCGGAGGCCCTGGGGGAGAGGGTTGCCTTGGAGGGTTTCTCTGAACCTATTACTACAGGGCTGGGTAAGCTTCAGGAGCCTATTGGGTCTTTTGAGGGTAATCAGCTTAACTTTGCTTTGGCTGACCAGCCGCACCTGCAACGGCAGATACCGGTGGGTTGGGATCTGACCAAGGGGAACCTGCTTCTGGTGGGTATTCCTGGGAGCGGTACCAGTACGACCTTAGCGTCCGTCGCTCTGACAGCCGCTCGTCACCGTGCGCCCGAGGACCTGGACCTGATGGTTCTCGATTTGGGTGCGGGGTCCCTCAAAGAGCTGTCCAACCTACCTCATACTGTGGCTTATGTGGGGCATGGCGGTCGCGCTAAAGAGCAACGAGCCCGGTTCCTAAGGTTCATGCAGTCTGAGCTTGAACGGCGTCGAGCAAGCGTTGAGCAGGAGAAGCCTCTGTTGATTCTGGTGGACGGTTTAGCGAGCCTAAGAGATGAGTTCGATGACTTTGACGGTCAGGCTCTCTTGAACATGCTCTACAGGGCTTACGCCGAAGGCCCCTCTGTGGGCATGCACTTTGCTGTTGCTACTCCGCGTTCTAAGGCGATACCTGCAGCTATGGATGAGGTCACTACTCAGAAGTGGCTTTTCCGTTTGGCAGACACCTACGACTATTCCATTCAGGGGGTTAAGGGTAAGGATTTGCCTGCCGCTTTCCCCGGGCGGTGCGTCAGCGTTGCCACGCTTTTGCAAACCCATGTTGCCACTCCGGATATTCCGCTGGGGGAGGCTACTGAACGGGTGCAGCAGCAGTGGGCAGGCTACCAGCCTAAGGCCGAGGTTATCGGCCAGCTCCCTGAGCACGTATCGGTGAGTGAACTAGGTGCATCTGCTCAGTTCACGGTGGAACCCTGGCGTATCCCTGTTGGGGTGAGCGAGCAGACCCTTAAACCTGCCTTTGTGGAGGTCTACGAAGGTGAGCATGTGCTGGTTGCCGGCCCGTCACGTTCGGGTAAATCTACGTTTCTGCTTGCTCTGCGCGACCTGATTAAGGGGGCGCAGGTTGAGCAGGGGCAAGAACCGCCAGCAGTGTGGGCTATTTGTTCTCGTCGTTCACCGCTTGCCTCCCAGGAGTTCGATCAGCTAGCGGTGGGCGAGGATGAGATCCCCGCCCTGGTTGCCCAGCTTCGTCTTGCTACCGGCCCGGTTGTGCTTTTTGTGGATGATGCCGACGGGTTCGCGGATAACGATAAATCGTTGGCAGGCCTGGTCGAGAAGACCCCTGCCGGTTTGTGTATTGTCGCGGCAGGTCGTGCTGACGAGTTGCGAAGCCTCTACAGTCACTGGACCAAGACCCTGCGGAAGGCAAAATGCGGTGTGCTCTTACAGCCCAATGTTGATTTAGACGGTGACCTACTGGGTGCTCGTCTTCCTCGAAAGGCTCCTGTTGCGTTGACCGTTGGGCGCGGCTATGCGGTGTCTAATGGCAGCGTACAACTGGTGCAGGCTGTGAGCCCGTAATGATTTTTGTCGCGTGTCGTGTTAGAAAAATAGAGAAATATTTGGATTCGACGACAAGGTAAAACGTTGCTTGGTGTAGGTGAAACTGCTAGTCAAAGATAAGTTGAGAGTTTACGCATCAACTATCCGTAGAAATTGAGGGCTTTTTGGGGGCACCGCTAACCCTTAAAAATTTAGTAATCTCATGAGGGGGCTAAGAGTCTGCCCACGTGGCATGCCTTTTAGTTTCTGACAACTACACCCTTACGAAAGGTGCCTCTCATGGCTCGCGTACTCTCTTCGGACGAAGCTAAGTCAGCTATTACCCGCATTCAGGAAATCATCAACGGTGGCCTTGCTGACCAGATTGCTGCTCTCGATGGCCAGGGTCAGCTTCTCTCAGACCCCAACAACTGGGACGGCCCCCTTGCAGAGCAGTTCCGCGGTTCCACCTGGCCTGAGACCAAGAGCGCCCTGGATAAGGCTAAGACCGAGCTGGAAGAATTGCAGCAGCAGCTTCAGCGTATTGCTCAGGATATCTTTACTGCCGGTGGCGCTTCCTAATATTTGTAGAGATTTTCTCTGACTGGGAGCTAAAGGGCTTTGAGCCTTTTAGCTCCTCTCTACGTTCATGGTCAGGCATGTTTTGGGCTAACCGAACTTTTTATTTGACCCGTGGCTGTTGGTAGCCAGCTTGGTGTATTAAATTAACCTGAAAAGGATTTGTATTTCATGGGCTCTCTGGAAATCCCCTTCAACCGCGAAACTGCCCGCAGCCTCAAGGACGCTTTTGCTCTAACTGCAGATGCTTTGGATGGTCAGGTTACCAGGCGGTCAGCGGCGGCTGAAAAGGTTTTGAATGAGTTCAGAGGGCCTTACGCTGATGTCTTCAAAACCAATGCTGAGACAGCAGCAACCGATATAGCTTCGATTTCTAAGGCCATGCGCGAGGTTGGCTACTTGATGGATCGCGCTATTGAGGCCTATGACGAGTATATGGAAGATGCCCAGAAGAGCGACTGGGAGGAATTCGTTGACAAGTGTAGGGATTTCTTTGGGTTTAACCCTGAGGAAGAGCTCCCTCCTGCTCCTTCGCTTCCGCCGGTTGCTTCGCCTTCTACGTCCTCGAAGGATACACCGTCTGGGGTGATTGGTGGAGCAGCAACTGTTTCTGGTATTCCTCAGGAGATCCGGGGCGGTGTGACAGACCTTGGGATTCTGGATAGCCTTCTTAAGGATGCCCCTGGCCGGATGACGGGGGCGGTTTCGGCTTATGACACTGCCTGTAGCTGGGCTCCTGTGAATGTAGGTAATATTCCTCAGGCGCTCACTGATTGGCTGGATGCCAATAAGACCGAGCAAACCTGGCTCGGTAAGATTGCCGATGAGCTTGAACGTATCAGTGGTGACCCGGCGGCGGCTGCCTCTGTACCCTATTCAACCATTGAGGCTGCGGTGGGTAACACCTCAGAGTTGTCGCGTAAGAGCATCAAAGTAGATACTCCCACTATTCATGGTTCTGAGGGTGCCGCTGGTTATATTGGCGACCCCGTCAACGCTGCTTCCGGTAACTTTATTGAGCCTGAAACTGACCTTGCTTTCACCGGTGCTTCCGCAACATTGGCTCTTACCCGTATGTATAACGCGGGGGATTCCAACGTCGGCGTCTTTGGTCTGGGGTGGTCTTCACCGTTAGATATGCGCCTGATTCTGACCGATGAGAACGCTACCTGGGTTAAGGAAGATGGCCAGCACCTGATTTTCCCGCGTCAAGGGGAGGGCTGGGACCGCGCCCACCTTCATGCTCTGTGGCTGACCAGGGAAGACGCTTCACAGCTCCCCGTTGAGCTTGCTTCTGCACCTGCTGAGGTTTTGGTTGTCCGCGATAACCAGGGTGAATGGTGGGCTTTTACCCCTGCCGGTGAGTGGCTGGCTCACGGTGCTACTACCGGTGACGCTGTTACCGCCACCCGTAATGCCAGTGGTGAGATTACCCGTCTGCAGCATGTGCGTGGCCGGTTTATTGACATTGAGTATTCCGATGGCCGGGTTGCTTACGCCCAGTCCCATGACGGCACCCGTGTTGAGTACTTCTACAGCGTCTCAGGTTTGCTGACTGGGGTTTCAACCCCCGTAGGTACTCGCTACTACGCTCACAATGAGGAGAACCTCATCTGCTCTGTCACTGCGGCAGATGGCACCGTTGAGGTTGAGAACTTTTACGATTCCCTGGGCCGCGTTCGTTCCCAGAAGTACCCGCACGGCGTGGTGCGTAAGTACTCCTACCTCTCCAACGGCGTGACCTTGGTGACCAATGAGGACGGCTCACACGCAAACTCTTGGATTTCTGATTCCCATGGCCGTCTGGTGGGCATGATTGATGCCCAGGGCAATCGCCAGTCCATGGCTTATGATACTTTCAATAACCGTGTCTCCGTCACCGAACGTGACGGCTCTATGACGGTCCGTGCCTACAATAAGCGCGGTCTGCTGACCCGTGAAGTAACCCCCGAAGGGGCGGACTTTACTTACGAGTACGATGAGCACGACCGTATCACTACTTTGGTGACCGCTAGCGGTGCAGTGGTTTCGTACGAGTACGCCGATGCTAGCGGTGCTGACCGCAACCCCTCCACTCTGGCGGACGCCCTGGGCGGGCGCACCGAGATGGTGTGGGAACAGGGACTTCTGACCTCTATGGTCGGTCCTACTGGTGTGGCTATGACCCTGACCTACGATGCTTTTGGCGATATTGTGGGGGTTACTAACGCCCTGGGCAACCGGGTGAGTTTTGAACGTGACTCTGCTGGTCGCGTGACTAAGATTGTTACCCCGCTGGGTCACACTACTTCTTTTACGTACGATGTGGCTGGCCAGCTTTTGGCTCGTGAGGATGCTGACGGTGCGCTCTGGCGCTTTACCTATGGCGCCGGTGGGCAGGTCAAGACTGTTACAGACCCGCTGGGTGCAGTCACTACCCTGGAGTACAACTCCGCTGGTGAGGTTGCTCAGGTGATTGATCCGCTGGGCCGTGAAACCACCCAGACTTTTGATGCTATGGGCAATATCAAGTCAGTCTTGACGGCTGGCGGTGCCCGGTGGAGCTTTGAGTACGATGAGCTGATGCAGGCTACCGCCGCTATTGACCCGCTGGGGAACAAGTGGTTGCGGGAGTTCGATGTTAACGGTGAGCTGGCCGCCCTGGTTGATCCGACCGGTGTGCGCACTACGGTTGATCAGAAGCGTCAGGCCGGTATTGCTCAGATGAAGGATGCTTTTGGCACCTACACTTCTCACTATGATTCTTACGGCCGTTTGGTCAAGGACACGGGTGCTGACGGGTCCGAGGAAATCTACACTCACGATGCCGCAGGTAACGTGGTCGAGATTCTGGACGCGGAGGGCAACCTGACCCTGATTGGGCGTGATGCTCGCGGGCAGATTACCTCTATTACCAGCCCTGAGGGCCGGGTAACCACTTTCACCTACGATGAGTGTGGCCGCCCTGAGACCATGACCGAGCCGACCGGCGTGGTAACTACTTTGGAGTACGACGCGGATTCTCGCGTGGTCGTGCGTTCAACCTCTGCCGGTGAGCGTGAAGAGCTGACCTATGATGCTGCCTCCCGCGTGATTGTTCAGCGGACCAATAGCAGTACAGCTCGTTATGCTTACGATGCGTGTGGCCGTTTGACCTACGCTGCTGATTTGAAGTTTGGTATCCGTCGTTTTGCCTATGATGCTGCCGGTCAGCTCATCTGCGCTACCAACGGTCTAGGCGGTAAAACCCGTTATACCTACACCCCCGATGGTCAGGTCGCCTCAATGACTGACCCTACCGGTGCGGTGAGTACCTTTACCTATGATGCGGCAGGTCAGCTTGTCTCTAGCCGTGATGCCCTGGGCCGGGTCACTACTGCCCGGTACGATAAGGCAGGCCGTCTGCTGGGTACTACCAGCCCTGATGGGGATCGGTTGGAGTACACCTACGATGGTGCCGGTATGCTGGCGACTACCCGTTTTAATGCTCAGTTGCTTTCGCGTGTTGAGCGTGATGCGGTTTCTCGTACGACTCGGGTTTTTGATTACACCGGGTATGGGGTTTCTTTGGTGGGTGAGGGCCAGGGCGCACCGGTGGTGCATACTTTGGTTGCTGACCGTTTGGGCCGTTTGGCCGAGCATTCTACCCGTGGTGGGCTTGTAGGGGATGGGCATAGTGTGCGTATTTCCTACACCCCTGACGGTAATCGCCGTGCTGTTGATGTTGATGGTGTTCTTACTGAGTATTCCTATGATGAGGGCACTGGGTTGCTTTCTTCTCTGGTGCGTGGTGCCAGCGGTGAGTCGGTGTTCTATCACTATGATCAGGGCGGGCGTTTGTCGCGGGTGACTGACCGGTCGGGTGCTGTGTTGCGTTCTTTTGATGTGGTACCTACTGCGGTTCGGGTCTCTGAGGATCAGGGTGATAGCACTGATGCGGGTCAGCCTGCTTATCAGGCTGATGGTGGCTGGGCTTGGGTTGAGCAGAGCACTACTGCAAGCGGTGAACAGGTCACCCGGAGGACCTATTACAGTGCTG
This sequence comes from Candidatus Rothia avicola, assembly GCA_019115985.1. Classification (GTDB taxonomy): domain Bacteria; phylum Actinomycetota; class Actinomycetes; order Actinomycetales; family Micrococcaceae; genus Rothia; species Rothia avicola. The sequence continues at coordinate 3,460 of DXCN01000010.1, read as the reverse complement.
AGGGTCTGGTTATCGGTGTGGATGATAGTGCTGATGGGCTTCGGCTGTTTACTTATGATGATGCGCACCAGCTCACCGGTGTTGTTTCTAGTGCGGGTACTCATTCTTTTGTGTATAACGATGCTGGTTTTTTGACCCGTGAGGTAACTGCTGCTGGTGTTACCCGTGAGTATTCTTATGATGCTGCTGGGCAGTTGGTGCGGCTTGAGGATTCTGAGGCTGGGGTCTCCGAGTTTGTTTATGACGGTTTGGGTCGTCGTGTTCAGCATCGGCGTGCTGATGGTTCGGTGCGTGATTTTGGGTTTTCGCCGGTTGGTTTGTTGGCGCAGGTGAGTGATGATGGTGCTCCGGTGGTGCGCTTGTGGAATGATGCTTTGGGCCAGAGCGCTGGTGTTGTTGGTGTTGATGGTTCTGTACCGTGTGAGCTGGTGTGGGATCTGGCTGCTGGTATGCCTACTGTGTTGGGTGCTGGTGGTGTGCCGGTGTCTTTGGCTGCTGGTGTTGGTGTGGATGTGTTGGGTGCTCGTGGTGTGGATCCGTTTGGTGTTTCGCCGGTGGTTTGGGGGTTTGGTTCTGGTGTTGCTGGTGGTGTGACTGTTGCGGGTTCTGTGCAGGTTGCTGGTGTGGAGGTTTTGGGGGTTCGTGCGTATGATGCGGTGTCTCGTGGGTTTTTGAGTGTTGATCCTGTGGTGTCGCCTGTGGGTGCTGGTTGGGGTGCGAATGTGTATTCGTTTGTGGGTAATGCGCCTTCTGTTTTGGTGGATCCTTGGGGTTTGTCGCCGATGACTGCTGCGCAGTTGAGGGAGTATCGTGAGGATGTTTCTGGGCGTGTTGTGGAGCGTTTGGGTAAGGGGCTTGCTGATTTTGCCCGGGATAATGCTGGTTGGATTGCTTTGGGTGTTGCTGCTGTTGGTGTGGCTGCTTTGGCTGTTTCTGGGCCGGTTGGCTGGGGCATTTTGACGGGGATGCTTATTTCTGGTGGTATTGAGTCGGGTTCGCAGTGGTTAAGTGGTGAGCCTATTGACTGGAAGAAGGTTGCTTTGAGTGCTTCTATTGGTGGTATTGCTGGTGGTTTCGGTGCTGGTGTTGCTGGTCTTGTGACGAAGTTGGGTTCTTCGGTGTTTGGTTCTGGTGTGAGGGCTATGGCTGGGCGGTTGCCTGGTGCTGTTAGTCGTGCGGCTGGTTGGGTTCAGAAGGCTGGTAGTTATAGTGTTCGGGGGTTTGCAGATGCTTATGTTGAGGCTGGTGTGGATACGTCGTTGACGTATGTTACGGATGGTCATCATGTGACTGCTGGTGGTTTGGCGCAGGCGTGGGGTGTTCCTGCTGTGTCGAATGCTTTGGTGCCGAAGCCGGTGTCTAAGGGGGCGGATGCTGTACTTAGGAAAACTGGTTGGGATGCGGCTGAGGGTGTTGCGGCTAAGGGGCGTGCTCTTGCATCCGATGGCTTAGGTAATTTTGTGAATGGTGTGGCCTCGTATTCGGGTGCTCCGATGACGTATTCTGCTCAGTTTGAGTCGTATCAGGGGAAGGATTATACGGGTCCTGGTTGGGATCCCAACAAGGCTTGGCAACAAGGTGTTAAGGAGATAGCTAAGGGTGGTGCTTCGTCGAGTCGTCCGGTGGAGTCTTTGAAGTCGGTGTCTTTTGATGTGAAGTCTGGTGGTGGGTTTGATTATGGTGGTGCTGTGCGGGATCTAAGTTTGTTGGGTTCTGGTGCTTCGGGTGTGCAGACGTCTGTGGGGGTTATGGTTGAGAATGTGAGGGAGGATTCTGGTGAGTAAGTCTGTAGATTCTGTGCCTGTGCAGGAAGGTGTGGGGCGGGCGAAGACTCTTGGCGGGAGGATTGCTGCTGGGGTTGTTGCGTTGCTTATTTTTAGCCCGATGGTTTATGGGGTTGCGCATGTGTTTCTTTCTGGTGCTGTTAACCGTGCCTTTCATTATGAGAAACAGTGCACTATTACTGCTGTTGCTGTGCAAAGTGGTGGTGTGAGGTCATATTCGTCGTCGTCGAATATTTATATTCAGAGTCCTGATTGTTCTGATTTGAGGTTTGTTGGGGATCGTCATGGGTTGACGCGTGCTGAGGTTGCTGAGCGTATTGATGCTCTTGCTGGTCAGCGGGTGACGGTGGATGTTGGGGTGTGGCAGACTCCGTTTGCTGCTACTGATGTTGTGGGTTTTGAGGGTCTTGATTTGGGCCGTTAGGCCCTGGTTTATCTGACGTAGTAGGGTGGCGGTGTTCTTGTGTGTTCGGTTTGGGTGCATGGGGGCGCCGTCGTCTTTGTTTTGGTACGAGGTTTTGCTAGTTCTGCTCTGGTGTTTGTTCCTGTGAGGGGTCTGCGATGGATTAGTTGCATGCTATGGGTTCGTCTGCTTCTGGTGGTGGGCGGTCTGTGGCTGCTGGTGCTGGTGCTGGTGGTTCGGTTGTGAGTGCGACTGGTTTTGCTGTTGAGGAGGGGTTTGATAGTGATGAGCCAAAAGAATAAGGATATTTCACCTATCCAAGCTGAAAATAAAAAGAAGAAATCTAAATTCTCTTGGTTTAGATTTATCATTGTCGTGCTCATTTTTATGAGCCCATTTATCTATGTGATGTATAGCCTATGGCAATTAAATATTACAGACCGGTATCACCAGGTGTCTCTCGTGTGCACGGTTGAGTCTGCGGAGTATAAATCTTCTACGTCAAGTGGTGCTAGGTATAGCTCGTCGCGTGACGATATTGTTTTTTCGACTGTGGAGTGTGAGGGGCTTTATCTGACGGTGAGTGAGGGTGAGATTGAGTCTACGTTGAGTCGGGTTGAGCCGGGTAAGAAGTATGAGTTTATGCTGGGTGAGACTGGTGTGGATAGTTGGGGTCAGCGGAGGGTGTATTCGTTTTCTGGTCCTGTTGAGTAGTTATCTGCCTGGTTGGGGTAGCTGGGCAGACTTAGCAGAGAGTTAAGGCGGCGCTGTGTCTGGAGAGGGAAATAGATGGAAAAGAGGAAATGGACTCGTAAAGAAATACTTTGGTATATTGGTACTGGAATTTTTTTTGTTTTTAATGTTCATGCTTTACCCGGCTCTTAGATACGTAAATTCTCATTACGCTGAGCCTAGAGAATGTACTGTTGAATCGGCTCGGTTTTCTAGAGGGGGTACCGGCACTAAGGTAGCTTCTAGTAAAAATGCGATAGCTGTAGAAACTACTGAGTGCGGATTAATTGAGGCTTATTCAAAAGTAGACACGCACCCCACACCCACCAACTAGACAACGGCCCCACCCGCGGCAAAAATATGAGCGTTAAATCTCTACAAATAACCTCAAGCCATACCGGACAAGACCGTTGCTACACCAGCGTACAACCGGCCTCACAGCCACGCAATTTGATATGTACTGGCTTTAGTTCCTACCATCATACGAGACTCACAACACCATCCACCACCTCCTGCGGAGTCCGATAACCAAGGGACGAAT
>DXCN01000049.1 GCA_019115985.1 Candidatus Rothia avicola | reverse complement strand
GTAGCGGGTAAAGATATCGGTGTAGCGGCTCATCAGCAGGGACTGGCCGACGGACGCCGCCGCCTGCTGGGTTGCCAGATCTTTAGGACGGCGCGACAGGCCCAGCGGAGCCAGGCCGGCAGCGATAGCGCCCGAGGACACAAAGACCAGCTCAATAGAGGGGTGCTCTTTTTTCTTCTTAGCCAGCACATCGGAGATAGTGGCGATAGCCAGCTCGTCCAGGGAGTTTTCGATAGAGGTCAGGGACGAAGAACCCACCTTCACCACGATCCGCTTAGCCCGTGGCATGTCGGAGCGTTCGATGATGGGGCTGCGGCGGTGCTTGCCGCGTGACTCGGCGCTGGCCTGGAAGGCGTCCTTCAAATCCAATTGATTAGCTCCCTTAAAGTGTTAACTTTAGCTTCTATGAATATACAGCAGAGTCACCCCGGGCACACTACCCGGGGCGACTCCTTACACATAGTGAAATAAGAGCGGGGCGAAGAAGACCGCCCTAGCCCCTCTTACTCTTCCTCTGTCGCGCGCTTGGCAGCCCGCTTTTCAGCCTTAGCTGCCTTGGCCTTAGCGGCGCGGGCCTCGTCGACAGACTCGGTCCAGATACCCGCCACGCGCTCAGCCTCAAGCTCGGCACGAGCCTCAGCCTTGGCGTCCATACGCTCGTGAAACTCGGCCTTACGCTGGGCCCGGGTGGGGCGAATCAGCTCTTCCAGGCGGGCATCGGTACCGCGAGGGGATGAGAGCAGCTCGGCGCCGCCGACCATGGTAGGCTCCCAGTCAAAGACCACGGCGTCCACTTCTTCACCGATCACTACGGCGTCACCGGCAACAGCACCGGCCTTGAAGAGCTCATCTTCAACGCCCAGGCGGTTGAGGCGGTCAGCCAGATAGCCCACGGCTTCGTCGTTGTTGAAGTCGGTCTGCTTAATCCAGCGCTCAGGCTTCTCACCCATGACGCGGAAGAGGGGCTCAAGGTTACGCTCTTCCTTGCGGATGATAAATTCCTGGCGCTTCTTGGAGCGGAAGCCCTTGGGCTTGACCACAGCAACATCTTCTGCGGGGGCGCTCTTGCTCTTCTTGCGGGCCTTACGGTCTGCTTCAACCAGCTCAGCCATGGCGAAGGTCAGCTGCTTGAGACCCTCGTGGGAGGCGGTTGAGATCTCAAAGACCCGGTAGCCGCGCTCTTCAAACATGGGGCGGACGAACTCAGCCAGCTCGCGCGCTTCGGGCACGTCAATCTTGTTGAGCACGATCATCTGAGGGCGCGCATTGAGGGGAACGGTGACACCGGCGGTGGGGTCAACCTCGTAGTTTTCCAGTTCCCCACGAATCACGTCGAAGTCGCTGATGGGGTCGCGGTTGGGCTCTAGGGTAGCGCAGTCAATCACGTGCACCAGGGCGCTGGAGCGCTCCACGTGGCGCAGGAAGCGGTGGCCCAGGCCCTTACCTTCGGAGGCACCTTCAATCAGGCCGGGAACGTCGGCTACGGTGTAGCGGGTATCGCCAGCCTGCACCACACCCAGGTTGGGAATCAGGGTGGTGAAGGGGTAGTCAGCGATCTTGGGGCGGGCCGCAGAAATTGCTGCAATGAGGGAGGACTTACCGGCTGAGGGGTAGCCCACCAGGGCAATGTCTGCGATGGATTTGAGTTCCAGCACGATATCGCGGGTTGAACCGGGAATACCGAGCAGGGCAAAGCCGGGGGCCTTGCGCTTGGTGGAGGCCAGAGCAGCGTTGCCCTTACCGCCGATACCACCTTCGGCCGCTACGAATTCATCACCGATGCGCACCAGGTCGGCCAGTACGTTGCCGTCGCGGTCCTTGACCACGGTGCCCTGGGGTACGGGCAGAATCAGGTCTTGGCCGTTGAAGCCGTGGGACATGTCGCCACGCCCGATGTCGCCGTTGGGGGCGCTCTGGTGGGGGCTGTGGTGGTATTCGAGCAGGGTGGTGGTCTGGGCGTCTACGCGTAGGATGACGTCGCCGCCCTTGCCGCCGTTACCGCCGTTGGGGCCGCCGAGGGGCTTAAACTTCTCACGGCGAACCGAGACACAGCCGTGCCCACCGTGCCCACCGGTTACGTGTAGGACCACGCGATCTACAAATTCTGCCACGAGTGCAAGCTCCTTCAAAAAAGTTAGGTTTGGTTATCTAGTCTACAGGGTCGCCCCGGTGCCGGTCTGTGGCCGGACGTTCCTTGGGCGGCTTTGCGGAGGTGAGGTACGCAAAAGGGCGATTACGAGTTGCCCCGTAATCGCCCTTCTACTGAGATGAGGTGTTTAGACCTTACTCAGCGGCTGTAAGGATGTTGACTACCTTGCGGCCCTTGCGGGTACCGAATTCGACCTTGCCTGCTGCCAGAGCGAACAGGGTGTCGTCGCCACCACGGCCTACGTTGTTGCCGGGGTGGAAGTGGGTGCCGCGCTGACGAACGAGGATTTCGCCTGCGTTGACGGTCTCGCCGCCGTAGCGCTTAACACCGAGGTACTGGGGGTTTGAGTCACGGCCGTTACGGGTGGAGCTTGCGCCCTTCTTATGTGCCATTGATGCCTACCTTAGGTCAAAGAATGTTGGGATAAAACCAGTCTAAGCTGAACTTATGCGTTGATCGCGGTGATCTTAACGGTGGTCAGTTCGGCGCGGAAGCCCTGACGCTTCTTGTAACCGGTCTTGTTCTTGTACTTCTGAATAACAATCTTGGGACCGCGGAGGTCTTCGATCTTTTCTGCGGTGACCTTGGCTGAAGCCAGGGACTTTGCATCAACGGTGACCTTGTCGCCGTCAACCAGCATCAGCACGGGCAGCTCAATGGTGCTACCGGGCTCGCCAGCGACGCGGTCAAGGGTAACCAGGTCTCCAACTGAGACCTTTTCCTGGCGGCCGCCAGCGCGGACAATTGCGTATGCCACTTGGGAACTCACTTCTTCTTGACGTCATTTTAATGGTTCAAAACGGGTCTTCCTGAAAGGAACTCGGGCTCAACAGCAAGGTGGTGACCCGGTTTGCTCAGTACGTACCGGGCGGTTTCAGGTTCTGTCGTTTTGAGATGGTGTGGCCTTATCCCGGGTGGAATATGCCTAGCTGAGTCCACGCTAACGCTTGCTTGTGGAAACAGCACCGACTCACCAGTTTACGTGGTGAGTCGGTGCTGAGCAAGATATGTGGTGAACCACTCAGGAGGTGTGGCAAGCTCGCAGCGAAGCTGCTGGCTCGGCGGCTGGCGTGAATCGCTTGTGAGCGAAGCGAACCAGCGAGAGGGTCGGCAGCGAGCGCGAGCTTGCCATACCTCGTTATAGGTTGTTTCCCTTACTTACCTGCCCGCTTGATATCTGCAGCTGAGACGCCGACGCCGAGCATGACGGGGGCATCATCGCTGGATATGGCGGGCTTAGTAGCCTGGTCGATGCTGGCGACCACGGAGCTACCGGTTGCGGCCTTGACCTCTTCGGTGCGTACCTCGGTGGAGCCGGCACCTGAGCTGACGGCGCGGCGGGAGCGGCGCTTCTTGTGGGGCGCTTCGCTTGCGACAGCTAAGGGGGCGGACGCCTCGGCGGGGGTTTCGCTGGGTGTTTCAACCTTCCTACCGGGGGTGGCGACACCGGTGACGGCCGGGTCTGCTACGACCTCGATGGGGGCGACGTACTTGACGTCGGAGCTTGAGGCGCGGCGGGGCTTGCGGGTGCGGCCCTTACCTGACTCGTCCTGGTTACGAGCACCGCGGCGGTCGGTGCGGTCTGCACGGCCGGCTCGGTCGTTACGGCCAGAGCGCTCACCTGAGTTTGCTGATTCTTCGCCGTCGCGGGGTTCATAGTCGCGTCCGGCCTTCTGGGAGGCGCGGGCGCGGGCTTCGGCTGCGCGGATGGCGTCGAGTCGAGATGAGTTCTGGGTGAAGCGAGAGTCAACCTCGGGGTCTACGTCCATAGACGCGTCGGAGTTAGCTGAGAAGTCATCTGCTGAAATCTCTTCGCGCTTCTTACCGCCCCGGCGCTTGGACTGGTGACGGCCCTTTGAGCGTTCTTCGGAAGGCCCTGCAGTCTTGTTCTCAGCGTCGCCGTCGGTATCAAAAACGGCGGCCAGAGATTCGAGGGTAAAGGAGCCCTGCTCCCCCATGCTCTCTTCAGCCTCGGCGTCCGCCCCGGTGGGCAGCTCAATGACCTCGTTTCCGATGGTGAGCACCTGCTCGTCGCGGGCGTCCTGGTTCTGCTGGTTCTCCAACTCCAGGCCGGCCTCGGCGCGGCGGTTGCGCTTGCGGCGCTTACGCTTGCGGGCTGACTTGGACTCGGTCTCGCCCTGCTCATCCTCGTGGTGGGCGCTGGCGGCAACAATGTTGGCCAGGGCAGCCTTACGGGCCTCGGTCTTCTGCGCGGTCTCTTCGTCAACCTCGGTGAAGTTGCGGCGGTTCTGGGTCTTCTGGTTGCGGTAGCGCTTGCGGTCATCGCGTTCGGCGCGGTGGATGAAGTCGCTAGCGCCGCCGGAGCGGCCCTTCAGGGGCTGGTCGTGCACGAGAATACCGCGGCCGGCGCAGGCTTCGCAGGGCTCTGAGAAGACTTCGAGTAGGCCGGTGCCCATACGCTTACGGGTCATCTGCACCAGCCCCAGGGAGGTTACTTCGGCAACCTGGTGTTTGGTGCGGTCACGGCCCAGGCACTCTACCAGGCGGCGGAATACCAGGTCGCGGTTAGATTCGAGCACCATGTCGATGAAGTCGATGACCACGATGCCGCCGATGTCGCGCAGGCGCAGCTGGCGCACGATTTCTTCGGCTGCTTCGAGGTTGTTCTTGGTGACGGTTTCTTCGAGGTTACCGCCGGAGCCGGTGAACTTGCCGGTGTTCACGTCCACCACGGTCATGGCTTCGGTGCGGTCGATGACCAGGGAGCCGCCGGAGGGCAGGTAGACCTTGCGGTCTAGGGCCTTGGCCAGCTGCTCTTCGATGCGGTAGTGGTCAAAGAGGTCGTCGTCCTCTTCCCACTTCTTCAGGCGGTCCAGCAGGTCGGGGGCAACGTAGGTGACGTAGGCTTCGATGGAGTCCCAGGCCTCGGTGCCCTGCACCATCATGGAGGTGAAGTCTTCGTTGAAGACATCGCGCACGGTCTTGATAGTCAGGTCGGGTTCCTGGTAGAGCAGTTCGGGGGCCAGCACCTTGCGGGATTCGCTCTTAGCCTTGATTTCTTCCCACTGCACGCGCAGGCGGTTGATGTCGTTGCTCAGCTCTTCTTCGCTGGCACCTTCTGCGGCGGTGCGGACGATGACGCCCGCATCCTCGGGCAGGCGGTCCTTGAGGATCTTCTTCAGGCGCTGACGCTCAACGTCGGGCAGCTTGCGGGAAATGCCGGTCATGGAGCCGCCGGGTACGTAGACCAGGTAGCGGCCGGGCAGGGAGACCTGGCTGGTCAGGCGGGCGCCCTTGTGGCCGATGGGGTCTTTGGTGACCTGCACCAGTACCGAGTCGCCTGCCTTGAGGGCGTTTTCAATCTTGCGGGGGGCACCGTCGAGGCCGGTGACGTCCCAGTTCACTTCGCCTGCGTAGAGCACGGCATTGCGGCCACGGCCAATATCGACGAAGGCAGCTTCCATGGAGGGCAGAACGTTCTGTACTTTGCCCAGGTAGACGTTGCCAATCAGGGAGTCCTGCTGGGTCTTGGAGACAAAGTGCTCGGCCAAAACGCCGTCTTCGAGCACGCCAATCTGGATGCGGTCGTCCTTCTGGCGGACCAGCATCTGGCGGTCAACGGACTCGCGGCGGGCCAGGAACTCAGCTTCGGTAATAATCTGGCGGCGGCGGCCAGTGGCGCGGGTTTCGCGGCGGCGGATGCGCTTGGCTTCCAGGCGGGTTGAGCCGCGGACGCCGGTAACCCGGTTGGTGCTGTGAGAGTCAGACAGGCGGGGGGCGCGCACCTTAACAATGGTGTCCTCGGGGTCGCCCTCAGTACCGCCCTCAAATTCTAGGTCGGCGTCCCCGCGACGACGGCGACGACGGCGGTGGGAGGTGATTTCGGGGTCAAGGTCAGCCAGGCGGCGCTCACGGCGCTCAGCTTCTTCGGCCTCACGGCGGGCCTCCTTTTCGGCCCGCAGCTGCTCCATGATTTCATCCATGTTGGGCGAGTAGAAGAGCAGGTTGTTTGAGCTCACCGCCGCGTTGACCTGGGCCAGCTCTTCTTCCTTGAGCTCACGCAGGCTCTTCTGAGGAGCGGCAGGCTCCTCAGCGGTTTCGGCGGGAGCTTCCTCGGTTTCAGCTTCTGCAGGCTCTGCCTCAGTTTCTGCTGCCCCGTCGGGCTGGGCTTCGGTGGTCTCTTCAGCCTGTGTAACGGCCTTCGCTTCGGGGCCCTTGGCCTGGGCCTCTTCAACCTCAGTGCTCACTACGGCAAGCTGTTCAGTGGCTGCGGTAGCTTCTGCAGCCTGGGTTTCTGCGAGGTTTTCTACAACCTCGGACTGGTCGCTGCTCATCAGCGTTCACTCTCCTTGTGTTCGTATGCCCCTGCCGCACCAGTGGTCTTGCCTGTAGTCGGCGGTCCCTACCCTAAGGGGTGGTCCGCCGAAATCCTTGGCTACCCGGCTCAACCGTGAACTCCTTGGCGTACTCGGCAGGTCAAGGCTTCTGTGCTCCATGCCGAGGGGAACCGGGCCAGCGGCAACAACCCGAGGCAGCGCTAAAGCTGCACTTGATAGGGCATGACGGTAAGGACACCTGCGGGTAGGCAGCGCGTCACCGGCCGTTTCGGGGTGCCTGCTGGGTAGTGCCACCGCGTGCGGGCGGCACACTACCACACCCATTCTCTCACACCCGAGCTCTTTTCACCCCATCTAAAACCGAACCCACCCTCACACCGAGCCGCCCTACCCAAACCAGCTCGCCCCGGGCGTCCTTACCTGGGAACTTAGTAAAGAAACCCCGCCCCGCCCCGCAAAACCGGGCGGGCTAGGAGCCTGCCCCGTAGTATGGGGAAAGAAAGTTTTATACAGCCTAAGGATTCACTGTGTCTACCCCCGTGAACACCCCCGATATTGAGAGCAGTACCAGCCAGGCCCAGCTCGATCGCAGGCTCGGCTGGTTCACCCTCATTCCCGGCCTGCTGGCCTTCGGTGCTGCCGCCATGCTGGTCTACGAGCGCCTACAGATTTACATGGACGGCGCCCACCGGTCGGTCTGCGATATCAACGCCCTGCTCAACTGCGGCACCGTCATGCGTACCTGGCAGGCAGAAGCCTTTGGCTTCCCCAACCCCTTTATCGGTATCGCCGGTTACGCTATCGTGCTGGCTATCGCTACCGCCCTGATTGCCGGGGCATCCTTCGCCCGCTGGTACTGGGTAGCCATGCAGGTGGGTCACACCCTGGCCATGGCCTTTGTACTCTGGCTCTGGTACAACACCACCTTCGATATCAACGCCCTCTGCCTCTTCTGCATGATCGTGTGGATTATGCAGACCGCAATTTTCGTGAAGGTCACCACCCGAAATATTCACGCCGGGGTTATCCCAGCTTCTGAGAGTATCCGCCAGGCGGCCCCCAACTGGACCTGGTTCTCTATCATCCTGGTCTACATCTTGCTCTTTGGCATTATCTTCATCCGCTTCTTCGATGTGATTATGGGAATGTTCTAACCCCCTCCCCACAGCAAAAGGCCGGGGCCCTCAGTACGAGGGCCCCGGCCTTTTTGTTCTGCTCAACGGCGGGTCTTTTAGGCACCGAACCAGAGCGCGATTTCGCGGTCTGCTGACTCTGATGAATCTGACCCGTGCACCAGGTTCTTCTGCACGCTCTCGCCCCAGTCACGACCAAAGTCACCGCGGATGGTGCCGGGGGCAGCGGTGGTGGGGTGAGAAGATCCCATGAGAGTACGGGCGCCCTCAACCACGCCATTGCCCTCAAGCACGAGAGCAACCACAGGGCCTGAGCCCATGTAAGACACCAGGGGCTCATAGAAGGGCTTGCCCTTGTGTTCCGCATAGTGCTGCTCAAGCAGCTCACGGGAGGGAACCAGCATCTTCAACTCAGCGATGCGGTAGCCCTTACGCTCGAAACGGGCCAGCACCTGGCCGGTGAGGTTACGCTCCACACCGTCGGGCTTGACCAGAATCAGGGTACGCTCGGTCATGACAATCTCCTTTGATAGGTCAGGGTGAGTTTTCACCCTTACCCTACCAGACACCCCGCTAAGCGGGGTTAGCCTTCTCCCATTCCTCCTGCTCTTTGGCGCGGACGGCGTTCTCGGCGTCCAGGCGGGCACCGCGCGTCACCCCGTACCAGTAGGCCACAGCAAAAGCCACTCCCACAAAGAACATGGAGGGCAGGGCAAAGCCCACCAGAATCAGGGCAACCTGCAGACCGTAGCCCAGGTGGTAGCCCCAGGGCTTCTTCAGGAAGGCCGGGACGACCAGCAGGGCTGATGCCAGAGCTAGACCCAGCACCCAAATGACCACCTTGACCCAGGTGGGGTCGTTAAAGTGGTGACCAAAGATGGCCAGGGTTGCAAAGAAGGCAACCAGGGCTTCGAGCGAAAGCACCATCGAGGTAAACATGACCTTGATAGAGCGCTGCTTTTTCGGCTGACCCGGGCGCCATTCACGCTGGGCGCGCGTCATTCTCGCCATGATCTCTCCTTTACAGTCCGAGCAGGGTGCTAGCTTCGCCCACCACGGTGATGGAGCCGGTGACCAGTACCGCGGAGTTCAGGTTGGGCACATCGGCTGCTGCCGTCACCGCTGCGGACAGAGCATCGGCAATGTTCTCGTAGGTCTCGATGGTATCTTCATCAAAACCAGCGTCGAGGGCCAGCTCAGCAAGCTCTTCCGGGGCAATGGCGCGCGGGGAGTCTGACTTGGTCAGGTGTAGCACCGTGCGCCAATCTGCCCGATTAACGTACTCGTCAAAGAGCAGGTTCAGCATGGTTGCGGCGTCCTTTTCACCCAGGATCCCCACCACCAGGTGCAGTTCTTCAAAGCTGAAGGACTCCTTGAAGGCAGCTGCCGATGCAGCGACCCCGTGGGGGTTATGGGCGGCATCGAGCACTACGGGCGGCTCGGTGCGGGCTACCTCTAGACGGCCCGGCGAGCGTACCTCGCCAAAGGCCAGCTTGATGAGGTCGAGACTCAGCTCCTTCTCTCCCCCGCCCAAGAAGGCCTCAACCGCGGCCAGGGCAACGGCGGCGTTTTGGGCCTGGTGGGCACCGAAGAGGGGCAGGGCTATGTCTTCGTAGCGGCCAGCTAGCCCCTGGATGGTGAGCAGCTGACCGCCCACACCGGCGGTGCGGTCAACAGCGCCAAACTCTACGCCTTCAAAGCGGTAGTCGGCGTTGTGGGCACGAGCGGCTTCGAGTAGGACCTGGGCGACGGACGGGTCCTGGACGGCGGAGATGAGGAAGCCGCCGTCCTTAATAATCCCTGCCTTCTCACCGGCGATCTCGGCGAGGGTCTCCCCCAGCATGTCGGTGTGGTCCAGGCCGATGGGGGTGACCACCGATACGGTAGCGTCAGCGACGTTGGTGGCGTCCCAGGAGCCCCCAATACCCACTTCGAGCACCATCACGTCCACCGGCTCATCGGCGAAAATCGCAAAAGCCAGGATGGTGAGGGCTTCAAAGTAGGTGATGCGGGGGGCACCGGAGGCCTCAAGTTCAGCGTCCACGATCTGCAGATAGGGCTGAATCTCGCCCCAGATACGCACAAAGGTGGAATCTGCCACGGGCGCCCCGTCAATCGAGATCCGCTCGGTGACCTTGGAAATATGGGGGCTGGTGTAGCGGCCCACACGGATGTCGTGTGCCATGAGCAGGCGCTCAACCATGCGGGCGGTTGAGGTTTTGCCGTTGGTGCCGGTGATATGGATAACCGGGGCTGCCTTGTTGGGCTCACCCAGAATTTCCACGGCGCGGGCCATCGCGTCAAGCCGGGGGGCCATCTTATGCTCGGGGGCACGAGCCAGCAGATCGGCGTAGACCGAGGCTACGCCGAGGGCGTCGTCAGCGCGAGCGCCCTCGGCAGCAATCTCGGCAAACACGGGGTCAAGCTCCATGTTGTCCTTGGTCATTTATGCCTTCTTCACGGTCGCTGAGAATTCAGCGCCCTCGAGGTAGGTCACGGCCACAGCCAGGGTCTCACCTGCCACCAGTTCCTCGTGCTTCTTGAGGGCTTCAAGGTCAGCGGCAGGAGCAGTGATGGTCAGCTCAATACGGTCAGCGACGTTCAGGCCGGCGTCCTTACGCTCGGACTGGATGGCGCGGACGGCGTCGCGGGCAGTACCCTCGGCGCGCAGCTCGTCGGTGAGGGTGGTGTCGAGTACCAGGAAGCCGCCGCCAGGCAGAACCGAGACGGCGCGCTCTGCGGCGCCGTCGGTTTCTGCGACCACGGTTTCAAGCTCGTACTCGCCCGGCTCCAGAACCATGTTGTCGGCACCAACCACAAGGGTGCCGTCCTCGGTGACCTTCCAGTCCCCGATCTTAGAAGCCTTGATGGCAACCTGCACCTGCTTGCCCAGGCGGGGGCCTGCGGCGCGGGCATTGACCTTGAGCTGCTGGGAGATGCCGAAGTCAGCAGGAGCCACCTCGGCAGCGTCCAGAAGCTCAACGGCCTTGATGTTGAGCTCATCAGCGATGATTGACTCAAAGGTACCGGCCAGGTCCTTACCGCCGGCAACCGCCACGGTCAGGGCGGCCAGGGGCTGGCGCACGCGCAGCTTGTGGGCCTTACGCAGGGCAGAGCCAGCTGAGGCCACGGTGCGGGTGGTTTCCATCAGGGCCAGCAGCTCAGCCTCGTCCTTGAAATCCGCAGGTGAGGGCAGGTCGGTCAGGTGGACCGAACGCTCGCCAGTCAGGCCGCGGTAAATTTCTTCGGTGGTTAGGGGTAGCAGGGGGGCTGCCATCTTCACGAAGGTCACCAGGGCGGTATAGAGCACGTCGAAGGCCGCGGCATCTTCGTTGAAGAAGCGCTCGCGGGAGCGGCGCACGTACCAGTTGGTCAGGGCGTCAGTGTAGGTGCGCAGGGCCTCACAAGCGGCTGAGACGTCGTAGGCGTCCATAGCCTCGGTAACCTTAGCAACCAGCTGACGGGTCTTACCCAGGATGAAGCGGTCCATCACGTGCTCGGCCTCGGTAACCAGCTTGGCCTCGTAGCCTGCACCGCCGTTGGCGGCGTTGGTGTAGAGGGCGAAGAAGTGGTAGACGTTCCACAGGGGTAGCATGACCTGGCGGACGCCCTCGCGGATGCCCTGCTCGGTCACAATCAGGTTGCCGCCGCGCAGAATCGGGGATGACATCAGGAACCAGCGCATGGCGTCAGAACCGTCGCGGTCCAGAACCTCGGAGACGTCCGGGTAGTTGCGCAGGGACTTAGACATCTTCTGACCGTCCGAGCCCAGCACGATGCCGTGGGCAATGACGTTCTCAAAGGCGGTGCGGTCGAAGAGGGCGGTGGCCAGAATGTGCATGGTATAGAACCAGCCGCGGGTCTGACCGATGTACTCAACGATGAAGTCTGCCGGGTAATGGGCCTCGAACCACTCCTTGTTATCGAAGGGGTAGTGGAACTGAGCGAAGGGCATAGAACCGGAGTCGAACCAGACGTCCAGTACGTCCTCCACGCGGCGCATGGTGGACTTGCCGGTGGGGTCGTCCGGGTTGGGCCGGGTCAGCTCGTCGATGTAGGGGCGGTGCAGGTCAACTTCGCCATCCTTGTTCAGGGGCAGGCGGCCGAAGTCTGCTTCCAGCTCAGCCAGGGAGCCGTAGACGTCGGTGCGGGGGTAGTTGGGGTCGTCTGAGACCCAGACCGGGATCGGGGAGCCCCAGAAGCGGTTACGCGAGATGGACCAGTCGCGGGCGTTCTCAACCCACTTACCGAACTGGCCGTGCTTGACGTTCTCGGGGATCCAGTTGATGTCCTCATTCAGCTCGCTCATGCGGCCCTTGAAGTCGGTTACACGCACGTACCAGGAGGTGATGGCACGATAGACTAGAGGGGTGCGGCAGCGCCAGCAGTGGGGGTAGGAGTGAACGTAGGACTTCTCGCGGATCAGCACACCATCGGCCTTGAGGGTGTTGATGATGGTGCGGTTAGCCTCGAAAATCTGGACGCCGGCAATCTCAGCCAGGGGGGCACCGTCGGCCAGGGAAGAGTCGGCGAAGAGGTCCAGGAACTTGGCGCCCTCGTCGATGGACAGAATCACGGGGATACCGTACCCCTCACAGACCTTCTGGTCGTCCTCACCGTAGGCAGGCGCCTGGTGGACCAGACCGGTACCGTCGGTGGTGGTCACGTAGTCGGCGACCAGAATCTGCCAGGCCTTCTCGGTACCGAACTTTTCTGCGTCGGTGAAGTAGTCCCACAGGGGTGCGTAGCGCACGCCTTCGAGCTGGGTGCCGGTGTAGGTGGCAAGGACGGCCTCGTGGGCGGCGTCCGCGGGCTTTTCAGCCTCCCCGTAGCCCAGGTCCTTGGCATACTCGCCCAGCAGGTCGGCAGCCAGCAGGAAGCGGCGTCCTTCTAGCTCACCAGCGCCGGGCACGACAACATAGCTGATCTCGGGGCCAGCGGCCAGAGCCTGGTTGGTGGGCAGGGTCCAGGGGGTGGTGGTCCAGGCCAGGGCCTCAACACCGGCCAGTTCGGCGGCAACCTCGGGGTGCTTGGCCAAGGTGGCGTCATCGGTGATGCGGAAAGCCACGGTGACGGACGGGTCCTGACGCTCCTTGTAGACGTCATCGTCCATGCGCAGCTCGTGGTTGGACAGCGGGGTCTCGTCCTTCCAGCAGTAGGGCAGCACGCGGAAGCCCTCGTAGGTTAGACCCTTATCGTGTAGCTGTTTGAAGGCCCAGATAACGGACTCCATGTACTCCACGTTCAGGGTCTTGTAGTCGTTCTCGAAGTCCACCCATCGGGCCTGGCGGGTAACGTACTCTTCCCATTCCTTGGTGTACTTGAGCACCGAGGCACGGGCAGCGTCGTTAAAGTTGTCGATGCCCATCTCGATAATCTGCTGCTTATCGGTCATGCCCAGCTGCTTCATGGCTTCAAGTTCAGCGGGCAGACCGTGGGTGTCCCATCCGAAACGGCGCTCGACCTTGTGGCCGCGCTGGGTCTGGTAGCGGGCGACCAGGTCCTTGACGTAGCCGGTCAGCAGGTGGCCGTAGTGGGGTAGGCCGTTGGCAAAGGGAGGGCCATCGTTGAAAACGAACTCGTTGGCGCCGTTTTCGCCGGCGTCACGATTGTCGATGGAGGCTTGAAAAGTGCCGTCTTTCTTCCAGTAGTCCAGCACTGCTTCTTCGAGTGCGGGGAAAGAGGGGGAAGCGGCCACAAAGCTGGCTCCGCTTGCGCTTGCCTTGGGGTAAACAGGCTTGTTGGTCATGGTTGCGCCCTTAGGTTCTTGTCTGCCTAGTACTTGGGGTGCAAGGACGCCTGCCCTCCCCCGTCCGCTCGACGGGTAAGGAACCTGCGCGGTACCACCTTGCTTACGTCAACCGGCCCGACCCCACCCCGAGCCGCACCGAAAAAGTGCGGGCGGGCATGGGTCTGCGCCGGGGCAACCTACCGTCTCGTGAGATGAGGTAGATTGCGCCCAGCGCAGGGTCGAACCGGTTATCAGTCGCTTCATGACAGCTGTTTCGGGCTTACCCGTCCGGGTCTACTGGGGTTATATCTATTCCGCGCACTCCCCTCGTCGCAACGAATTTACGGGGGTGTGCAGGTATAACCTGTTCTTCCGGATTGCTCGCCGGTGATGGCCGGGTCTTTGCAACTGTTACCTATTTTAGGGGCAGGGGCGATGGCTGTCTAACGGGTTTTTTGCTTTTCTGGCAGGCGCCCGCCGGGACGGGGTGTGAATTACAGGCGTGTGAGCACAAGATGTAGTGCAGATGCGGACGCCCCGCCCCAAGATAGCGGATTGCCGCCAGCTGGCAGGGTGAGCAGGGGAACCTAAATTACAATTCTTGCCCCCGCCCCTACCCTCACCTTCAGGTCGCAGCTCCCTGCGGGCGGCGTCCGCCCACCTCCCCTATTCCGCGAGCGTCCACCAGACTCTCAAAGTGCTTATTTCCCTGGTGGAGACTCCGAGAGTCTGGTGGACCCTAGAGGCGGCGGGCACGGTTGAAAGCTAGCTCCATCTTGGTTTTGAGCTCGTGCGGACGCCGGGTAAGCTCAACCCACGTTACTCGAACCACATCCCACCCCTGACCCCGCAAGAGAGCCTCACGTTCGTTCTGCCGCCCAAAAACGTCCTCACGCTCACCAAACTGGGTGTATTTGATCTGCCCATCAAACTCAACGATGATCTTGAAATCTGGCCAGGCAAAATCCACCCTGAACTGCTGCCCATATACCCCAATCACGTGCTGCTCAACAGGCCGAGGCAAACCACACCTCATCAAGAAAAGCCGCAGTAAACTCTCCCCCGGCGACTCGCTGAGAGGGCTTACGATATCTGCAATAATGCGAGCCTGCACAGAACCACGCCCAGACAGCCCCCGTAAGGCCTGGGCCAGTTTTTGGTGCTCAATCTTCCGCAAAGAACTATCCGCAAGCACAAGTGCCTCTTCGAATTTCATCACTCTCATGCAGTGGAGAACCGTATCGAGCGGTGCGGTTACATCCACACCCAAACTTTTCCCGGTTTCGTACCGGCTGTTTCTATGCCGCACAACCCTCGGTGAAGGGGTGCCGTGTGCCTGACCCACTGTATGGATAGCAGTCGGTATATGCAGTAGCCACATACCGTGTACCGCTGCCGCTGAATGGTGGGATAGCACCGAGGTTTTGAGCTTGCTTCTGCCATACCCGATGACACGAGCCAGATACTGCTGACTAGGGTAAAGCTGAGAGTGGAAGCTACTTTCCATATAGCTTCCATAGCCAAGCCGCTGGTACTCGCCGCGAGCGATTGCGCGGGCGAGGGCGTCCTTGTTCACGCCTCGTGCGAATAAATCCTGTGTAGTCTGCACAGCCAAAGCAATTTCTTCTGGAGATTTCATGGTCAGATTGTGCGCTGAGCCGGGCAAATTTCGCTAGATAGGCACCTCCTGTGGATAGCGCTGTACCCGCCAGTGCACGGTGAGCGCGTTTAAAACGGTGCAGCCGTGACGCAGTATGACGCTACTGAGCTTAGTGTCCACAAGATTCTTGCACCGCCCATTTGAGACCTAAGCACTATGAGAGTCTGGTAGACACTCAAGATGAACACGCTCCTGAGACGCCGCTAGACTTGAGGCAAGAACTACCCAGGAGAACACCATGCCCCTCATTAATGTCTCATACGCGTCTACTCAGTCTGATGAGAAAAAGGCCGAGCTGATTGCTGAACTCACCCGAACCTATGCCCGGGTGATGGGTACCAAGGAAAGCTCGGTGTGGGTGGTCCTGAACGAGGTGCCGCGCACCAACTGGGGTGTGGGTGGCCAACCGCTAGCGGAGCTTGACGCGGCAGCCGCTCACCAGCAGGACGCCCGTGTTGAGATTCGCCAAGCACAACAGGAAGACCTGCCCACCCTGGCCGCCATTGAGGCCGAGTGCTTCCCGGCGGCCGAAGCAGCGAGTGAGAGCGACCTGCGGGCTAGATTTGAGGTTTTTGGGGAGCACTTCTGGGTACTTGAAGCTGACGGCGAAGTTGTTGCCTTTATCGACGGACTGGTAACCGACTCCCCAGTTATCTTCGATGACCTCTACGAGAGCCCCCAGGCCCATACCCGACACGGGGCTTACCAGACGGTGTTTGGCATCAATACCCGCCCGACCTACCGGGGCCGGGGGTATGCGTCCGCCCTGATTGAGCAGCTGGTGGAACAGGCCCGTGAGCAGCATCGAGCAGGGGTGATTCTTACCTGCAAGAAGGAGCTGATTGGCTTCTATGAGAAACTCGGCTTTGAGCTTGACGGGGTTTCAGAGTCAACCCACGGCGGTGCCATCTGGCACGATATGACCCTACATCTGAACTAGGCGCAAGGACGCCCGCCCCACCTGATACAGGTAGGGCGGGCTTTTTGATACTAAGGTTGATGCAGGTGCTACAGGAGCAGGTGGGCAATCGGTGCGGTAAGTACAATCGACAGAACCACACGTTCAAACCAGATTACCGTCAGCTGCCAGAACTTCAGGGGAATATCTGTAGCCAGAATCGAGGGCACCATTGCCGAGAGGAAGATGACCGCCGATACGCAGACGACAGCGATAATAAATCGGGTGGTGAGGTCTGCTTCGGGCCCAATTGCCGAGGCGGGAAGGAACATCTCGACATACCCCAGAGCAACTGCTTTACCGGCACCGGCGGGGTCTGCTATGCCAGCCACCCAGGTGAAGGGGTAAAGCAGCCAGCCGACCCAGTCGAAGAGCGGAGTGTGGCGGCCCAGCAGAATACCGATAAGCCCCACCGACATGATGGAGGGAAGAACCGATGAAGCCATCAACAGACCGTCCTTGAAGTTGAGCCACATGGTCGCTGCGATTCCAGGCGATGCCTGTAGGGTGGCGCGAGCCTGAGCCCAGGCCACCTTGAACTTATCGCGGCCAACAGCTTTTTCAGGCTGAGGTGTGACACCGGGGTAGTATTCATCGGGTATACGCGAGAGCGGTGGAATACGAACCAACACAGCTGTTACCAGATAGGTGACAACCAGGCTGGTGAAGAAATACAACAGCCAGTAGTCCATGATGCTCAGTGCATTAGCTACAACCACCATGAAGGTAACTGAGACGGTTGAGAAGCCTACGGCAATAATGGCTGCCTCTTTGGCGGTGTACCCGCCTGATTTATAGACGCGGTTGGTCAAGAATAGGCCCAGTGAGTAGGAACCGACGAAGCTTGCAACAGCGTCCACGGCTGAGCGTCCCGGGGTCTTCCAGAGGGGTTTCATGACGGGGCGAACGAATACCCCCACAAACTCCATGAGCCCGAACCCGATGAGGAAGCCCAGGAAGATTGCACCAATAGGCACGATGAGACCCACCGACCCTACTAGAGTGCCCCAGAGGAAGGGGCCGACACCGGGCTGATCAAGCCAACTGGGCGGGCTGGTCATCATCAGGATTGCGGCAATGAAACCCACGATGTTCAGCAGGGCGAAAATCGTTTTGGTGGTACTGGCCCGCCAGGTCCCCTGACTAAAGGGGCGAGCGGTGCCAAAAGCTATCAGCGCCAGAAGGAGCCAGGGAACAACCGGGCCGAGCAGGGATCTGACGATAGTTACCAGATGGTCCAGCGGAATGCTGGTCTTTTCCTGATAAGTGATGGGGATAAAGAACATGAAAATGCCGAGCGCCGAGCAGACAATAAGCTTGACAGCGTCTTTACCTGCGCCAGGTCGGCTCACCGTATCAATGGCAGCAGTGGGTTCCTGACTCCAGGACTGCATGGACATAGTGACCTCCACAACAAAAGGGTTGTATATACATTGCAGCCAGACTACCAAGCTACGTGTCCCGTGTCACTACATTTTTATTTTTTATCCCAACCCAATTCGCTGGTGATGCACTCAAGCAGAGCGAGCGCCCGACGCGGCCTACGTCGCCGCAGGCTTCGGTGGTGTCGAGCCCTACCTCTGCCAGGCGGCGCCAGATTTCGGGTACGTCTTCTACCTGTACCCAGTGTAGCTGCACGTTCTGGCAGTCGGTCACATCAGCGGTGTCGCGGGCAAATTCTCGGATATTTCACCGATCACACGGGTCTGCTCGGTGGTAAGCTGGCCGGAGTCAATGCGCACACGCAGCATGAAGTACTTGTCTTCGAGTTCTTCGGGGCTCAGGGTTGCGGTGCGGACGGCGAGCCAACACCAAAGTTTTTCAAGCTCACGGGTGAGGGTGCCATGGCGCTCCTTTCACAACAGCTCTTCGGGTGAATTGTTTGCGCGGGTCACAGGTCGTGCACTAGGGTGCGCTATTAGGCCACGCCCATCTGTCATCTAATGAAACGTGCGTTCCGCGGGGCACCTGGAGCGTGCCACAATGGTATTTATGCGTATTTTGTCTATTCAGTCCGCTGTTGCCTACGGCCATGTAGGTAATTCAGCCGCCGTCTTTCCCCTGCAGCGCCTTGGCCACGAGGTCATGCCCGTCAACACCGTCCTCTTTTCAAACCACACCGGCTACGGTGCCTGGCGCGGCCCGCTGATCTCGGGCGACGACGTCCGCGAAATTGTCACCGGCATTGAAGAACGCGGCGGTCTGGCCGACACCGCCCTGGTCATTTCTGGCTACCAGGGTGGCTCTTCCATCGGTGACGCCATCCTCGATGCCGTTGCCAAGGCCCGCGCAGCCAACCCGAATGTCCTCTACTCCTGCGATCCGGTGTTAGGCAATGCCACCAGCGGCTGCTTTGTCTCCCCCGAGGTGCAGGAGCTGATTCGTGACCGCGTCATTCAGCACGCCGACATCATCACCCCCAACCAGTTTGAGCTGGGCTTTGTGACCGGTACCGACCCTAAGACCCTGGATGAGGTTCTCGATTCTGTGGCGGCAGCCCAGAAGATTGGCCCCCAGACCGTGCTGGTGACCAGCGTGAACACCCCCGAAACCCCCGAGGATTCAATCCAGATGCTGGCTGTTTCGGGCGATGAGGCCTGGCTGATTACTACCCCGCGTCTACCCATGAAGGCCAACGGCTCAGGCGACGTTACCCAGGCCCTGTTTGCCTCTCACTTCGCATCGGGTAAGAGCCTGAAGGAAGCCCTGGAACTCACCACCGCCAGCGTCTACGAACTGCTGAAGAACACCCTGGCCTCGGGCCAGCGTGAACTGCAGCTGATTGAGTCCCAGCAGGCCTACGTTGAACCTGCTGAGACCTTTGAGGCTGTAGCGGTTAAGCGCTAAGAGCGGCTAAGGCTTCGGTAGCCCTCTCCAGGGCAACCGAAGCGACAACCGCAGCAGAGGCGGCGTCACCGGGGAGCACGAGCGGCTCGGTGACGGCCGCATAGGTTCCAGGGGTCTGGGCCTCAGCCAGGGCGGTGAGCTGCTCATACAGCACAGTGGATGGGGCTGACCCCACCCACTGTACAACCTAGCTGTCAACAATGAAACCGCAGCGGGGCTCAGTGCTGGCGCAACTGGTGTAAACGGTCGAGCCCTCTTCCCCTAGCGGCCCAGTAATGCTGACCTGCCGCACTTCTCCGCTGTCGTCCTGCCCTAGAACAAGATAGGCTTCCCCGTCCGCATCGAGGTGCAGACCGGCAGCGGGCTTACCAGCCTCGTCGAAGAAAGGCTGAATCTCGAACCTGGGTTTCTCTACCGGTGCGGACGGCAGGGTACCCTCCTGGCTGTACCCGGCGTCGGTGGGCGCTAGGATGACCACGGATCTATCCGTTGCCAGGTAGATGTTGCCGTAGCGGTCGATGTTGGAGCCGCTGGCAAGGTTCCAGGTCATGTTGCCCATCACGGTGTGCGTAGTGATGAAGGCGTAGGCATTGCCCAGGCCCTCGTAGAAACCGATAGGCTGGCCGTCCTGATAAACGGCGTAGGCCAGCTGCATCTGGGAGGGGGCCGACCCCGGGTTCATGTCCCAACCGTAGGTACGTATCTCTACCGGCCCGAGAGCCGGGTGGGCAGCTTCAATGGTTTCGTAGTGGGTGCAGCGGTCTAGGCAGGTGTCTTCAAGGGCCTCAGGTGTTGAGGCTACCGGGGAGCTTGAGGACGCAGAGGTAGAAACGGGGGCAGAGGTCTGAGCCGGGGCCGGCGCTGGAGCTTCACCGCCACTGGCACAGGCGGCCAGGAGGGGCGCAAGAGCCAGTATTCCGAGGGCAGGACGCCAGCAGACGGGCCTGTCGGTGAGGGCGGGGCGGGTGCGGGGGTTGCGCTTCACGGTCATCATCTCCTTTGATTGATGGCTGGTTACCGTCGTGGGCTCCCTCTTCTTATACTAAGCATGCTGGCAAGCTGTTTTCAAGAAGATGACGCGGGCTCACCCCGCCCCCTACCCGCTCCGGCTAGGAGGCTGCAGGCCGGCGAATGACCTTGTACTGGGCAGCCTGGGCGACCGGGCGCAGGGTGATGTGGTCCAGGTTGATGTGCTGGGGAATATTCACAGCAAAGGTGACGGTCTGGGCGACGTCCTCAGCCAGCAGGGGCTTCTCAACTCCTGCGTAGACCTTAGCGGCGGCTTCGTCGGAGCCCAGGCGGTTGCGGGAGAACTCTTCGGTGCGGACCATGCCGGGGCGTACCTCAATCACACGCACGTTGTGTTCGGCTTCTTCGAGGCGCAGGGTCTCGGTCAGGGCCCGCTCCCCGAACTTGGCGGCGTTGTAGCCCGCTCCCCCTTCATAGCCGGCTTCGGCTGCGGTTGAGGTCAGGTTGAGCACGGTACCCTGGCCGTTCTCGCGCAGGGCGGGCAGGAAGGCCTTGACCATATTGAGGGTGCCAATCACGTTGAGCTCGAACATGGCCGACCAGCCAGCGGGGTCAGCCTGAGCTACAGAATCAGCCCCAATAGCACCGCCGGAGATATTGACCAGAGCGTCAAGACGGCCGCCGGTTTCACCCAGAATCTCCTGGGCGCGGGCAGCTACCGCGTCGGCGTCCGTAATATCGAGGACGACCGGGCGCACCGAGGTGCGTGAGGCAAGTTCTTCGAGGCGCTCGGCGCGGCGGGCCACGGCGTAGACCGTCCAGCCGGTAGCGGCCATTAGTTCGGCGGTGGCACGGCCGATACCAGAGGAGGCACCGGTCACTACGGCGACCTTACCGGCCTGGGCATCGGGGGCAAAGGGATTAGCGGGAAGTGATGTAGTAGTCATAGCACTAGCCTAACCTGCAACATATTTTTATTCGTGAGAGAATAGGCCACATGGCTGAAATCAACCAGGGCACAGACACGCCCGCAGAAAACACCGTAGACATTACCGTCCCCGCAAAGCCCGGCCTCGAAGGCCTCGAAAAGAAGTTCACCGAGAACTGGGCCGCCAACAAGACCTACGCTTTCGACCCCAACACCACCCGCGAGCAGGTCTACTCCATCGACACCCCGCCGCCCACCGCGTCCGGCTCCCTGCACGTCGGTCACATGTTCTCCTACACCCAGACCGACGTCATCGCCCGCTACCAGCGTATGAAGGGCAAGAACGTCTTCTACCCCCTGGGCTGGGACGACAACGGCCTGCCCACCGAACGCCGCGTGCAGAACTACTACGGCGTACTCTGCGACCCGGCTATCCCCTACGACCCCGATTTCAAGGCTCCCGAAAAGCCCGCCAAGAACCAGCGAGACTGGCCCCGTATCTCCCGCCAGAACTTCATCGAGCTGTGTGAAATCCTGGCGGTAGAAGACGAAAAGGTCTTCGAAGAGCTCTTCACCACCCTGGGTCTGTCAGTGGATTGGTCACACACCTACCGCACCATTGATGCCCACTCCCGCAAGGTCTCCCAGCTTGCCTTCCTCAATGACCTAGCTAGCGGCGATGCCTACATGGCGGAGGCCCCTACCATGTGGGACGTCACCTTCCGTACCGCTGTAGCCCAGGCAGAACTTGAAGACAAGGAACGCCCCGGCGCCTACCACCGCATCTCCTTCCACCGCGAGAACGGTGAGAAGGTCTGGATTGAGACTACCCGTCCCGAGCTCCTGCCTTCCTGTGTCGCCCTGGTAGCCCACCCCGATGACGAGCGCTACAAGCCCCTCTTCGGCACCAAGGTTACCTCTCCCCTCTTCGGTGTAGAGGTCGAAATCAAGGCCCACCCCCTGGCCCAGCCCGACAAGGGTGCCGGCATCGCCATGATCTGTACCTTCGGCGACACCACCGACGTCACCTGGTGGCGTGAACTCCAGCTACCTACCCGCGCCCTCATCGGCCGCGATGGCCGCTTCGCCACCGACGTCCCCGAGTGGATTACCTCCGCCGAGGGCCGCGAACGCTACGCTCGCATGGCAGGGGCTACCGTCTTCACCGCCCAGAAGACCGTGGTTGAGATGCTGGTTGAAGCCGGTGAAATGGACGGCGACCCCAAGCCCATCACCCACCCGGTCAAGTTTTACGAGAAGGGCGATAAGCCCCTCGAAATTGTGGCCTCCCGCCAGTGGTACATCCGCAACGGTGGCCGTGACGCCGACCGTCGCGACGCCCTGGTTGAACGCGGACGCGAAATCACCTGGCACCCCGCTTTCATGCGCTCCCGCTACGAAAACTGGGTAGAGGGCCTCAACGGTGACTGGCTGATTTCCCGCCAGCGCTTCTTCGGCGTCCCCTTCCCCATCTGGTACAAGCTCGACGCCGACGGCGAACCCAACTACGACGAGCCCATCATCCCCAGTGAAGAGATGCTCCCCGTCGACCCCGCCTCAGAGCCAGCTCCCGGCTACACCGAAGACCAGCGCGGCGTGCCCGGCGGCTTCATCGCCGACCCCGACGTCCTCGACACCTGGGCCACCTCATCTCTGACCCCGCAGATTGCCACCGGCTGGGCCGTGGACGAAAACCTGCACAAGGTCACCTTCCCCATGGACCTGCGCCCCCAGGGCCACGACATCATCCGCACCTGGCTCTTCTCCACCGTGGTACGCTCCAACTCCCTGGAGAACTCCGTGCCCTGGACCGACACCGCCCTTTCCGGCTGGATTCTGGACCCCGACCGCAAGAAGATGTCCAAGTCCAAGGGCAACGTGGTGGTCCCCAACGAGGTCCTCGAAAAGTACGGTTCGGACGCCGTGCGCTACTGGGCCGCTAGCGCCAAGCTGGGTGCCGATACCGCCTACGATGAAGCCCAGATGAAGATTGGTCGCCGCCTGGCTATCAAGCTGCTGAACGCCTCCAAGTTCGTGCTCGGCCTGGGCGCCACCGCCAACTCTGTCATCACCGACCAGGCTGCTACAGGCGTCCTCACCAACGAGCTTGACCGCTCCCTGCTAGCCCGCCTAGCCGCCCTGGTTGAAGAAGCCACCGCCGCCTTTGAGAACTACGAGTACGCCCGTGCCCTGCAGATCTCAGAGACCTTCTTCTGGCACTTCACCGACGACTTCGTCGAACTTATCAAGGACCGCGCCTACGGCAACGTCGGTGAAGCCGAACAGGCCTCCGTCCTGGCAGCCCTGGCCACCACCCTCGACGCCATGCTGCGCCTCTTCGCCCCCTTCCTACCCTTCGTCACCGACGAAATCTGGTCCTGGTGGCGAGCAGGGTCCGTGCACCGCGCTCCCTGGCCCACCACCGACGGCTTCGCCGCTGCCGTGGCGGACGCCGACCCCGCAGTACTACCCACCGTAGCGGCTGCCCTGGGTGGCCTGCGCAAGGCCAAGTCAGAAGCCCAGGTCAAGCAGCGCACCGAGGTCGAAACCGCAACCATCACCGGTTCCGCCGAAGACATCACCCGCATTCGCGGCGGTCTCGGCGACCTCAAGGCAGCAGGTAACGCCCGTGACCTCACCCTCACCGAAGCAGAGGGCGAGCTGGCCGTCACTGACGTTGTACTGATTACCGAAGAAGAAAGCTAAAATTAGCCACCTTCGGGGGCAAGCCGGCCCCAGCAATGCTGCACATCAAAAGATTAGGCCCGGTTCCAGACAATCTGGAACCGGGCCTAATCGTGTATTCGACAGTAGGGGCGTTGAGTGCCCACTAGTTACTATTTTTCAATGTTGAAAATCGGGCCGACGTTGCGGGGGCGCTTAATCTCAAAGAAACCGGGGTAAGAGGCCAGGGCCACAGCGCCGTCGAAGACCTTAGCTGCTTCTTCACCGGTGGGGGCAGGTGACATCACGGGGCCAAAGAAGGTCACACCGTTGATGCTCATCAGGGGCACACCGATGTCATCGCCACCAGCAGAGTCTAGACCTGCACGGGTTGAGGCCCGCATCTGCTCGTCGTACTCCTCGGTAAAGGCAACCTGGGCTAGTTCGGCAGGAAGACCCACCTCAGCCAGGGCAGCTTCGATAGCCTTCTCAAAGTAGGTGCCCTCTTTATTCTTCTGGTGGTGAATCTGTTTGCCCAGGGTGGTGTAGAGCTCATCAAGTTTCTCTTGGCCGTACTGTTCTGCCACGGCGGTAGCCACGCGGGCAGGGCCCCAGGTGTTGTCGATGTGCTTGCGGTAGCCCGGGTCAAGGTCGCGGCCCTCGTTCAGCACGGCCAGGGAGAAGGGGTGCCAGGTGACGGCAACATCGCGCTGGGTCTCAACCTCTTTAATCCAGCGGGAGGTCATCCAGCACCAGGGGCAGGTAGGGTCAAACCAAAAATCAACGGTGTTTTCAGCCACGGGTTGTCCTTTCAATCAGGGGGTGGGATACAAGAGCCCGCTGCCAGCGCGCAGAGGAACCGACAGCGGGAAAGACTTTTAGGCAGATTTTTTCTCGGGGGCTTCGAGCACCAGGATAGGGTCCTTCTCCCCCGCTACAACAGCCTCGTCAATAATGACCGAGGTGACGTCTGAGCGGCTGGGTAGATCGAACATGACCGGCTGCAGAATCGACTCCATGATGGATCGCAAACCGCGGGCCCCGGTATCTCGCTCAACAGCCTGGCGGGCAATAGCTGCCACGGCGGCGTCCTCAAAAATCAGCTCGACCCCGTCGAGGGCAAACATACGCTTGTACTGCTTGACCAGGGCGTTCTTAGGTTCGGTCAGAATCCGCTTGAGGTCAGACTCGGTGAGCTTACCCAGGGTGGCCAGCACGGGCAGACGGCCAATGAACTCGGGAATTAGACCGAATTTGAGCAGGTCCTCGGGCATGAGCTTGGTGAGAATATCGCTCTCTTTAGCGGCCTGGTCAATAGAAGCACCAAAGCCAATGCCCTTACGGCCAACGCGCCCACCCACAATCTCCTCGATACCGGCAAAAGCACCGGCGACAATGAAGAGGATATTGGCGGTATTAATCTTGAGGAAGTCCTGCTGGGGGTGCTTCCGCCCACCCTGCGGGGGCACAGCCGCCTCGGTGCCCTCAAGAATCTTGAGCAGGGCCTGCTGCACGCCCTCACCCGATACGTCCCGGGTGATGGAGGGGTTGTCGGCCTTGCGGGAAATCTTATCGATTTCGTCGATATAGATAATGCCGCGCTGAGCCTTTTCAATATCACCATCAGCAGCCTGGATAAGCTTGAGCAGGATGTTTTCGACGTCCTCGCCCACGTAGCCGGCCTCGGTGAGGCTGGTGGCGTCAGCAACGGCAAAAGGTACGTTGAGTTTCTTGGCCAGGGTCTGCGCCAGGTAGGTCTTACCTGAGCCGGTAGGGCCAACCAAGAGAATATTAGACTTGGCAATCTCTACGTCTTCGCCCTCGGTAGCCAGGAGCTCCTTGGCCTCAAAGGCAGGGCTCTGCTGGGCCCGAATACGCTTGTAATGGTTATAAACGGCAACAGCGAGGGCGCGCTTGGCGGCCTCCTGGCCAATCACGTACTCCTGCATGTGGTCAAAGATTTCACGCGGGGTGGGGAGCTCTTCAACGGCACCCAAATCTTTCACATCGGCGAGCTCTTCTTCGAGAATCTCGTTGCACAGTTCAACGCATTCATCGCAGATGTAAATGTTGGGGCCGGCGATCAGTTTACGAACCTGTCGCTGGTTCTTCCCACAAAATGAGCATTTGGGAAGAGTGGTGCTATCGCCTAGGCGAGCCATAGACCCTACCTTTCCTTGGGTTCCTCTACCTAATCTACCGTGTAAACCTGCCTAGCCCAACATATGACGGTTCAAGCAAGGTTACGTCTTTATGGCTTAACAGTCGCCCCGGGTGGGCTATTCCTTCTATACCGTCTGGCAGACAGAAGGACGCCGCCCCAGCCCTTCCCTGCCTTTGGGCAGGTGGGGCGGGAGGCGGCGTCCGCACCGAGTCTGAACGTGAGCAGCGTTTAGTCGTGCTTCTCAGCGGTGTTGAAGGAGGGCTTGACGGCCTTGCGTGATTCAAGCACCTGGTCAACGATGCCGTACTCCAGGGCGCCTTTAGCGGTAAGGATGTTATCGCGCTCGATGGACTTATCGACTTCTTCGAAGGTCTTGCCGGAGTGCAGAGCCAGGGTCTGGGCGGTCCACTCGCGCATGCGCATCACCTCGTTGGCGTGAATCTCGATATCAGAAGCCTGACCACCCTGCTGACCCGAAAGGGCGGGCTGGTGGATCAGCACGCGGGCGTTGGGCAGAGCGAGGCGCTTACCGGGGGTACCGGCTGCCAGAAGAACGGCGGCAGCTGAGGCAGCCTGGCCCAGGCAGACGGTCTGAATTTCGGGGCGGATGTACTGCATGGTGTCGTAAATCGCAGTCATCGCGGTGAAGGAGCCACCGGGTGAGTTGATGTAGAGGGTGATGTCGCGGTCAGGGTCCTGGGATTCAAGTACCAGCAGCTGGGCCATGATGTCGTCGGCTGAGGCGTCGTCGACCTGCACGCCCAGGAAGATGATGCGGTCTTCAAAGAGCTTTGCGTAGGGGTCCTGACGCTTGTAGCCGTAGGGGGTGCGCTCTTCGAAGTTGGGAAGCACGTAGCGGTCGGTGGGCATACCGGCAGGTGCGGTTGATGAAGGAAGGTGAATCATTCGTTTCTCCTGTAAAAAGTTCTGTGCCGGTTTACTTGTCGGTGGCGCTGGTGGCCGGGCCGATCTTGTCGAGAATCTTGTCGAAGAAGCCGTAGGCAAGGCCTTCTTCGGCGGTGAACCAGTTGTCGCGGTCGTTATCGCGCAGGATGGTTTCAACGGTCTGGCCGGTGCGCTCTGCGGTGATTTCGCTCAGGCGCTTCTTCATGTCGAGAATCAGCTGGGCCTGGGTGCGGATGTCGGAGGCGGTGCCGCCGATGCCACCGGAGGGCTGGTGCATGAGGATGCGGGCGTTGGGGGTGGCGTAGCGCTTGCCGGGGGCGCCTGCGGTGAGCAGGAACTGGCCCATGGAAGCTGCCATACCGGTTACAACGGTAACAACGTCGTTGGGAATCAGCTGCATGGTGTCGTAGATTGCCATGCCCGCGGTGACGGAGCCGCCGGGTGAGTTGATGTAGAGGTAGATATCTGCCTCGGGGTCTTCAGCTGAGAGCAGCAGGAGCTGGGAGCAGATACGGTTGGCGTTGGAGTCGCGTACCTCGGAGCCCAGCCAGATGATGCGTTCCTTGAGCAGGCGGTTGTAGACGTAGTCGTCCTGGCTGCCCATGGGGGTTTCCATGGCGGGGGCCTGGTGTGCTTCAGGGGTGAAGGACATGTGTTCCGCTCCTTGTGTCGGTTGCAGCACCCGCGCGGACGCCGGTGCCAAAGATTTGCTTGACACTTAGGTTATCGCTTTTGAGGCTCCAAAAATTGCCTTTTGCCCCTCAGTTCGCTGTTGGCATGTGCCCGCTATGCTGTGGGCAAGAGCGAGCGGGCACGGGGCTTAGTGGTAGCAGGCGATGGGGCCACTGGGCCCCTGAATCACTTGGATGGGGGTGTTGAAGATATCGGTGAGCAGGTCATCTTGCATGATCTCTGCAACGGTTCCGAAGCGGGCCAGTTTGCCGTCCTTGATAGCGCAGATGTAGTCGGCGTAGCGGGCGGCGAAATTGATGTCGTGTAGCACCACGATGATAGTGCGGCCCAGGGTGCGGGCGGCGTTGTGCAGGTGTTGCATCATCTGCACAGAGTGGGAGATATCGAGGTTATTGAGGGGCTCATCAAGAAGTACATAGTCGGTTTCCTGGCAGAGCACCATGGCTACGTAGGCCCGCTGCCGCTGGCCGCCTGAGAGTTCATCGAGGTAGCGGTTTTCGAGGGCGGTGAGATTAAGAAAGTCGATGTAGCGGGAAATAATCTCTTCGTCTTCGGCGGTCAGCCGGCCCCCGGTGTAGGGGAAGCGACCGAAGCCCACCAGCTGGCGCACGGTGAGTTTAGTGACGAAGTGGTTTTCCTGGCGCAGGATTGAAACCACTTTAGCTAGCTCTTTTGACTTGGTGGTAGCTACATTGAGGCCACCGATTTCGATGGTGCCCGAGTCAATATCGAGTAGACGGCCCACCATGGTGAGCAGGGTGGACTTGCCGGCACCGTTAGGGCCGACCAGGGCGGTGATTCCGCCTGCGGGCAGCTGAACATCGACCGGGCCGATCTTGGTTTCACCGGAGTAGCTTTTAGCAACCTGGTGGAGGGTGATCATAGTTTGCCCTTTCGAAGAATCACGATCAGGAAGGTGAGGCCACCGATGAGTTCGATGATAATACCCACCACGCCCTGGGCTGAGAAGATGTGGTTCATGATGAAGTAGGAGACCGCCAGAATGGCAAAGGAGAGCACGGTTGCCATGGGGAAAAGGTAGCGGTGGTCGTAGGTGTCGGCGAACTGGTAGGTGAGGGTTGCGACCAAGAACCCGAGGAAGGTCAGCGGGCCGACCAGGGCGGTGGAGACCGCCATCATGATAGCGACGATCACCAGCACGATAATGGATTCGCGACGGTGGTTAATTCCCAGATTAGTAGCCGTGGGTGCGCCCAGGGAGAGGGCATTGAGGGTACGGGATTTTGCGTAAAGCACCGCAAGGCTCAGGATGACCAGGGGCAGGGCTACCGGGTAGTAGGCCGGGTCGGCGTTGTTGACCGAGGCAAAGAGGCGGGCTGTCAGGATGTCGAACTCGCTGGGGGTCAGCATGCGCTGCATAAAGGTTGAGACAGACCCCAGTCCCCCACCCAGTACCACACCGACCAGGAGCATGACGTGCATGTTGGCCCGCTTGCCGGTCAGCAGCCAGGAGTAGAGCAAGAGGCTCAGGGCTACCATCATGACCAGCTGGAAAATAAAGGTGTCGAGGGTGCGGGCAGCAATCAGCCCAGCGGCCCCGGCGAAATAGATGGTTGCCGTGTGAATCGCGGCGTAGAGGGCCTGAAAGCCCAGAATGCCGGGGGTGATAATGCGGTTGTTGGTCACCGTCTGGAAGGCCACCGTTGCCACAGCCTGGCAGACAGCGGCTACAGCCATCGCAATCAGGGCGTTGGAGCGGCGCTCAGCAATGAGCCACCACTTGGGAGTTCCGGTCTCAAAGGGGTTGGCGTAGGCCAAGAGCCCACAGGCTGCCAGCGCAGCGGCAGCGGCAAGTGCTGCCAGGAGCACCCAGTAGGTGCGAGCAGCAGCCGGGGTCTTGAAAGCCCCAGCGCTACGGGAGGTGCCTGCCCTGCGGGAGGCGGGGTGGGCGTCCGCACCGGCGCTCATCTCGGGTAGGGCGGACACACCCACCCGGCTTTCTTTACTTGCCTGCTGATACACGGGGCCGCCCCTTCACAATCAGACCGATAAAGACAAGAGCACCCACGATACCCAGAATCACCGACACCGGGATTTCGAAGGGGGCGATAATAGTACGCCCCATCAGGTCGCAAACCGTCACGACGCCGATACCGGTCAGGGCAACCCAGGGTAGGTTAGAGCGCAAATCATCGCCGCGGAACATACTGACGATGTTGGGAACAATGAGTCCCAAGAAGGGCAGGGACCCGACCACCACCGTCACCACACCGGTGGCAATAGCAATTAGGGCGGTGCCTACCAGCATAATCTGGGCGTAGTTGAGCCCTACGTTCGTGGCAAATTCCTGGCCCAGACCGGCGACGGTCAGGCGGTCGGCGTACCAGAAAATCACAGCAACAACCAAGAGCACTAGCCAAAGCACCTCGTACTGCCCCTTAATCACAGACGTAAAGCTGCCCGCGAACCACACACCGAGGTTCTGTAGCAGGTTGGTCTGGAGGGCGAAGAAGGTGGTGAAGGCCGAAACAACGGCACCCAGCATCATGCCCACGATGGGAACAATCAGGGATGACCTGAGTGAAACCCTGCGCAGGAAGAGGAAGAAGACCATCGACCCGATAAAAGCAAAGACGATTGCCGCTGTCATCTGTTGCAAGAGATTTGCTGCCGGGAAGAAGTAGAGCATAAAGAGCAGGCCCAGGCTCGCCCATTCGGTGGTGCCGGTGGTGGTGGGTTCCACGAACTTGTTCTGGGTCAGCATCTGCATCACCAACCCACACATGGCCATGGCCGCCCCGGCAAGCACCAGAGCAATGGTTCGAGGTATGCGGGTAATAGCAAACATGGCAGCGCCATCAGCCTTGTTGAAGATGTCGTACTCCCCCGTGAACAAAGAGAGCACAAGCAGGGCAACAATTCCCAGGCTGGCTAGCAGGAATTTGCCGCTGACCAGGGAGTTCCTGGTGCGGCTAACTCGGGTGGTTTCGGTGGTCGTCATAAAAGCCCTCAAGGAGTCACCCCGCCGCAAGGGCAGGATGACTCCTTTTTCATCGGTTATAGGGTCTCAGCCGGTGCCTTACTTGGCGGCTTCGAACCTATCGGCAAGATCGTTGAGGATCTCGGTGTAGGTGATGATGGATTCGTTGGTGTAGGTATCAGCCGGAGCGTAGGCAATCTGGTTCTTGGCGATTGCGGTGACGTTGGCCAGGGCTGAGCTACCGGCAATGACGTCTGCAGCAGCGGGTGAACCTTCGTCGGTGCTGGTGCCAGCATCGCGGTCAAGAACCAGCAGCCAGTCGGGGTTGGCTTCTGCAATGGCTTCGACCGAGATATCGTCGCCCTGATGGTTGTCAGATGAGCCTTCAACTTCGAGGGCGGGCTTGAGGCCCAGCATGTCGAAGACCGGGCCGTAGGTGCGACCGATAGAGGGGGCAATGTAGCCAATTTCGCCGCCGGAGACGTTGACGGCCATAACGGTGGATTCGCCGTCATAGGCGGCCTTAGCGCGGGCTAGAGCGGCGTCGAAGTCTGCGATGAGCTTGTCGGCTTCAGCCTGCTTGCCGAAGACCTCGCCCAGTACGGTGACCTGGCGCTTGAGCTCTTCGTCAAAGGGTTGGCCCTCGCGGGGTTCAAGTTCGAGGATGGCTGCCTGGGGGTTCAGTTCCTTGATGGCGTCGTAGTGCTGGGAGAAGCGCTGACCGTTGACAATCAGGTCGGGCTCTTCAGCAGCGAGCAGTTCAAGGTTGGGCTCACGGTGGGTTCCGATATCGGTAATGGAGGAGTTGTTCTTGTAGGTCTCAACGGTTGCAGGAATCAGGACGATGGGGGCTGCAACCAGGTCGATACCCCAGGACTCGAGAACCTCAAAGGTGCGGTTATCGGTTGCGGCGACCTTCTGAGGGGGAACGGTCACGGTGACCTCACCGTAGTTATCGGTGACAGTAACGGTGCCAGCTGACTGGCTGGCAGAAGCTGAGGTGGAGGCGCTGGATTCGGAGGACGCGTCGGTGGTGCCCGCGCCACAGGCGGCGAGCGCCATTGCTACAACGGAGGTGGCTGCGAGCAGGGAGATACGGTTGGCCTTCACGGGTTTTCCTATATCTGTTAGTGGTGTGTACTTGGTAAGCCTCAACATCTTGTAAGGCTTGACTTACCTAAGATTAGTTAGCCCCACCTTACTTATCAACCCAGAAACCACTATTGCGAAATATTTTTTAACTTATTTACCGTATTTGACTTCTAATCACCCAGGTCATCCTCTTTTAGGCAGCGGATGTCAGCGCCTGCGTCCGCCCTTTCCCACGGGTTTTCCCCGCAGGCAGCACAAAGCCCCCGCAAGAACCCAATCAGGGTCTTGCGGGGGGCTTGAGCTAGAAAAGTTTTAGAGCCTCAAGAGGCAAAAACTTATTCGGCGCCTGCGGTCTCACCCAGGAAGGAGGAGAGGTCAACGGCATTGCCGTCGGCGTCCTTAACCTCAGCCTGAGCCAGAACAGCTGCCAGAGCCTTTGAACGGCGAACCTCGCCAACAATCATGCCGGACTGGCCTGAGCCGTCGAGCATCTGAGCGAACTGGTTGGGATCCATGCCGTACTGCTGACTCATGGTGATGATGTAGTCGATGAGTTCAGCCTGCTCGACAGAAACTTCTTCCTTCTCAGCAATAGCGTCGAGGATGATTTCGTTCTTGAAAGCACGCTCGGTGTTCTCGCGAACCTCTGCACGGTGCTCTTCGGTGTCGTGGTCATCGTCTTGGCCGGGGGTGTTGAAGTGCTGAGCCAGCTGGTCTTCAATAACCTTCTCGGGAACGGGGATTTCAACCAGTTCAACCAGGGCGTCAAGAACCTTGTCACGTGCTTCTGCACCCTGCTCGGCAACCTTGGAATCAGCTGCCTGCTTCTTCAGGTCTTCCTTCAGTTCAGCGATGGTGTCGAACTCTGAAGCCAGCTGAGCGAAGTCGTCGTCAGCCTCGGGCAGCTCGCGTTCCTTCACCGCGGTGACCTCAACCTTAACGGTTGCTTCTTCACCTGCGTGCTCGCCACCGGCAAGCTTGGTGACGAAGGTGGCATCCTCGCCAGCGGAGAGGCCAAGAACAGCCTCATCCAGACCGTCCAGCATGGTGCCGGAGCCAAC
Organism: Candidatus Rothia avicola; assembly: GCA_019115985.1. Taxonomy (GTDB): domain Bacteria; phylum Actinomycetota; class Actinomycetes; order Actinomycetales; family Micrococcaceae; genus Rothia; species Rothia avicola. The sequence continues at coordinate 12,941 of DXCN01000049.1, read as the reverse complement.
CTGGTAGGACAGGTCGTTAGCGGCGTCAACCTCTTCGCCGTCAATCTCAGCGGCGATGTTGATGGTCAGGAAGTCCTCGTCAGCTGCGGGACGGTCAACAGCCTTCAGGGTGCCGAAGCGGCCGCGCAGGGCATCGAGAGCCTTCTGCTCATCTTCTTCGGTAACCTCTACGCTTGCAACCTCAACCTTGATACCTGAGTAGTCAGGCAGTTCGATCTCGGGGCGGACGGTGACCTCGATGGTCAGCTTCACGTCAGCTTCTCGGTTGCCCTCTTCAGGCTTAGAAACGATGTCAAGCTCGGGCTGAGCCAGGGGGGTCAGCTCGTTCTCAGCCAGGGCCTGCTGGTAGAAGTTGTTCAGAGCATCGTTCAGAGCGTTCTCAACAACAAAGTCAAAGCCTGCACGCTGATCGATGAGAGCCTTAGGGGTCTTACCCTTACGGAAACCGGGAACCGAAATCTGGTTAGCCAGTGACTTGTAGGTACGGTCAAGGTAGGTCTTGAACTCAGCGAAGGGAACCTCGACCTCAATCTTTGCGAGAGTCGGGTTGATCTTCTCGACGGCAGTCTTCACGTCCGTTGATCTCCTGATAACTTGATTGGAACCGCCACCCGGAAAAGAGTGGGGCTAGATATAACGTTCTATAGAAAAACCCGCCGTTTTCCGGCGGGTCGTTCTATTTCACGTCGGGGTGACAGGATTCGAACCTGCGATCTCCTGCTCCCAAAGCAGGCGCGTTAGCCAAGCTACGCCACACCCCGATTTGCACGGAAGGCACCACCCAGTTTAGCGGTTCAACCGCCCAAAACCTAACTCGCACCCCGATTACGCCCAGGGCGTGTTGAGAAACGCCAGCGCCACCCTGATTTGACAAGGCCCCGTTCGACCAGGTTTACTGGAACACGTCCACAATGCTGGGCAACCATTTCGGGGATGTAGCTTAATGGTAAAGCCTCAGTCTTCCAAACTGATTACGCGGGTTCGATTCCCGTCATCCCCTCTCACGCGGCTGTAGCTCAATGGTAGAGCGCACGCTTCCCAAGCCTGATACGCGGGTTCGATTCCCGTCAGCCGCTCGCTATCGCTCGGAACTGGCGGAAGTCATTCCAGCACCTCTTGAGTGCTCGTGCACTCACACCCGGTGCTTCCATCCCGTCAGCCGCTTGCTTCACGGTCACTCTTCGGAGTGGCCGTTTTTGCTTCCCTAGAAAAACCGGCGAGCAACAGGGGCGTATCGTGCAAGCCAATAGCATCGAGCTTCTTCTGCTCAGTGAGCTGGGACCCGTTAGAAAGCACCGCCACCTGCAGATGCCCAAACCGGTGGCCTAGCTCCTCAAAAAAACCAATCAACCTCAGCAAAAGGAGCCCAGGCCTTACGGGTTTCCTCCTGTAGGGTCGCCAAAAACTTCTGAACCCGGTCAGCGCTCTGTTGCTCCCCCGTCATCAGGTGCAAGAGACTTGACGTGCGGAACAGGCGATTTTCGTCAAAAACCTGCTCACCGGCCAAATAGCGCTGAAAATCCTCACGCTGAATATCGGCCCAGGCCTGGAAGTAACTCTGGGTGTCGTCAATCTCTCCCTCAAAACCAAACTCCCGAACAGCCCGGTTAAAACCCACCGCGGTTGCTGTATCGCTATCGAGCAGGGTGCTCTCTAGGTCGAAGAGCACCAGGTTGGCCTGCCCTAGCAAGTATCCGGTATCGCGCATGGTAGCCCTTCGATGTCATGATGGCGTTTAACTCTTCACCAGCATATACGTTGGCCCCTATCGTTAGAGGGTCACCCCAAGGACTTCAGCGGCTAAGGCCCCATCTCAGCTCAGTCAGATTTCACCCAGGGTGTTCCTACCGAGGTAGGCCAGCGGGTGTCTTTCCCCTAGGATAGGGAGGAGACACCCGCACCTTTTAACCACAAGATTGACTCCCCCCATGGCTTTAACACCCACCCCCGCTCGTTTTGCCCCAGCCTGCGCCCTGCTTGCTACCGGCGTCCTGATACTAACAGGCTGCGGGAGCAGCCAGACCGCCACCTCAACCACCAGTGTGCCCGTAGAAACAGAGGTAAGCGTCTCAAGTAGTGCGGCTCCGAGCCCATCAGCCAGCGCTAGCCCCAGCCCCACCGCTGAGCCCACAAGAGAAACAGCCAGCACAGCACCTTCTGCGGTTGAAACCGCAGCACCGTCCCCTAGCGCCACGACCCTGACTCCCCCGGTCAACGATGGCTTTACCATCGACCCGGTTTCTCTGGTAACCACCAATCTTGTCACGGGAACCCCGGTGGCTGACCTTGCAGCCTATAACTTTGCGGCGGCAGATCAGCCCTCCGTTGTCTTCCAGACCCCGGACCCCCAGGTAGCCTGCCTGATGCAGACCTACGGGGTATTTTGCATGACCGATGACTCAAAGAACTGGGTCTTGCAGTCGGTATCAATGGGGCCCGGTGATACCCAGCCCCGCACGGTTCAGGCCCGCGGCCGGGCTGCCACCCACGACTGGTTCAAGACCAATACGGTGCTGCCCGAGGGGCAGTCCATCAGCTGGATGGGCATGACCTGCACGACCACCGGCCCGGTGAGTCTACAGTGCAACGACGGCACTACAGGCTTTAACCTCTCTGACCTGGCAGATCGCTAGAACATAGAAACAAGTAGGGCCCCGGTGATACAACCGGGACCCTACTTTTCTCGTCTGAGCCTACAGCTAGGCTAGTGACCTAGTGCTGGCAGCCCGGGCACCAGTAGAGCTTACGACCAGCCACTTCTTCCAGCGCGATAGTTGCCCCGCAGCGGGGGCAGGTCTGGCCCTGGCGGTGGTACACGTAGTTAGCGTGATCAGGCCAGGCCTCGGTTTCCGGGATACCGGGCCTGTCGGCAGGATCGGTGGTGATGATGCGACCTAGGCGCACACCGATTTCCAGCAGGTGCCTGTTATCGTTCCAGAGGGCTTCAAGCTGCTGGCGGCTGCATTCTTTAGCCGGGGTAAAGGGGTCGATACCGGTACGGTAGAGGGATTCTGCGCGGAAGATGTTTCCTACCCCCGAGATGGCCTTCTGATCCATGAGAACTACACCGATAGGTCGACTGCTCTTGGCTGCCGCAGCGTAGAAGGCGGCCGGATCGGCGTCCTTGTTGAGGGGGTCGGGGCCCAGCTTGGAACGCACTTCCCCCACTTCCTCGGGGGTGAGGGTTCGGCAGATGGTGGGGCCCACCAGGTCTGCCCAGCCGTGCTCTGAGACCAGGCGGACGCGGGTGGTCGGCCGGGGTGCAGGAGGTTCAGCGGAGAGTTCGGCCCGGTGGTCCTCTTGCTCACCGATTTTGCGGGGAGCACCAATCGAGGAGGCCCCTGTAAAGTGCTCGTCGCCGCCGAAGGTGAAGGCCCCGTAGATACCCAGGTGGACGTTGAGGTAGAGCTCGTTGGAGAAACGGGCGAAGAGGTGCTTGCCGTGGGCAAAAGCCGAGTCGAAGGTATGGCCATCGAGCAGGGTGGCGCCGTCCGTGAATCTTCCCTGGGGGCTGGTGACCGCTAGCTGGGCACCGGCAAAAACGTCGGTGAGCTGGCGGGCCAGGCGGTGGATTGAGTGCCCTTCTGGCATTAGTTCTCGTAGCTGTCGATCTGCTTGCCGGCGATGGTGCCGGTCTGCTCGTATTCGGCCATCTGACCGATGCGGCGGGCGTGGCGCTCTTCGTTGGTCCACTCGGTGGTAAGGAAGACCTTAATGATCTCGAGGGCTTCTTCCTTGGTGTGCTGACGCCCGCCCACTGCAACGACCTGGGCATTGTTGTGCTCGCGGGCCAGGGCTGCGGTGTCGTGGTTCCAGGCCAGAGCAGCACGGATGCCTTCAACCTTGTTAGCGGCCATCTGCTCACCGTTGCCGGAGCCACCCAGCACAATGCCCAGGGAATCTAAGCCTGCTGCGCGGTCTGCGCGGACGGCGAGCGCCGCATTGATGCAGAAGCTGGGGTAGTCGTCAAGGGCGTCGTATTCAGCGGGGCCGTGGTCGACCATCTCGTAGCCGGCCTCGGTGAGTGCTTCGATGAGGTAGTGGCTAAGTTCTAGGCCTGCGTGGTCGGTTGCGATGTGTACACGCACGGTGTCTCCTTTGGTCGTGGTGGGTGGGGGCCGGTTGACCGCACTGAAATTTAGTTATGTGAATCACTGGCAAGCACATAGAATTGGGAAGGTATGTGCTGTGTAGTGCCCTATATACGATTGTAGGTCACGTGCAGCTCCCCCGTGGTTTGTTTTCTGTGGTGTGCAGATGGGCAGGCCTCTAACTTCAGATTTGATTGACAAGGATTCCTCATGCCTGGAATGAATTTGACCCGTGCCGAAGCTGAGAAGAGAGCATCTGTGGTTCAGCGTGTGCATTCGTACACGGTTGAGCTTGATCTAACGCGCGGTGAGCGGGTCTTTGGGTCTCGTACGGTGGTGCGTTTTGATGCGGTTGCCGGGAGCGAAACCTTTATCGATGCGATTACCGATACGGTGCACAGTATTGAACTCAATGGTGAGTCGGTGCCGGTGACCGCTGCTGACGGTGTGCGTATTGCCCTGCCGGCGTTGGCTAAGAGCAATGAGCTGGTGATTGATGCCGATATGCTCTACACCAATACTGGTGAGGGTTTGCACCGCTTTGTGGATCCGGTGGATGGCGAGGTGTACCTCTACTCCCAGTTTGAGGTTCCTGATTCCCGCCGTGTTTACCCGGTTTTTGAGCAGCCCGATCTCAAGGCTGAGTTTGAGTTTCTTGTGACTGCCCCTGCCCACTGGGTAGTGGTGTCTAATCAGCCTGAGACTTCTGTTGAAGAAGTGGCGGGCGGCAAGAAGTGGGCTTTTGCGCCTACCCCGCGTATCTCGTCCTACATCACCGCAATTATTGCCGGCCCCTATGCTAGTGTGCACTCCTCACTCACCAACAGTGAGGGCCGCGAGGTGAAGCTGGGTTGCTACGCCCGTCAGTCCTTGATGGAGTACCTGGATGCCGATGAGGTCTTCCACATCACCCGCCAGGGTTTTGAGTTCTTTGAAGAGCAGTTCTCAGTCCCCTACCCCTTTGAGAAGTACGACCAGCTCTTTGTGCCCGAGTTCAACGCCGGTGCTATGGAGAATGCCGGTGCTGTGACCTTCTTAGAGAACTACATTTTCCGGTCTAAGGTGAGCGAGGCGATTGTTGAGCGCCGCGCTATCACCATTTTGCACGAGCTAGCCCACATGTGGTTTGGCGACCTGGTGACCATGAAGTGGTGGAACGACCTGTGGCTCAATGAGTCTTTCGCTGAGTTTATGTCGACCCTGGCCGCTGCTGAAAACACCCGCTTTGCGCCTGAGGCCTGGGCTACGTTCTCGGCCTCTGAGAAGACCTGGGCCTACAACCAGGATCAGCTTTCCTCTACTCACCCCATTGTTGCCCCGATTCGTGACCTGCAGGATGTTCAGGTCAACTTCGACGGCATCACCTACGCTAAGGGCGCTTCTGTGCTGCGTCAGCTGGTGGCCTGGGTAGGGCAGGATAACTTTATGGCCGCTCTCAAGGTCTACTTCGAGAAACATGCCTACGGCAACACCGTGCTCGATGATCTGCTCGATGAGCTGGAGGCGACGAGCGGACGCGACGTGCGTGCCTGGTCTAAGCTCTGGCTGGAGACCGCCGGGGTCAATACCCTAACCACCGAGGTCGAAGAGGCAGAGGACGGCACCATTACCCGCCTGGCCCTGCGCCAGACCTACGCTGAGGGCTTTGAGACCCTGCGCCCCCACCGTCTGGTTATTGGCTTCTACAATCTCGACGGGGAGGTGCTCACCCGCACCGACCGCCTAGAAATCGATGTGGATGGCGAGGTTACCGAAGTGCCCCTGGCCGTTGGTGTCAAGCGCCCCGATTTGATTCTGGTGAACGATGAAGATTTGGCCTACGCCAAGATTCGTCTCGATGAGCGCTCCCGCTCCACCGCTGTTGCCCATCTGGGTGCCATTGACTCATCTGTTGCCCGCGGCGTGGTCTGGGGTTCCCTCTGGGATACCGTGCGCGATGCCGAAATGCCCGCCCGCCAGTTTGTTGAGCTGGTTCTGGGCAATATCGGGGCAGAGACTAACTCCACCGCCGTCCGCACCCAGCTTCTCAACCTCGAAAATACCCTGCGCGCCTACCTGAACCCCGCCCATGCTGAGGAAGTTCGAGCTGAGGCCGCTGACCGTATCTGGAAGCTGGCTCAGGCAGCTGAGGCCGGTTCTGATAACCAGTTCCAGTTGGTCGGCACCTTCGCCCGTCTGGCCCACACCTCAGACCAGCTCGATGCTGTAGCTGCCCTGCTCGATGGTGCTACCGTTCTGGAAGGTTTGGAGATTGATACCGACCTGCGCTGGAGCCTGCTGGGATCTCTGGCGGCGGGCGGACGCCTTACCGCAGCAGAGATTGACGCTGCCCTGGCTGAGGACAACACTTCCAACGGCCAGCAGGCAGCTGCTACCGCCAAGGCTGCTATCCCCACCGCTGAGGCCAAGGCAGAGACCTGGCGGGCTGTGGTGGAAACCGGCGAGCTTTCCAACATCGTGCAGCGCTCCGCTATTCTCGGCTTCTACCGCGGTGCCCCCGAGTTCTCAGAGCCCTACATCGACCGCTACTTCGAGGCTATCGAGGGGGTCTGGCGCGAGCGCTCCCACGAGATTTCAAGCCAGATTATCGGCGGGCTCTTCCCCCGCTTCTACACTCAGGAGGTTCTGGACAAGGCCGAGGCCTATCTGGCTGGCCTGCCCGAGGACGCCGCGGCCCTCAAGCGTCAGGTAGCAGAAGGACGCGACTCCCTGGCTCGTGCGCTCAAGGTTCAGGCCGCAGACCGCTAGGCTCTGAGCCATGAGGTAACTGCTGACGATAAGGGGCGGGAGTAGACTGGTGGGTATGAATTTACCCAACCCAGCCTTCCGCCCCTTATCTGCGCCCGGCGAGGCCAGCGTCCAGACCTCACCCGCGACCGAAACGGTCGATGAGCGCTCTTTCTACTACCAGGTGGGCGGGCGACCGGTTTTTGAAAAGCTCTGCCGCGAGTTCTACTCCCGTGTGGCAGCTGACCCGGAATTTCGTGCCATGTACCCTGAGGAAGACCTGGGGCCAGCTGAGCGTCGGCTCTTTATGTTCTTGGAGCAGTACTGGGGCGGGCCCAAGACCTACCAGGCAGAGCGCGGCCACCCGCGTCTGCGCATGCGCCACAACCCCTTCTATATTGGACCCAAAGAACGCGATACCTGGCTGAAGTATATGAGGGAGGCCATGGACACCCTAGAGCTAGCCCCCCTGCACGATGCCGAAATGTGGGCCTACTTTGACCGGGCAGCCCACGCCATGCAGAACCGGGCCCAGTAGTTAGTTTTAGGCTGAGGCAGCCGAGTAGACCAGTACGTGCCCTGCCCGGGCCGAGATACGGGCCCAGCGTCCGCTGGCAAAAACGGGCAGGGGTTCGGTAGCCCGCGGAGGCAGGAACCCGAGTACCTCAAGGGCAAAAGCAGCTCCGGCAGGTAGGCTCACCGTCGTATCGGGGGCTTGTAGGGGTGAAGACCAGATACGGGAGCGGACGGTTGCCACCACCGCGTGCCCCGGGTTAGCGGGCAAGGCCCCGTCTACCGCGCCAATACCTTCCTGGGCCGTTGCCCGGGCATGGTCAGAGAGGTAAAACCCTTTCTTCTCCCAGCCACTGCGCGGAGCGGTACGCCCGGCCCAGGGGGCGGTCACGGTAACCGGCGGCAGGGCCAGGGCCAGCCCAGCCTCTTCAATACGGGCAAGCCGGTCAAGAAGAGCCGATGCTTCAACCGTGAGATCAACCTCGGTAGGCTGGGCCAGTCTGATAGCGCGCAGACCAATCACCGTGGGCGTCGAATCGAGCAGGGTTTCAGGTGCAAGCACGCACACCGATACCCCCAGCACCTCACCGTTAGCCTGCAGGCGGACGGCAGCCTGGGGGTCCACAGAACGGGCCCGAATCAGATAGGTCGCCAGGTCACGGGCAGTTGCAGTATCGGGCAGGTAAACGTAATCGGTGTGGTCAGAGAGTTTTGGCTCGGTCATATCACTAGCTTTCAAACGAGTTTATGCGGTCTAGTCACCCACCACCCTATCGCAGAAACTCAGTTGTACTTCCAGTGGGGTGAGAAAAATGGGGCTACCTGTGAGAGAGTGTAACTATGAGTCACGCAACCCCAGAAAGTCTCTCCCCTACCCAAAAATTACTGGCCATGCTCAACCTCACCCCCGGTGGAGCGTCCGCCCACGAGCATGTCTTTAGCGCCCTGACCCTCACCAAGGAATCCCCGCGTATTTTCGGCGGGCAGGTGCTCGCCCAGGCTGTTATGGCTGCGGCCCATACGGTCGACGGTAAAACTCTGCACTCCCTGCATGGCTACTTCCTGCGCCCCGGTGATGTAGAAGGCGATCTCTCCTACGGGGCTGAGGTCCTCAACGACGCCAGGTCATTCTCCACCCGCAGGGTACAGGCCTACCAGGGCGGGCAACCAATCTTTTCGTGTATTGCTTCTTTTCAGGTGCCTGCCCCTGGGCCAGACCACGGCGCCAGTATGCCGCAAGACGTTCCCGCGCCCGAGGGTCTGCCCACCGCAGCTGACCTGCTGGGGCACTTACAGGTCCCCATCGCCCAGAAGGTTGCCTTCTCCCGCCCCTTCGACGTCAGGCATGTGACTTCCCCGCTGTACGCCACTCCCAGTGACGAGAAGCAGCCGGTCAATATGGTCTGGTTCAAAACCTTCGAGGCTTTGCCCGATGACCCTGCCCTGCATCAAGCTGCCCTGGCCTACGCATCGGACTACACCCAGCTTGAACCGGTTCTACGGCAGCACGGCAAGACCTGGCTTGAACCCGGCATGAAGGTGGCCTCGCTAGATCACGCCATATGGTTCCACCGCCTGGCCCGCGCCGATGAGTGGTTGCTGCTGGTTCAGGAGTCCCCCAGCGCCCAGGACTCCCGAGGTCTCTCTGTGGGTAAGGTCTTCACCCGCGACGGCCTGCACGTAGCTACCGTAACCCAAGAAGCCATGATTAGGTTGCCAGAGTACCGCGATCAGTAAACAGGTAAAGAAAATCCCTCCCACCGGTGAAGGTGGGAGGGATTTTATCTAGCCTATCGCGTTAACTTGCGGTGATGGAGCATGATTTTCCGAGCGCGCGAGGAACCAAAAATCATGCGGAATCGTTCACCGCACTCAAAGTGACGTAGTTTGATTTATCGAGTCAACTTGCGGTGAACCACGCGGTGCGGCTTCGCAGCCTCGGGGCCAAGGCGCTCAATCTTGTTCTTCTCGTAGGACTCGAAGTTACCCTCGAACCAGTACCAGTTATCGGGCTGTTCGTCGGTGCCTTCCCAGGCCAGGATGTGGGTGGCTACTCTGTCGAGGAACCAGCGGTCGTGGGAGACCACGACAGCACAGCCGGGGAATTCCAGCAGGGCATTTTCGAGGGAGGTGAGGGTTTCGACGTCCAGGTCGTTGGTCGGTTCGTCGAGCAGCAGCAGGTTGCCGCCCTGCTTGAGGGTCAGGGCCAGGTTGAGGCGGTTGCGCTCACCACCGGAGAGTACACCTGCCTTCTTCTGCTGGTCGGGGCCCTTGAAGCCGAAGGCTGAGACATAGGCGCGTGAGGGCATTTCTACCTGGCCTACCTGGATGTAATCCAGGCCGTCTGAGACAACCTCCCACAGCGATTTTTCGGGGTCGATGTTGGCGCGGTTCTGGTCAACGTAGGAAATCTTGACGGTTTCACCGATCTTCAGGTTGCCACCGTCGAGGGGTTCAAGGCCAACGATGGTCTTGAAGAGGGTTGACTTACCTACACCGTTGGGGCCGATGACGCCGACGATGCCGTTACGGGGCAGGGAGAAGGAAAGACCGTTGATGAGGGAGCGTCCGTCGAAGCCCTTCTGCAGGTTTTCTGCTTCGATGACGACGTTACCCAGGCGGGGTCCCGGGGGAATCTGGATTTCTTCGAAGTCTAGCTTGCGGGTCTTCTCAGCCTCTGCAGCCATCTCTTCGTAGCGGGCCAGACGAGCCTTCGACTTAGCCTGACGGCCCTTGGTGTTGGAGCGAACCCACTCGAGTTCTTCTTCCAGGCGCTTAGCGAGCTTGGCGTCCTTCTTACCCTGAACTTCAAGGCGGGCACGCTTCTTGTCCAGGTAGGTGGAGTAGTTGCCCTCGTAGGGGTAGAGGTTACCGCGGTCTACTTCTGCGATCCATTCTGCAACGTGATCGAGGAAGTAACGGTCGTGGGTAATAGCGATTACTGCGCCTTCGTAGGACTGCAGGTGCTGTTCCAGCCAGAGGACGGATTCTGCGTCTAGGTGGTTGGTGGGCTCATCGAGCAGGAGCAGGTCGGGCTTCTGGAGCAGGAGCTTGCAGAGCGCTACGCGGCGGCGTTCACCACCGGAGAGGTGGGTAACGGGCGAGTCGCCGGGAGGGCAGCGCAGGGCGTCCATGGCCTGTTCCAGCTGGGAGTCGATGTCCCAGGCGTTGGCAGCGTCGATGGCTTCCTGTAGCTTGCCCATTTCTTCCATGAGCGCGTCGAAGTCAGCATCGGGCTTGGCCATCTCTTCTGAGATTTCGTTGTAGCGAACAATCTTTTCGTAGATTTCGCCGACGCCTTCCTGGACGTTACCCAGGACGGTCTTTTCTTCGTTCAGCGGGGGCTCCTGCATGAGGATGCCCACGGTGTAGCCTTCTGAAAGTCGTGCTTCGCCGTTGGAGGGGGTATCGAGACCCGCCATGATTTTCAGGATGGTTGACTTACCGGCACCGTTGGGGCCGACCATACCGATTTTTGCACCGGGGAAGAACGACATTGATACGTCGTTAAGGATGACTTTGTCGCCTACAGTTTTGCGGGCTTTGGTCATGGTGTAGATAAATTCTGCCATGCGTTTAAGCCTACCGGTTGATGTCAAGCTGTTAGGGGGTTTAGGGCAGGGCATCTGCCAAGAATCTTGGTGTGAGTTTGCCCTGCCCCGCCCTTTAGCTGGTCAGAGCCTCAACAGCCTCATCGCCTGCTACCTTCTCAGTGAGCCCCTGGTCAGAAACCTGATGGCCCTTTTCGGGAGAGTGGCTACCTTGGGGGTCTTCTTCAACAGCTGGTAGAGAGCTATAGCCGTGGTTGAGTTTCTGTTCCCCGGCTACCTGTTCGTTGAACTTGCGATCGGTCTCATCGACATCCGGTTTTCGGTCCGTAACACGGGCAAAATTGGCTAGCCCGTAGTTGAGGTCGTGCCCGATGCTGGTGGCGTCCACTTCAATGCTGGTGCCGGGTGAGCCGTCCGCCCGTTCAAACTGTTTGACGCGCAGACGTCCGGTAACCAGCACCGGGTGCCCTACTTGCAGGCTCCGGGCGCTGTTATACGCCAGAGCTCTAAATGAGTTGACGGTGTACCAGTTGGTTGTGCCTTCTTTCCAGGTGCCGCTGGTGGCATCAAACCAGCGGGGTGTGGAGGCAATACGGAAGTTCGTTACCGGGATATTGCCGTTGGGCAGAAATTTTTGGGTAGGTGCCGTTGCGATAAAGCCTCGGATAGTGACGGTGTCGGTCATGACTCCTCCTTGAATTGTGGGTGGACCGGGTGTCTCAAGGGTTACACCAGCAAAGGTCTAAGAGCCAGAAAAATGTTGCCTGTGGATAACGTATGTGCTGCTACTGCACGGTAAAGAGCAGAAAATTGGTGAAGCTGTGACGCGGGCAAGAGCTTTCATGACAGATTTTGTTCACACCCCTGGTGCACGGCTGCCTTACCCCTCTAGGCTCATACCACCTGCCCCGCTAAGACACCGGGGCGGGCGTCCGCAGCTATGAGCACAAAGGAGACAGCACAGTGACCGATTCACGTGTTCCCGATGAGCCTGCCTGGGTACGAGATGACCGTACTCGCGCCTACTTTGAACGGGAATGGCAGAACGTGCCGCGCACCAACGAGGCTCTCTTTGAGCACCTTTGCCTGCTGGTGTTTCAAAGCGGCCTGTGGTGGTCTACGGTTCTAGCAAAACGGGAGGAGTTGAACCGGGCCTTACACGATTTTCAACCCGACCGTTTGGCTGCCATGACTGAAGATGATATCAGTGCCTACCTTGAGGGCGATATCGGGGTGAGGAACGAAGCTAAGCTTCGGGCCTGCATCGCTAACGCAAGAGTGTTGAAAGAGTCTCGGGTAAATCTAGCAGATCTCTTTGCTGAGGCATTTCCAGAGGAATTACTGTGCCCGTGTGCCGAAGCGCTCCCCCGCACCACCACTGAAACTGATACCCTGGCTCGCAGGTTGCGGGCACTTGAGTTTCAACGTTTAGGGCCGGTGGTGGTATGCGCGGTAGCTCAGGCCGCTGGCTATATCAGGTTAGAAACCCACACGCTTAACCGGCGTGGTCAAAGTAGGCTTGCACTGCCTGGCTAGCCACCTCGTACCCTACCTGCTGGCCCTCGAACCCCTTGCTCAACAAGGCAATGGAGTAGGTAGTACTTTCGGTTCTAACAACACCAACGGAGTTGATATGCCATTCGCCAGTATCTTCCTGGATCCAGCCATTTTTAACCGATACGTCGGTGACAGGTTCCCCCAGCACGGTCTGCCCATATTGGGAGCCCACGCCCCAGGTTTGTGACCAGTCGAGCGGAACCATTTTTTCGAGAAGGAACTGCGCGTCGGTGGCATTGACCCACTCAACAGTATCGACGATGGCACGCATGATGCGCACCTGGTCCTCGGCCCAGGTTTGGTTATCGCCCCAGGTTCCCGTAGAGCGGGTCTCCGTTACACCCAGCAATTCATATGTCTTGTTGAGGGATTCAGCGCTGGCCTCAGATTGGCCGTCATCAGACCCAAACCTACGGTAGCTCTCAATCGTTGCGTTGTTATCGGAGTAAGTAATGGACGCTTCGATGAGGGCTTTTTCGTCGTCGGTCAGTTCGCGCTCTTC